>NZ_BAAGZD010000001.1:0-99549 GCF_054778895.1 Spirosoma fluminis
GAGTGAGCTGGCTACGGCGTTGGTCAAGGACACTGTACCGCTAACACTGTACTGGTTAGTGGCCGATAAACACTCTGAAGGCGTGATGGCCATAGTTAGCACAGGAGCCGGGGTGACTGAGCAGGAAGCCGGTGCGGTGTAGATCAGACTAGCAGGTGTATAACCCTGTCCACTGACAGTGACCGTATGGGTGGATATGCCGGAGGTGAGCCCGCTCAGGCTGAAGTTAGCACTGCTTTGCCCTGCACTCACCGAGACTACTTGGCTCACAGTGCCATCCGTAATGGTTAAAGAACTGGCGATAGCATTGGTCAACGAAAGGCTACCACTCACACTATACTGGTTGATGGCAGATAGACACTCGGTAGGCGTAATGGCTAAGGCTAAAGCTGGTATCTGTTGGCAATTCGCTGGTGCTAGCGTAACGGTTCTATCCAGGTAGCACCCCGATGGGTTGTATACCCGCACGGTGTACTGTTTGGCCGCAGTTGGGTTTGGTAAGTTGCTGGCGATAATTCCAGTAGCGGGAACCGGTTTGGGCGAGCCCGATAACGAAGCGCTGGCGTTGAAATCACTTCCTTCCGAATACTGATACGTATACGTACTGGTGAAATTAGCTAATACAATCTGACCGCCAATTAGGGAGCTGCCGCTTACGCAACTGGTCGATACGGTTGTAACCGTGAAGCTAGGCAGAGGATTTTCTTCTATTATAAAAGGACAGCAACTGAAATCCGGACATTTCCCATCCTCATTGTCGATCGAAAGTTTGTATTCGCCGGGCTGAGTGATGTCTAAGGTATTGGTAGTGGAGGTGGTGATTTCAGTCGTTACTCCATCTACTGTACGAAACCACTGGTACTTGCTCCGGCCAGCCGGGCCCGTCAAGCGAAACGTATACTGATCGCCTGTGCAAACCGTAACCGGAACACTGGTACAGGCTACCGCAGTGTCGCCGGGTATGGTGGCTTTATTGTAGAGAACGCCAACACTATCTACTTTAACCTGATACGTTAACGACAGACTTTGTCCTCCGCTTAGTGACGTTACGTTCCAAAGATTGATCGGTGAGCCAACGGTAAAATTAGTGTTTTGGGGGGATACTGCCGATCCGGGAATGTAGGAAACCCCCTGACCGAGTGAGTCGCGAACCGTGGTTGATGCCGAAGTGCTACCGGTATTTGTTAATACTATAGTATAGGTCAGTATTCCGCCCACGCTAGCCTTTGACTTGTTAACCAGTTTGTTGAGCGTAAGACCTGGATTGGATACGCCAGGCTGCGCCAGGCTCACTAAAGAACTAAATAGCAAGGCAACTGTAAGCCACTGGAATTTAATAAGCCTGTTTGTAGTAAATGTTAGCATAATCCATCTGGTTGCATAGTTGAGCAGTCAGCATATTTGGCTAAAATGACGAGCTACTTGTCATTTTCCATTGTGGTGTGTTTTCTGAATTCGTTGTTACTCCGTCAAAAGACAAGGCGTTGGTCAGTTGATCCGTTGACCAGACGTTACCGTCAGCACGTGTCAAAATGTATGCCAACCGCACTTATTACGTATATCGGTCAATACATTTTAATTGATTGATGTATTATTAAACATAAAATATGTAAACACTTGTAATTGTGAATATTTAGTTACTTTCCGTCTTCTCGCGCTAAAGCCGTACCTTGCGAACAGGAACCAAGGTCTATATGCTAACTGGTTCAAATGAAATGAAGATTGGAAAACACGCTCTGGAAACCGAAGATCTGGTGGCTGCTAACCCGCTCATCGATACCTCTGGTACGGCTGCATCAACGAGCGCCGATCCGGCTCATGCACCGGCGGGCCGCATAAACGTATCGTCAGAAATAGGTACCTTAAAACGGTTGCTTATTCACAGCCCCGATCGGGGATTGGGAAAAGTGATCCCGTCAAAAGCGCAGGATTGGCTGTTTGAAGACATCGTTCACCTCGACATGATGCGCCGGGATGAGTATGATTACTACGTTAAAATTCTTCTGTACTTCCTTGACCCGGACAAAGTACGTGGTCAGATAAAAAAGCTGGGCCCTGATTCCAGTCGTTCATTCTTTAAACCCGACGATGACGATTACTTCCGGTCCGATAAGGTAATTGACATTCAATGTCTGTTGTCTGATATCTTAGCTGACCAGGGCATCCGTACGCGTATGGTCGCGGCTATTTGCGGCATCGAGCGTACATCGTTCCGCACGCAGCAATTGCTTAATGAATACGAGCCTGTGGAACTGGCCAAAATCATGATTTCAGGTTCGCTGCCCGACCGGACCATGCTGTTTGCGCCCCTGCCGAATTTTATTTTTACGCGCGACATCGGTATCGTTATCAACGATCATATTCTGCTGAATAAACCGGCTAAACTGGCCCGTACGCGCGAAGCGCTGTTGGCTCAGTATATTTTCTTTCACCATCCGCTTTTTGCCGATTATCGGGAGAACATTATTGAAATACCTGACAACGAGCACGCGTTTCTGTTGCCCGATGCAGATGTTGATCGCGATGTTACCCGTTCGACCCTGGAGGGCGGAGATGTGATGATGATTGCCCGGCGGCACCTGATCGTCGGTGTTAGCGAACGAACTACCTTGTACGCAGCCCAGCAGGTGATGCGGCTGGTATTTGCCAAAGATCTGGTCGATACGGTTACAATCGTTAAAATTCCCAAGAAACGCGATTACATGCACATCGACACCATTTTTACGCAGGTGAAACGTAACGTGTGGGTGTTGCTGGGGTCATTGGCGCGAACCGGCGACGAAGCCAAAAAAAGCGACGTTATTCATTTTTTTGCGCCGAAGGACGTTTCGGAAGAGTTGAAAATTTTACAGTTCACGAAAGGCCAGGAACAGAAACCTGTTGAGCTGGAGAACCTCGAAGATCTGCTGGCTTCGATCAGCGTAAACGACCTGGGCGTAACGGAGCCAGTACAGTTCATTTACTCGGGTAACAACGAGTTTCCGTTCGGAGCCCGCGAGCAGTGGACTGATTCCTGCAATTTGCTGGCCCTGAAAGATGGGGTTGTGGTTGGCTACGACCGCAACCAGAAAACCGCTGAGGCCTTTCGCGAAGCCGGGTTTGATGTAGTGGAAGCCGCTACGTTGCTGGACCGATTCGAACGGGGCGACGCAGCACCCGATACCATCAAAAATACGTTTATTATGTTGCCATCGGCCGAATTAAGCCGCGCTCGTGGTGGTTCGCACTGCATGAGCTTACCGTTGTTGCGGGAGGAGGTGTAAAGTGTCCGAGCAAGAACGTGCTTGCAGTAAAGGCCCGCCAGTTCACACTAGCGGGCCTTCTTTAATTATACATGAAAAGCTGACGCCGTGGCGGGGATAAGCGTCAGCAACTGATTTGTAGAAATTTTTAGCTTAAGCGGGCTGCGCTTCAACCGAAGCCGGATACCCTCTTGTAGCCAGGGATTCTGCCATATCCAGATAAGCCGCCGGGTCGGCCGGAGCCCAGGTTGCCAGGCCATCCACGTAACGGTTAAACATGCAGAAAGCGGCCGCAATCAATACAGTATCGTGAATATCCCGATCGGTTGCACCCTGTGCGCGGGCGTGGGCTATTTGGTCGGGCGTAACGTGTTTACCGCCTTGCCGCACACTGTCCGCTATGACGAGTAAGGTTTTTAGTTTATCGGATATCGGCGCTGTGGTAGGGTCGGCCCAAACCTGAGCTACGGTCTGATTCTCTCGCCCGAGTACGTAGTCAGCAACCGCTCCGTGACAAGTCGAGCAGAAGAAGCAGTCGTTCTGCCGGGACGTATACGAGGCTATCAGCTCACGTTCGCCCTGCGTCAGTGAGTCACTGGCGTTGGTACGTAACAATACTTCGGCTAAGGCGTTCAGGGGTTTGGTCGTTTCGGGGCTAAAAGCCATAGGCCCTACAATACCGGGTAATCCCTCGGGTAATGCAATGTGTGGCATTCGTGTAAAGAGTTAAGTAAGAAATAGGTTTTATGAATTGGGCAGGCGGAGTAAAATCGCCGGAAGATGACAACGCCAAGTTAATGATCGTTTTCAGGATAGGCAAATGCAACAGGTCTGTTTGTCAGTTAGTTCATAGGTTGATTAACGGGTAGTAGTACCGGCTTTCTGAAAAATGTACGTCTTGTCTATGGTTAGTGGGTCAGTCTTTGAACAGGCAGAGAATCGTCCGCTGCTGAACCCGGAGGCACGACGTGTAGTCAAGTCAGAACGATGCCGTTGATAAGCGAACGCAGCAGTTTTATGTACTCCGAAAAAACGGTTGCAGTGCCAAAAGTTTTGCCGACTTGGTAATCAATTGCGCTATCAATACTAATTTGCTTACTCTTTCGACAATACTGACTGATCAACTGGTTAACTTCTTATGCAATCGCAAGCTACTTCCCGTATACTCATGATTCGCCCTGTTCGCTTTGGTTTCAACGAGCAAACCGCCGAATCGAACGCGTTTCAGGACATAAAAATGGCCGCGCAGACGAAGGACGTAGCCCAGGAAGACGCCCAGCGCGAATTCGACGAGATGGTACGTCAGCTCCGGGCAATCGGTGTAGACGTTATGGTCTATGACGATACGGTAGAGCCGTACACGCCGGACTCCATTTTTCCGAACAACTGGGTATCGTTTCACGCCAGCGGTACGGTTGTGCTGTATCCGATGCAGGCCGAAAACCGGAGACTGGAACGGAGGACCGACATTATTGACGATCTGGCCAAGCGTTACCACGTAGCAAAAGTCGTTGATCTGACTCATTTCGAACAGGAAGGTAAATTTCTGGAAGGGACCGGCAGCATGGTACTCGACCGGATGCACCGCGTCGCCTTTGCCAGCCTGTCACCCCGAACGCACCCCGACGTGCTGGCAGAGTTCAGCCGCCAGACTGGTTACCGGACTTTATCGTTTCATGCCGCCGACCAAAACGGTAAGCCTATCTACCACACCAACGTACTGATGTGCATTGCCGATACGTTTGTGGTTGTGTGCCTGGCCGCGATCAGTAATCCCGATGAACGGCTCATGGTTCGGCAGGAACTGGAGCGACTCAACAAGCGGATCATCGACATTTCGCTGGAGCAGATGGCCAATTTTGCCGGTAATATGCTCATGATCACAACCCAAAAAGGCCAGAAACTGCTGGTTATGTCGACACGGGCGTTTGAGTCACTGACCGCCAAGCAGATCGATCTGCTGGACGACTATGCTACGTTGCTGCATTTTGATCTGTCGATGGTCGAAGCCAATGGCGGAGGTTCGGCACGCTGTATGATGACCGAAGTACATCTACCCCTGAAATAGATTAAGAAAGAGTTGATCGAGACTGGATAGTTGCCCGATCAACTCTTTTTTTATCTTGTTGTTTGCACATACAAATATTATACCTTACTTTTGTCTCTCAATAGACAGAAGATATATGAACCAAGACGCTAACATAGCTACGGACCAGGAGTCGAAAACTGAAACCCGCTACAGTGCGTGTTTACTGTTTTCGGCCAATGCCTTAGCAAGAGCCATCACGGCGATTGGCGACGAGGAGTTCGGACGCTTTGGTCTTTCGTACTCCCACGCTTATCTGCTGTGCGAAGTGGTTGATCAGCCCGGTATAACCCCATCCGAGCTAAGCGAAAGGTTATGCCTGACTCCATCGACCATCACCCGGTTGGTTGAGAAGCTGGAACAGAAACAACTGGTTCGGCGGGAATCGGAAGGAAAAAAGACCCTGATTTATTCCACGCCCGCTGGTGAGGAAATAAAACCAGCGGTTTCCGAAGCCTGGAATCGGGTAGGGGCCCGGTATTCGCAGTTGATTGGTGAGCAGAACGTTTGCCAGTTAACCCAGCAGGTATTCAAAGCGGCCAAGGCGCTCGATGAGCCTTAACCGTTTTTTTAATGAAAGTTATTGTATGTGCAAGCAAACTAAACAGCCAGATCATTATGAAAACTAACGACGAAACGGTATGCCTCGTGTCGGGCAAGGCAAAGGCTACCACCAAAGATGTGTGCCGACTATTGGCCAAAGAAGGGATTTCGGCTATTGTAGTCGAGAAAGACAAACATGAAATACACGAACCTGAGGCCGAAACGACCACACAGCACTGGTCCGGTCAGCCGGGTAAAGACCTGTTCTTCAATGGCTGGAAACTTCTATTCTAATTATTAAGCGATCAGGTATGCAGTACGTTATCACGGGTTCGATTGGCCATACCGGCAAGCCGATTACCGAGGGGTTGGTCAAGGCAGGCCATACCGTAACAGTTGTTACCAGTAAGCAGGACAACGTTCCAGCGATTGAAGCGCTCGGTGCAAAGGCCGCTGTGGGTACCATTGAAGACGTTGCGTTTCTGACACAGGCCTTTGCCGAAGCGGATGCGGTTTATCTGCTCATACCCGGAAAACGGGGCATCCCGGATTTGCGAACGTACCAGAACCAGATTATCGACAATTACATTGCCGCCATTCGGGCGAACGACATTCGATTTGCGGTGCTGCTGAGCAGCGTTGGGGCCGACCTGGGCGAAGGTACCGGTCCCGTTGACGGATTGTATGATGCCGAGCAGAAACTGAAACAGGTTGCGGGGCTGAATATAAAGCTGCTGCGTCCGTCTTATTTCATGTATAACTTGTCGGGTCTGATCGGCATGGTCAAGGCTATGGGGATGATGGGAAGTAACTTTGGTGAGGAGCCCATTCTCCTGACCCATACCGATGATATTGCCGAAGTCGCCCTGCAGGAACTGCTCAACCTTGATTTTACGGGCCAGCGGGTACGCTACATTTCCAGTGACGAACGAACCGGTTCCGAAATTGCCAACGTACTGGGCGAAGCCATCGGCAAACCTGATCTGCCCTGGGTTGTGTTCTCGGATGAACAAAGTACGCAGGGGTTCCTGCAGGCGGGATTCAGTCCGGAAATGGCTCAGAATTATACCTGGCTTGGGCAGTCCATGCGGGATGGAACAATGCAGGCTGATTTCTTCAGGAACAAACCTGTTTATGGGAAGATAAAGCTTGACGAGTTTGCTACAAACGAATTTGCACCGGCGTATAAAGCGTAACGCCCTCACCAACCACACCTACCAGAACCGGATGGCCGAACAGGTTATCCGGTTTTTTGTTGGCTTATCGGTTCAGGTATGGCTCCTCACCGGACGTAATCCGGAAAATAAACAGCCCCGAACGTATTGAGCCCGGTTGCTCTTTATTCCCCAGCGGATAAGCCGATAAAGAGAAAGTTCTAGTATCTTGGACTGATAGAGCAACGTTCCGGCTTCGGATTGCGTCATTCAACTAAACTTAGAACTTTTTAGAACAGATGAAACTCATTAATACGGCTTTGATTGTGGCGCTAACGGCCCTGGCGAGCCCCCTGGTGTACGGGCAGAATGCGAATGCCATTGTGGGTAATGGCGAGATCGTCAAGCAGCAGCGGACGGTCGGCAGCTTCGACAAACTAAACGTGCGGGTTGGTATGCGCGTACGTATCGTTACCGGCGACGCGGGCACGGCGGATCTGGAAGGAGAAAGCAATATTCTGGAGCATGTAGTGACCGAGGTTAAAAACGGCGAGCTGACCGTTATGCTGGCGCAGAATAAAAGCTATAACCAGACCAAAGGTGTTACGGTAACCATTCACGTACCGAAACTCGACCGAATTCTGGTGAGCACAGGCTGCACGGTCGAATCTGAACTGCCGATTAAGTCCAACAACCTGACCGCGACCGTAGAGACAGGCAGCCGCTTAACCGCTCCCATTGCGGCAAAAACGCTGAAACTAATTGTCAGAGATGGTTCCCGAGCCAGCCTTCAGGGGAAAACTACCGAAGCTGATATCCAAATGTCGGGCGCCGGAAATCTGGATGCCAGTAAGTTGACAGTAGCCCGCGCCGATATCCGACTCGACGGGGCCAGCCGCGCCGACATTCACGTAACCGAAACCTTAACGGCTGAGGCAGATGGCGTTAGCACGGTGAATTACACCGGTAACCCAACCGTGAAGTCGCAGATTGCCAACGGTCTGTCCAGGATTCGCAAGCAGGGCTAAACTGATCGGTGATTTATGAGTTACGATGTATGAGCATCTGCTGAACCTTCAGGTCGAAGGAGTCAGTAGGTACTCATACATCGTACTGCATAAATCGTTATGAAAACCGCTCTTATTACCGGTGCCAACTCCGGCATTGGCTTAGCCACGGCCAAAGCACTCGCTCAACGGTCGTTCAATTTAATTTTACTATGTCGGAACCGGCAAAAAGGGCTTGCCGCGCAGGCCGAAGTACAGCGGGCCAATCCGGCCGTGAAAGTCGACTTATTTCTGGTTGATCTGGCCGATCTTGATTCCGTACGTCAAGTGGCTCAGGATATAAAATCAACTTACCCTAAAATTGACGTACTTATCAACAACGCGGGCTACACACCTGCCCGCCTGGAGTTCGTTGACGGCATCGAAAAATCGTTTTATGCCAGCCATATCGGCCATTTTGTACTCACCCATCACCTGCTCGATGTCTTAAAAGCGGCAAAGGCTACCGGCGAACCTGCCCGAATCATTACGCTTTCGTCAGCGGCCTACCTGGGTGGCCGGACGTCCCGCTTTTTCCGGAAGATCGACGACTTGTCTCCTACCTTCGCGTATTGTGACGATAAACTAGCTAACCTGCTGTTTGCCAAAGAACTCGCCCATCGCCTGGCCAGCGAGGGTATTGTATCGTACTCGGTGCATCCGGGAGCCGTTCGCACAAATTTTGGGGCCGATACGCCGGGTTTGCTAGGGAAAGTGTTCGCGTTGGCGGGACCACTAATGCGTTCGCCGGAGAGGGGCGCCGAAACCTCGATCTTTCTGGCATCCGCTCCGCTCAAACTGATTGGGGAACGTAACAACGGCGCTCTCTTCGCCGATAGCCGACCGAAAACCACCCATAATCGGGACATTACCGACGAGAAAGCCAGGTGGCTCTGGGAGAAAACGATGCCGTTTGTGTGAGTACACAGGAGCGAAGCCACGTAACGATGAGGCTATGTGGCTAGCTAACTAAAAATTGGCAAAACAAAAATGGCAACACCCAGGCGGCCGTTGCCATTCTATAACCCACTCTATGAGAAATTTATAGGCTATCGGCCACCTAGGGGAAATATATAGCCAACGGCTGCCTGACAGAAAATTATATTCGCATCGGTGGCAAAGCCGTTGTCGATGTCGCCTAGTGGATAATGACCACGAACTTCGACTGTAAAGTGACCAGGACCCGCCAGTATAGCCGCTCCTACACCAGCAGCCGCTCCAAAGCCAAATCGGCCTGATGTTCCATCCAGCGATTCTTTCTGACCATCAGCACGGGCGCTGGCCAAATAAGAGCCATACGGCCCTACATTCAGAAAGAAACGGTTACCCTCATAGGTACCGGACGAAATCTTGAGGAATAAAGGCACTTCGATTTGATCAGCCGCAATAGTTGATGAAAATCCCAGAACAGTGATTTTCGAGCTATACCGGGCGTAATTGATTTCGGGTTGAAATGAGAGTGCCCCTTTCCCAAAAGTAAAGGATATGCCGCCCACAAACCCAACCGCTGGTTTAGCGAATGAATTTTCTTCGGTATAAGCCAGATACGTAACGCCACCCCGAATACCGATCCGAACGCCCGATGAACTGCCGTCATCCTTGGGTGAGGCCGCTGCTGATGACTGCGTTCGGCTGGACGTCTGGGCCATGACGGGCTTCTGAGTCTCGGTTTCGACGGCTGCCTGACTGGCTACCACTGGCGACGAAGTTGGTGCCTGGGCGGCTGGTTTCTTAGTTTGGCTGTGATACTGATCGTAGAGTTCCTGCCTCCGATTCGAAGAAGTCGACTGAGTAGATGAACCCGCCTGATCAGTGGAGGAGGCATCCGTCGCTGCGGGGCGAGTAGCCGGTGGTTTAACCGCCGACCGACTTGTAGTGCCCGGCTTTGTTGTGCTGTTCTGAGCGACCGATAGGCTGATGGGTAACAAACTCAGAATCAGAAATGAATAATAGCGTTTCATTGGATACGTAGTCAGATACTGGTTATGTAAGATTAGTCGCTAAAGTATCAAAATCCGTAACAGCACTGAGGAAACGGTCGGGCAGTTGAGCATACGGTTGTTTTCTGGTAAACAATTTAGGCCTCGCGGGAGTAAGATGAGTACTATGAAAACTGAACATCAACGTACGGCGCTGATTACGGGCGCTAATAAAGGCATCGGCAAAGAGATTGCCCGGCAACTGGCCCAGCAGGGATTTGCTGTATTTATTGGTGCCCGCGATATGACGAAAGGCCGGGAAACCGCCGAAGAATTGTGCAGTGAGGGCTACGAGGCCACGTTTATCCACCTTGATGTAACTGATCCGGTCAGTATCAAAAATGCCTGTGGTACGTTCTCGCAAAAAGCGGATCACCTCGATGTGCTGATCAACAACGCAGCCGTTCTGGAAGATCACGGAGAGAACATCCTGAAACTGAACGCCGAAATGCTGGAGCGGACGTTCAAGGCGAATGTTATCGGACCGATATTAGTTATTCAGGATTTTTTGCCGCAACTACAGCGCAGCCAAACCGGGGGACGCATTATCAACGTATCAAGCGGGGCGGGCGCGCTGACGAGCATGCATACGTATGCACCGGCGTATAGCATCTCAAAAACCGCGCTGAACGCCGTTACCAAGCAGTTTGCGGGTGCGCTGAAGCAGCATAACGTCGCCGTGAACTGCGTTGATCCGGGCTGGGTACGTACCGATATGGGTGGACCCAATGCGAGTCGTCCGGTTGAGAAAGGGGCTGAAACCATCGTTTGGCTGGCAACGGAAGCGGCTCAATCCGAAACCGGCAAGTTCTGGCACGACCAACAGGAAGTGGATTGGTAGCTAAAGTTGGAGTCAATTGACTAACGAGTATCAATTCGCGAACACATAAGGAACATACGTGGCCTGGTTTCGGTTAATTGTCCTGAACAGGCACTTATTAACCAGATCATCGGTTAAATTTGCACGTGTAAATGACTCCGTAGCTCAGTTGGTAGAGCAATTGACTCTTAATCAATGGGTCGACAGTTCGAGCCTGTCCGGGGTCACGTTTAAAGCAGTCACTTATGAGGTAAAACTTGTAAGTGACTTTTTATTTGTACACAGGCCGGTTTCACTTTCTCCGGTCGCCCACGACTTATATGCTGAAGTAGTTTGTTCAACTCGCCCAACGACAACAAGGGCTGATGGATGATGACGCCACTTACCTGAACGAACCTAGTGTCAACCTTTACACCCCTTGTTAGGATGTACTGTTAAATTGCAACTGTCTGATAATCAAGCATCCTTAAAAAGAGCAATTTAACAGTACTTCTGGGTTCGTTCGCTGGCGAACACGGTGGCAGTTGGGCTGCAAACCCTCCTTATCGGCGAGCGTCCTGTCGACGGGAAGCTTCCCCACCAGAGCGCACAAAACGCTCATTCTGAAATTAATTTGTTTTCTGAGACACAAGAGCAATTTGAACTGGATAAGAAAAGCCAAACGGGTAATCATGTTTGTTTCCTTCTAATTCAATTAGGTGTCCCCACATATTTCTGCTTCCAACGCCAAAAAACCATTTGGGCATTTCAATCATCCTGTCGCTGTTGTCAACACTATAGCCGGACGCCTTGGAAAGCCAAAAAAAACTGTAAGTCCCCATAAATTCTGTCTCAAGATGCATGACGACACTAACAAACTCTATGTCTTCTAAAATGCGTTCAAATTTTAGAACGTATTCTGTCCAAAAGTCTTCAACAGCTTTATAAGTAGCACCAAATGTTATAATAAGCTCCTCATAAAATAATCGCCCTGTCGTTGTTCCAACTTTAAACATTTCTGGAGAAATGTATAAAAAGGAATCATCAATCGGCATTTGTTCGAAATACGTTTTTACTTTATCAAAGTCTTTGTTGACTGTAATTCGGCCATAGACTGTCGATTGTGTTCCCACTCCTGTTTATATATTGTAAGGTTAACTAAATTACGTATAACTCGTGTCGACCGAAGCTGACAAACGAGCCCCAAAGCTCACTTTTGAGACGTGCGCCCTGTCGCCAGTAACCTGCCTTGCAAGCACATTTTGGCCGGTTCACCCAACATATACAAGTACGCCAATTCACTTAACCACATCTTGTTGATAATCAGCAATAAATAGTTAAGTGGATATGCTTTGTAATAGCTATATTTCCTAACAGACAATAGCACAATGGTAAGCTATTCGCCGTATTTCATCAAACGAAATGACTAAACGGTATAGACTGTTTTTTTGCGGGACATAAGAGATTTACATACCCATCGCCAGCTTCACCGCTTCATAGGCGTTGAGTAAGCCGCCCGAACGACTCAGGTTCTTAAAAGGGACCATATCGGCTGAGCGCCCCGGTTTTCGTACCATAACCTCCGGCTTATAGCTGCTTCTCAGGAGGATGTCTTTCACCTGTACTGCCGAGAGCTTCGGGAAGTAAGCGCGGAGGAGGGCGGCAACCCCCGCTGCGTTCGGAGCCGCCATGCTTGTACCCGAAAAGCTGGCGTACTGATTGTTCGGCAACGTAGACAGAATCTCGGTGCCCGGCGCAAACAGATCAACCGTCTCGACGCCATAATTGGAGGAGCGGCTGGGCAACCCGGACCCGATGCGCCACGTACTGTTACCAACAACCAGGACATTCTGCGCCACCTGCCCGTTCTCGTACCGGGCTGATGGATAGGCGGGGATCGAATCATAGTTCTCACCGTTATTTCCGGCGGCATGAACAATGAGCACATCCTGTTCTTCAGCGAAGCGAATGGCGGCATCAACCTGGGCTTTGAACGGCGATAATCGTTTGCCAAAACTCATATTGATGACTTTGGCCCCGTTCTCAACCGCGTAACGGATGCCGTTCGCTACGTCTTTGTCACGCTCATCGCCATTGGCGGGCACAACCGATACGGGCATAATACGTACGGCATCAGCTACCCCATCAATGCCACGGCCGTTGCCCCGTTTGGCCCCAATAATACCCGCTACGTGGCTGCCATGTACCGCCAGTTGCTGCGACTGACCAATGCGCATGGTTGGGCTTCCGTAATACCGTTCCGTAGGGTTAGTTGGATCGTCGCCAACGGCTTTACGAGCGCTGTAGTCAGGGTTGAACGCAATCTCGGCTTCCCCCGCCGACAGTTGCCGAAACCGGGTCCAGTTCTCGCGGATAATTCCAAGGTACGTATCGAACGTACCGTACTGCGGGTCGTACACGTCGGCCAGCACATTTCGGATGGCGATAGCGGCTGAATCTCGGCCCAGGTCAACGGCCCGGATGGTTTGCCGGGTGATACCGGTGCCGGGCAGCCGGGCAGAAAGCTGATTGGCTATGCGCCAGAACCGGGCGGTATCGGCAAAAGCCAGCCGTTTGGGTCGTCCGGCCTGGTAGCGTTGCAGATACTGTTTTTTTGCCGCCTGATACGTATCGTACTGCCGTTTCTCGTAAGGACTGAGTCTGGCTGGATTCGCCCTATCGTATTTGGCTTTTAGCAGCAGATACGTCTGCGTAATTTCCGGTTGGTCGTATTCATATGTAGTGCCATCTTTGGCACCCATAAAATTCCAGCCGTTTATGTCATCCGCGTAGCCGTTTTTGTCGTCGTCAGTACCGTTGCCGGGTATTTCCTTCGGATTGGTCCAGATCACATCTTTCAAATCCTCGTGCGCCAGGTCAACGCCTGAGTCGAGTACGCCCACGATGACCGGAGTAGGGGTGAGCCCTTTTAGCAACGCATACGCCTTATATAAACTCATACCAGCTACTGAATCGGCCGCTGGGTCGAGGTAAGGCCAGTTGCGGGGAGGCTGGTTTGCACTGCTACGTACCCGCGTGAACAGCGTTTTGGCATCGAAACTGTTCTGACGCTCCAGGCAGTCGTCCCGAATGGGTAGAATCGAGAACTGCTCGCCGTTGTTCAGATAAGCAATTCGATAGAAGCCTGTAATGCTGGTGCCACAGGGATTCTGACCCGCAATCTTCCGAATTGTAAGGGTATCGCCCAACTGCTCATACTGCATGGTTTCGATGGGCGTGCGGTCGGCCTGCGAGTTAATGTAAAGGGTATCGCTACGAAACGTCAGAAACACGCGTACATCCGTCAATATGGTGCCCTGCCAGCGCGAATTACGAATGGGCAGTTGAGCCTGGGCAACGTGCGAAAATCCCAGAAGACTGGATAAAATCAGCAGAGCAGCGATTCGCGTTATCATAGTATGGTCAACGGTCTGATCAGACGAACATCTCTTTGTGGAACACAATCCCTGTACCGCGCAATGTGGTTTTGCCCGTGGCGGGATCAACCACATTGCAGCTGATTTCGGCGGTGTGTCGCTTCGTGTCGATGGACTTACACTCAAACCGCGCTTCGTAGTCGGTATCCGGGTACATAGGCCGGACGAACTCCAGCATCTGCGAGAGGTGAACACCCCCCGTACCGCCAAAGTCCCGACCGAAGACGCGGGCAAATACGCTGGCGCTTAACATGCCGTGCATGATGGGGCGTTTAAAGGTCGTTGTGGCCGCAAATTCCGGGTCAAGGTGAAGCGGATTATCGTCGCCGGTTACCTCGGCGAATTTGCGGACGTCGTCCTGTGAAAAATGATACCGGTAGCTATACGTATCGCCGACTTGCATAGGTCAAAGAGTGAATAGGACCGCAACGGCGGACCGTCGCCGAAGCGGAGTGAATGAGCGAAAGGGTGACTAACGAATATCGCTCATGCAAGCACTCTTTCGCTCATTCACTCTTTCGCTCTTTATGTCTACCAACGTATCAACGCCGAGGCCCAGGTAAAGCCGCTGCCAAATGCCGATAAACAGATGAGCTGACCATCCTGAATTTTACCGGCTTGCCAAAGTTCGCTCAGCGCAATCGGAACCGAAGCCGACGTTGTGTTGCCGTAGTGCTGGATGTTGTTCCACAGTTTGCTGGCCGGTAAGTTCATCTTGCGCTGCACGCTTTCTAAGATACGCAGATTAGCCTGATGCATCACAAAAAAATCAACGTCATCAAGCGTATAGCCATTGGCACAAACCGCTTCGCAGATGACCTGCGGAAACTTTTCAAATGCTTTTTTTACGACCTGTAATCCTTTGAACACACCCGTAAACAGATGAGGCAGCTCGAACGGACCGTCGTTCGGATGGATAAAGGCGTGCTCGGCGTCGAGGTACTGCGGCTTGTATTTGTTGAAATGATAATTTCCGTGACTGCCCGGATTGATGATCGACAATTCCTCGGCATAGGTGCCATCAGCGTGCAGATGCGTCGACAGAATGCCCCGGCCCGCTTCGTCGGTAGGTTGCAGTACGACCGCTCCGGCCCCATCGGCAAATAAAACGGCTACGTCGCGACCCCGCGCACTATAGTCGAGGTTAAACGACTGCCGCTCCGCCCCAACGACCAGGATGTTTCGATACGTTCCGGTTTTAATGAACTTATCGGCCACAGAGAGCGCGTATAGAAAGCCGGAGCACTGATTTCGGATGTCGAGTGCTCCAACCTCGTTGCGGGTAATGCCTAACTCCCGCTGAAGCAGTACTCCACAGCCCGGCACTAAATAATCGGCGCTCATGGTCGCAAATACAATGAAATCAATATCGTTCGGCGTAATACCCGCCCGGTCAATGGCCATGCGGGCGGCTTCGGTACCGAGTGTCGTCGCCGTTTCTTCGCCCGATTTGGCAAATCGGCGTTCGCGAATGCCCGTTCGTTCTTCAATCCAGGCCGCATCGACCTCCATTCGAGGGGCTAACTCGGCATTCGGAACGACTCGTTCGGGTAGAAAATGACCAATACCGGCGATTCTTGAGTTGAGCATCAATGTATAATGAAATGTGCAGTGGTCTGTAGGATAACGCTGAGCAACGAGCTCGTGGGGTGTTCTAAGGACATAACTGATTTAGTGATCATTTGTCCGCAAAAAGCTAAAAACAAAAAGCCCTCCGCGCTAACGGAAGGCTTCTTTAAAGCGGTTACGCAATTGCTAGTTATCCGTAGCCAGATTGTTCAGCGCCAGTTCGGTCGACGAAATTGGCCAGATGTACCCGGATTCCGTTGGGCCTTTGGCCGGGGCCGTTCCCTTAGCCGGAATGGGCTGCAGCAAGCGAACCAAATCGTTATTTCGTAAGCCTTCGCCCAGAAACTCGATCCGCCGTTCCAGCAGAATCGCATTCGCTAAATCGGTAGCCGAGGCAAAGTTAGCTGCGGTATAAGTTGTAGCCGCATCCGACCGGTTACGTACGGCACTCAGCAGGGCAACGGCCTGCGGGTCAACGGTGTTCGTGCTGCGCACTTTAGCTTCTGCCAGGTTCAGTAACACCTCCGCGTAACGAATCACCGGCACGTAGTCGGTGTAGGGGCTAGCCGCTTTGTACTTCGTCAGCCAGCTTTTCGCCGTAGCGCCCGTGCCCGTTTGGCGGATCAGCGACCGGCGCTTGTCGGTGGCTGTCCAGCTTGGTTCGGCAATAATGCCTTTCGGGTTCAACGAGTACTCGGCATTACCGACGCCACCGTTGGCCGAAGTCGGCGAATAGTAATACGCCAGCTGGTTCTGCGTACCCGGAAAGTCGCCCGTTGTCGAGGTCATCGGCATCGAGAAAATAGACTCCGGATTGACATAAGCCGTGAACACGGTCGTGATGTCGGGCTGCAACTGATGGGCAACACCCGTAGGTGCTTTGAACGGAGCAGTCGCACTAACGATCTTATTCGCTTCCGTGATCACGCTGGCGTAGTTCTGCATCGTCAGATACACCCGCGTTTTTAGGGCAATAGCCGTGTTCTTGTGCGCACGGGTTGTGTTGTCAGAAGCTGTGGTATACGTAGCGGGCAAAGCGGCTTCGGCTTCGTTCAAATCTTTCAGGATCTGCGTGTACACTTCCGCTACGGTGCTTCTGGCCAGATTCGATTGACCCACAGTCGTAATTCCATTCAACCGCAGGGGAACGCCTGGTTTGTTGCCGTTGCCATCGGCGTACGGACGAGCGTAATACTGAAGCAGGCTGTAATAGCTCAGCGCCCGGATCAGCTTAGCTTCGGCAACGTACTTGGCGGCTGTTTCAGCACCGACTATGTTTGCACCACTGGCCGCCATACCATCAATGAAGATGTTACACTTGTTGATGGTCAGGTACGCATAATACCACAGGTTAACGACAGCCGTAGCTCCGTTGGTCGCGTTCAGGTTCCACACATCGGCACCCGTAACCAGGTTCGAGGTCTCGTTAATAAAATCTTCACCCCGGATATCGCCGTAAATCAGGTAGCGGCCGCCGTAAAAATTCCCGTCTTTCAGCGCGCCGTATAACGACAGCAGCTGGGTATTGACGCGGGTGGTGGTGCTGAACGCCGATGCGTCGGATACCGCTGTCTGCGGAATTGGGGTAAGCAAATCTCGATTGCATGAACCTAAGCCCAGCAGCAGGGTGCAAGCGAGTACTGATGAATATAATTTCGTTTTCATGATGCTCTTCTTGTAATAAAATTAGAAACCAGCTCTCAGACCAACGGTGATGGTACGTGCGTTACCGATCGTGTTCCGGTCGACGCCCTGGCTGGTATTGCTACCAGTGCCAATACCGTTCGACGATACTTCGGGATCTGGACCGGGGTATTTGGTGAGTACCGCCAGGTTCTGGCCGCTCACGTATACGCGCAGGTTGTTAATGCGGGCTTTGGTGGTTAAGCTATTGGGTAAGGTGTAGCCGAGCGTAACGCTGCGAACTTTCAGGAAATCTCCTTTAAATACGTTAATGTCCAGCGGGAAGGCGGAGCCGTTCGATACGTTGTCGTTGAAGACTGGCCGTGGGTATTTCTTGCCCGTATCGCCTTCTTTCTGCCAGGCATCGGTCAGCACATCCCGGTCGTTGTTCCAGAAGCGCTGATCGTGCAGACCGGCGTTGGTACCGTAATACACCGAAAAGCCGAGCTGGTAGGTAAGCAGAACGCCCAGATCGAAGTTCCTGTACTTGAAATTGTTGTCCCAGCCACCGTATTGTTTCGGGTTTACGTTCGCGTACATAACCGCGTCGGCAGCCTGCGTAATCGACGTACCACCCGTTGGGCTCACATACCGCGTTTTTCCGTCGGGCGTAGTCGAATAGTTGAACTGACCCGATGGCGCGTAGAACTGGTAATACACGTTCTGACCGGCTGAATTCACGAAAATCCGTTTTCCCGTTGCCGGATCAACCCCGTTCGTCCGTACTACCCACAACTGACCCAGCGAATAACCCGGAGCGGTCTGGTTAACGGTTTCCAGACTAGACGTACCGGTTTGAATCACGTTCAGGCCCGGTGCCAGAGCCGTTACTTCGTTCTTATTGAACGTAATATTGAAGTTAGAGCTCCACTGGAAATTTGGCGTGTTGATTATGCGGGCGTTCAGCGATAGTTCGAGCCCTTTGTTATACATCTTACCCACGTTCTGCGGAGGATACACAACGCTCGTGACGGGGCCAAGCGGACCCGGAATACCGGTTGATGGAGCCTGCGCTACGTTTAGAATCAGATTGTCGATATCATTTTTGTAGTAGGCTACTTCACCCGTGATCCGGTTGTTCAGCAAGCCGAACGTAAAGCCCAGGTCGGTTTTTGTACTCGTTTCCCACTTAAGGCTTGAGTTACCCACGGTCTGGAAATACAATGTAGCCGCGCCACCGTACAAACCCGAACCGTAGAGCGAGTAGGGGGTGTAATCATTGATACCGCCAATGTTGCCTACTTTGCCGTAGCTGGCCCGCAGCCGGAAGCTGGTGAAAACATTATCCAGGCTGGCTGATTTCCAGAACCCTTCCTGAGCTATCTCCCAGCCCGCCGACAGGCCATAGAACGTTCCTTTTTTGACCCCTAATGCCGAATACTCATCCTGGCGTAAGTTACCGCTCAGGAAATACTTCTCTTTAAAATTATAGTTCAACCGGCCGAAGGCAGACAGCAGATAGTTCTCGCCATACGCCAGGTTCGACGCGTTGTTGGTTACCCAACCCGCCTGAATCACGGTGTAGTCGGGATCCGACAACGTTTGGCGGGTCAGTCCGTAGCCGCGCGTGGTGGTGCGCTGCTGCTCCTGACCCAGCAGCAGGCTCAGGTTATGCGCACCGGCAATGGTACGGTCAAACTGAGCGGTGTTGGTCCACAACCAGGTTTTCAGCTTTCGGAAATTGCTGACCGCGTTACCGGTCGATGCGTAACCATCACTGGAAATTGGCGCCTGGAACAGGTCATTATCAATTAGCAGGTAGTCAATGCCGTACGTACTCCGTAGCGTGATCCAGTCCAGCGGCTTAAACTGAATATAGGCATTCGACTGAATGTGATTGTTCTCCGTATTCGACCGGTTCAGGTCTAACGTTGGAACGGGGTTTGGGTACGAAATAGACGTACCCGCAATGTTGTTGGCAAAGCCGATAGCCGAGCCGTTTACATTATACGTACCATCGTTGTTATAAGGCGAGAGTAGCGGAGGCAGCACCAGACCTACCCGGCCTAAACCGCTGGTGTTGAAGGCTTCCCCGTTGAGCGAGCCCGAAGAACCGGCGGCTAGGTTTTGCTCGTTCGAGAAGGCGATTTTACCGCCAATCGTCACCAGTTTACCCAGTTTGCTGTCGACGTTAAACAACGTATTGATGCGGTTGAAATCGTTCTTGCGCAGAATCCCCTGTTGACCCGTGTAGCCTACTGAGAAGTAATAGTTCGTGTTTTCGCTGCCGCCCGATACGTTTACGTTATGGCTTTGCGAGACGCCCTGCCGATAGATGTAATCGTACCATTTCGTGTCGATTGGGTTGCCGTTGGCGTCGTTCGTCTGCGTAAACTTCACCGCCGTAGCCGTCGGGTTGTTAGCTGCAGCTGCCGTCTTATAGTTGATATATTCCTGCGCGTTCAGCAACTGAGGCAACCGATACGTATTGGAGAAACCTACCCAACCGTCGTAGTTAACCCGAACTTTGCCCGATTTGCCGCGTTTGGTCGTGATGAAAACAACACCGTTGGCGGCCCGGCTTCCGTAGATCGCCGTGGCAGCCGCGTCCTTGGCTACGTCCATGCTTTCAATGTCGTTCGGATTGATGCTGGCCAGCGGGTTACTGGGCGCGTTGGTAGATCCCTGATCGCCGGTGAACGTAGGGACACCATCGACAATGATCAAGGGGTACGAGCTTAGCGAGATTGAATTTGTGCCCCGAATCCGGAAGACCGGCGGGTTATTCAGGACGCCGTTCGGAACCGTGATCTGAACCCCCGGTGTACGGCCGGCCAAACCAGACTCGAAGCTCTGGATAGGCATCTGAGCGATAGCCGCTCCTTTCACCGTAGCGATGCTGCCGGTGGCATCCTGCCGACTTTGGGTCCCGTAGCCGATAACGACGACTTCGCTGAGCTGCTGCGCATCGCCTTTTAAGGAAATGTTGACCGTTGACCGGTTGTTAACGGCAACTTCCTGTGAGGTATAACCAATAAAACTGAACACTAACGTGCCGTTGGGAGAAGCCGAAATCCGGAAGTTACCGTTGGCATCGGTATTCGTTCCCCGATTTGCTCCTTTTACCTGTACAGTCACACCCGGTAAGGCGGACCCGTCGTCTGATGAAGTGACACGGCCGCTAACCACTACATCCTGTGCCAGAGCTGGCAGGCAGATAAGTAAGAAAAACAGCCAAATACCTAATAAAATTTTACGCATACGATAGGTAAGTTTAAAATTATAAAGTAATTGCATTAAACTGGGATACAAATATAAGAGTAAGACTATCACTCAGAAGGATATAGTATTCTAAAATTTTACGTTCATGTTCCAGTTTATTCGGTGAAAAGCCATTAACTCAATAAAAACAAAAAGCCCTCCGTTTGGGCGGAGGACTTTAATTGATACGCGCAAAGCGGATTTTATGGAGTAATCCGGGCGCGAACCTGCTGGGTAACAATCTGGGTGTTGTCATCCAGCGTCACCAGGAAGATAAAGGCAATCTCACGGGGAGTCGCTGCCGTACCAGGCGTTGTCACTACCGCCGGATACTTCGTTTTGAAGGCCGCCAAGGTAGTTTCAAAAACCGCCGTTGTACCTGTAGCCGCAATCGGAGCTGCGTTGAAGATAGCAGCCGCTGTGTTTAGCGAACCAGGATTTATAGCCGTAGCCCCAGCCGCCACTTTTGTAATCTCCTTTATTGACCGGCCGGTGCTGGCTGGTATCGAGAGCGTAAATTTAATCGCTCCGTTACCGGCTGCGGATACCTCAATGAAAGGGTTACCACCAAAGGTAGTGGCGCCAGGGAACGTTACGGGTACCGCCGGACGATTGTCGCGAACGAGCGGACCATATTCTAAATCGTCTTTGCAGGCAAAGTTAGTGAGCACTAATGTCGCTAACAGGAAGCCTTTTATGAATGTCAGTTTCATGCGTTTTGCTTGACTAAAAACTAAGGTTTACTATTAATCGACGTCCCACCAAACTTTCACGTTTGATTGCGGTGCCGGGTTCTGGAAGTTCGGATTCCGCTCGTTCTCGAACGATACGTACACGGCACGTACCGGACGAGTCGCGTCGATACCAGCTGCATTCTGAGCAGGTTGTTGGGTTGGGTAACCCGTACGACGCCAGTCGTTCCAAAGCTCAACTCCGTTTCCGGTAAAGGCAATGTATTTCTGCGTAATGATCTGCGCCAGTTTTTCCTGCGTCGAACCGGTCAGCGTTGCCACTTTAGGGTTAGCGGTCAGATACGCATCGATTTGCGCTGCGGTTAAACCGGCCGCAGTCATCGACGCCCGAATGCCTTCTGTATAGTACGTCTGCGGATCGCCAGCCGTGCCTAACACCAGCGCCGACTCCGCCAGGATAAACGCACGCTGGAAGTTAGTGATCAGCCGAACCGGTCCTTCGCCACCAGCACCAGTTACGTAGGCATTGTACCGCGACCACGACGAAACCGGCGATGGCAGCGTACCGCGCTGACCGTTGTCCCACGTTACGTAGTTAGCCGCTGGCTTCGTGAAGAAAACCGGCAGACGGGGATCGTTCAGGCCCTGAAGCAATGTCAGGTAACGGGTACTCAACAGCAGATCGTCTTTGAACGAGCTAACGTTCGTGTATTCATAGCGCGGATCACGGCTACCTACCGCGGCACCAAACGATACGTTCAGGTCATCAGCATTCGACGTAATGAACGAGTTTGCCGCCAGAACCTGATCAATAACCTGCTTAGCCAGGGCTGGCTCTTTGCGGCTGATGGTGTTGGCGAATTTCAGCAACATGGTGTTGCCCGCCCGACGCCATTTGTTCAGATCCCCTTTGTAGATAACGTCGTCGTTACCGGGTTTGGTCGCCGACTGCTTGTCCAGATCAGCTAAGCCTTCACGAACCAGATCAAACAGGCTCTGGATATTCAACGACTGATTGCCTTTGTAAATATCTTCCTGCTTGTCGACGCGTGGCTGCGGGGTAGTTTCGCCCTGCAACGCCTGCGAATACGGAACATCACCCCATACGTCGGTAGCCAGCGAAAACGTATACGCTTTCATGATCTTGGCGATACCTGTATAGGCTGGCGAGTTCGATGCCGTAGCGATGTCGATAATTTTCTGGTAGTTCACCAGCGAACCACCGTACAATTCGAACCGCCACTGGTTACCGAAGTCGGCACCATTGGTTTGGTAGATATCGTACGTAGCCGGGCTGTTAGCGGCTCCAGCCAGTTGCTGCATGATCGTCGACGCGAAACGGTTCAACTCATTCGCGTTCGCAAATGCAGTTCCGATCTCCGATGAGGGCAACAACACCGACGGCGGCACTGCCGTAGGGTTATTGGGCGTTACGTTGACGTCCAGAAAATTTGTACAGCTCCCTAATCCGGCCAGTAATGGCAGTACTAGAGCAGCACTTCTGAATATAGTTTTCATTGATTTGTGTCAGATAATTAAAAAACTAGAACGTTAAGCGCACGTTGGCACCGTAGTTACGGGTGTTTGGCGGACCGCTCAAATCCAGACCCTGGATGTTACCGGCACCCTGTGTGTTCACTTCAGGATCGGCGAAATAATCGGGCGCGTAGAAATACAGGTTTCGCCCGCTCACACCCACCGAAATCTGGCCGAATGGGGTTTTACCCAGCAGGCTCTTCGGCAGTGTATAGTTCAGGGCCACTTCACGCAGGCGATAAACGGTAGTGCCAAATACAGCACCTTCGGAAGCCAGACCACCTAAACCCTGCCAGTACGTCTGTGCAGGTAGCTGAATGTTGTTCGGCCGGAACGTACCATCGGCATTCTGGATAACACCCGGTAGAATACGAGGCTGATCGCGGTCCACACCCGTAGCATAGATTTGACCACCATTCCGGTAATCAGCAGCGGCAAACGAGAAGAGCTGACCACCCTGACGGGTATCAACCAGGGCTGAAAGAGTAAACCCTTTGTACGAGAACGTGTTGGTCAAACCTGCGGTCCAGTTCGGATTCGGGTTCGAGATGATCTGACCAGCTACACCCGGCGCAAACTGACCCGTTAGCGGGTTAATGAGAATCTGACCAACATATTGGCCGGTCGGATCGTACGTAGCCGTATTGGTCGGATCGGTGTTCTGCACGCGTGGGTTGGCTGTACTTACGATAACACCGTAAGGCTGACCTTCTACAATAGACGACGTAATACCAATGAAGCCGGCACCCGTGATGCCCGATTGTTTCACACCCGGCGCAATCGAGATAACCTTGTTGCGAATGCGGGTAAAGTTCAGGTTAACATCCCATTTGAAACCGTTGGTACGGATGGGTGTTGCCGACAAAACAAATTCAAAGCCTTTGTTCTGTAGTTCACCTACGTTGGTCGTACGCGTGTCATAACCTGACGAAGGCGATACGGCTACGTTGAAGATCTGATTCGTCGACTTAGTCGAGAAGTAAGCAGCATCGAGGCTTAACCGATTATTAAAAAAGCCAAGGTTAACCCCTACTTCCGCCGACGTAACGAACTCAGGCGTCAGGCTGTTATTACCGATCCGGCTGCTGATGCCGAAGCCTGGAACGCTGCTGCCGCCAATCGATACGGGGAAGGCGATGCTAGCCAGGTTGTTACCATAGGTTTGCGAAACATATACTGAATTTAACAGATACGGATCCGCATCACGACCTACGCGGGCGACACTAGCCCGGACTTTCGCGTACGAAAGCAAGTCTGACTGTACCTTGAATGCGTCGGTTGGTACAAAACTAACCGATGCCGATGGATAGAAGTATGTGCTGCTCGACCGGGGTAAGGTAGACGATTGGTCAGCGCGGCCCGTTAACTCCAGGAACAGGTAGTTGTTATACGCGAACGAAGCCTGAGCATAGTAACCAACCAGACGACGCAGGGTAGAGCTTTCACCCGAACTGGTGAATACCGATGCGTTGGCTACGTTCAGGAAGCCAGGAATGGTTAACTGTTGTCCGTATACAGTAGCGTTTTGATTTTTGCGCTGGTTGATGTTGTTACCCAGCAACAGGTTCGCGCTCAGTCCTTCCAGGAAGAACTTGTTCGTTTTCGCGTTGATCAACAGGTCGCCATTAATTTCAGACCGGAAGAAGTTGTCCTGAATCACTTCGCCTTGTGGTGCACGAACAGCTCCGATGTTGTTGATGCCTTTCCGACGGTCGGTGTAGGTATCACCCGTTACGCGGTAGGTTACGTTCAGCCATTTCGTTATGTCGTAACCGAGGGTGAAGTTTCCGAAGAAACGGTCAACCTGGCTGTCGAGGGTTGCGTTATAAAGTGACCAGTTTGGGTTGTTTGCGGTCGTCAGAAAATAAATGCTCTGTCCATTGGCATCCTGATAAGTCTCATTGGGCAGATCGTAGCTGCGTGGGATACGCGAAACCTGGCCGTAGGCGCTACCACCGTTACCCAGGGCCGCACCCCGCTGAACGGTTTGTACGTACGTGCCGGTACCTGAAATACGAAGGCCGTTGTTCAGCTTAGCTTCGCCACCCAACTGGATGTTCGTCCGGCCAAACTTTGAGTTCTCCGTAATCCCTTTCTGGCTGGTGTTACCCAGCGAAATGTTGAAGTTCCGCGTAGCATCGCCACCAGCAATGCTGGCCGTGTTCTGGAAAATGCTTCCCTGCCGGAAGAAATCCCGTACGTTGTTTGGATACGCCTGGTATGGGCGCGACTGCCCTTGCAGGTTGGTGATCGACGTTGGTCCACCCACGAACGGAGGGCCCCAGGAGTTCGTAGAGGTGTTTACGAAGAGGTTGTTCGAACCCTGGCCGTAGTCGTTCTGGAGCCTGGGCAGGCCGTATACTTCCTGTACGTTGTACGACGAGTTGATGGTAACTTCCGTCTTGTTGTTCTGGTTACGGCCGTTTTTGGTCGTGATGATAATGGCACCCGCCGAAGCACGCGAACCATAGAGTACAGCCGCTGCGGGTCCTTTCAAGACGTTAACCGACTCAATGCTCTCAGGGTTAACGTCGGCCAGACGGTTTGCCGACTGCGACTGGAACAGGGTACTACCCGTTGTGTTCACGTCGTTGCTGAAGATGATCCCGTCGACAACGATCAGCGGCTGGTTCGAGCCGTTGAACGACGTAATACCCCGGATGTTGATGTTGGTAGAAGCACCAGGCGCACCACTCTGACCTGAAATGTTCACCCCAGCCAGTTTACCCTGCAGCGCGTTGAGCAGGTTCGGTTCCGAGCGTTGTGAGATCAGGCCACCCCCGATTTCCTGCGTCGAATAACCCAGCGAACGTTTATCCCGTTCGATACCCTGAGCCGTTACTACAATTTCGTCGAGGCTCTGAGCGCCACTCGACATCTTTACGTTCACAACCGATTGGTTGTTGACCGGAATTTCCTGCGTGCCAAAGCCGATGTAGCTAAACACGAGTCTGGCATTGGCGGGAACGCTCAACCGATAACGCCCGTCGGCATCTGTAGTCGCACCGCGTGTAGTGCCCTTTACCTGAATGCTCACACCGGGTAGGGTTGAGCCGTCGTCTGATGAAGTGACCTGACCACTCACCGTTACGTCCTGCGCCAGCAATGGCAGACAAAACAGTAGCGAAAGCAGCCAGCTTCCTAATAAAATTTTGCGCATCTGTGAGTAAAGATTAAATAATCATTAAAAACCCTATTAAACGGGGCAACAAAGATAATAGGTATACTAACTATTAGTTTACTACCGAACCAAGAAATTTTTCTATTATTCCTAGAAATGCCGTTATAATCCTTAAAAATAGAATAGGTCCCCTAAATTGTACAGTTTCCAGTTAATAAGTTTTTTAAAAATAGGGACAATAAACGCGCTTAAATCAGCGGTCGACGTATCCTCAGCAACTTTGTTTGGCAATGTTCGTACGAAACGAATGAATATAAGCCGGTGACAAGTTTTCATTTGATATACTTTCATATATGGGCGCCCAATGAATTGACCAGCTGCTTAAACTATGCATAGCCTCTGGTTTAGACTGTATTGCGTGAATAAGGGCAGGGAAAGAGTAGAGGCCGGCAACACTGATTGATTCTCGAGGTGATTAAATCTCTTCCTTGTTAGTAAGAAATGGATAGGGAGTAAGCTGTTCCGGTTATAACTCACGCAGGACTCCAGCCCGTTGTTATGGCCTGAATAGGTCCGGCACTATTATGAATTTTGCAGACGCTACATATATAATAAAAGCAAGAACAGCAGGTTTGATATCGAAGATTGTTCAAGTATGATTATTGTATGATTGCATGGGTAAAACGTTATGTGAGCAGAAAAAGTATGGAGTTATGTAAAAACAGTAGTGACATATTTTGCATTTGTCGTACATTGCGGATTGCGTATTAAATCATTTTAATTGTAATAATTTAATGAAGAAGTATAAATACTGTGTTTACGGACTTGTTGTTGGAGCGTTGGCGGGTCAGGTAGTTCACGGGCAAACTACTACGCTGGTCAGCCGTATGGATAAAACGGCCGAAAGTCTGGAAAAGAAGGTTGTCGCCTGGCGCCGTGATTTTCACCAGCATCCGGAATTAGGCAACCGGGAATTCCAGACGGCGGCTAAAATAGCGGCCCATCTGCAATCGCTTGGTTTAGAGGTTAAAACGGGTGTTGGTAAAACCGGTGTGGTGGGCCTCCTGAAGGGCGGTAAGCCCGGACCCGTTGTAGCGCTGCGGGCCGACATGGATGGACTGCCTGTTACGGAGCGCGTGGATCTGCCGTTCAAGTCCGAGGCCAAGACCGAATACAACGGTCAGCAAACCGGCATTATGCACGCCTGCGGACACGATACGCACGTGGCCATTCTTATGGGCGTTGCCGAAACGCTGACTTCGGTCAAAAGTGACCTAAAAGGAACGGTTAAATTCATCTTTCAACCCGCCGAGGAAGGTGCACCTGCGGGGGAAGAAGGTGGGGCGTACCTGATGGTGAAAGAAGGCGTTCTGGAGCGGCCTAAGGTCGACGCTATTTTTGGCCTGCACATCAATTCACTGACTGAAGTAGGTACGATCAAATACCGGCCTGGCGCAACCATGGCCGCTGTAGATCAGTACGCGATTAAAATTAAAGGCAAACAAACGCACGGTGCTTCGCCCTGGTCGGGGGTCGACCCCATCGTTACGGCTTCGCAGGTTGTGATGGGGCTGCAGACCATCGTAAGCCGCAATCTGCCCATTACGGATCATGCTGCGGTGGTTACGGTGGGCGCGATTCATGGCGGCATTCGGCAGAACATCATCCCCGAAGAAGTCAACATGATCGGAACGATTCGTTCGTTCAACGGGGATATGCAGAAAACGATTCACCGGCGGATCAACGAAATTGCGACCAACATTGCCGAAAGTGCCGGAGCTAAAGCCGACGTGAAAATTGACGTCATGTACCCTGTTACGTATAATGACCCTAGGCTGACCGAGCAGATGGTACCAACACTGGAAGCCGTGGCCGGTAAAAACAACGTAGTGATAACCCCCGCGCAGACGGGCGCTGAAGATTTCTCGTTCTATCAGCAAAAGGTGCCGGGGTTATTTTATTTCCTGGGCGGCATGAGCAAAGGCAAAAAGGTAGAAGATGCCGCTCCGCACCACACGCCCGACTTTCAGATCGACGAAAGCTGTTTTGTGCTGGGCATGAAGTCGCTCTGTCACCTGACCGTGGATTACATGGAACAGGCAACCAAATCATCGGCCAAGGCAGGTAGTGCCAGTGGGCGGTAAAGGCTCATAAGTTTGGTGTTGAGTTCGCGTTCGAGTGTAATTCAACACCAAACCGGTTTTAAGCCCCTTCCCGATTTCTCAGGATTCGGGACAATAGACCCGGTAGGTAGCGTTTCAGGTAGATACCATACGTTTCTGTGCCGCCAATATAAACCTCTTCTTTTTGGGCTAACACCGCTCGGAGTAGCTGCTGCGCAAACTCGTCGGCGGGCATGCCCTTTGCCTGGTTCGTATCCATCTTGCCGTGAACCTGCCCGTGAGCCGCGAGTGCATGTAAGGAGAGGGGAGTGCGGATGTAGCCAGGACAAACCAGGGTAACCCGCAAACCATTGGCATAGGTTTCGGCCCGGAGCGCATCAAAGAAACCATGCAGAGCGTGCTTGCTGGCGCAGTACCCTGATCGCTGTTTCGTCCCTAATTTACCGGCTACACTGCTGGTTACCACAAAATGGCCGCTGCCCTGGGCGAGCATGATGGGCAAAATCGCTTTGGTTAGTGCCACGACTCCGAAAAAATTGACGTCCATCAGTCGTTTATACGCCGAAAGATTGGTGTCGATCACTTCGCTTCGCTGACTGATACCTGCGTTTTGAAATACGTAGTCGATCCGGCCAAACCGCTCCAGGACGGTTGTTACGTGATCGTGTAAGCCATCAACCTCCGTCATATCCATCGGTAAGATCAGCACATCCGATGCCGGTAAGCCGGTTTGGTCGGCCACTCGCTGCAGCTCATCGGTCCGCCGGGCCGACAAAATCAATTTGGCTCCATGATGGGCTAAGTCAAGGGCAATTGCTTCGCCGATGCCCGACGACGCTCCGGTTATCCAGACAACTGATTCGGCAAATCGACGCATGAGCAGACCATTTATAAAGTAAGAAAGGTAAGCGAACTATGTGGACTGTCCACCGATACGGTCACGGTAAGTCCAATCGGTAAGGCCAGGTTATAATCGACGTGACCCGCTGGAGCGTTGAACAGAACCGGATAAGAGTACCCAGCTACGGCCTCCGCAATGATGGCGTAGGCCTCCTGCTCAAAAGGGAGCGAGTGGTTTACCCGCATATCACTAAACTGTCCAACGACTAAACCGGCTATCTGCGAAAGCCGCCCTGACCGCCGTAATTGCCTCATCATCCGGTCGAGGGAGAAAAACGTTTCGTCGATGTCCTCGATAAACAAAATAGCTCCGTTAAACTCTACATCGGTTGGCGTGCCGAGTGAGTTCACTAACATCGTCAAATTTCCACCTACGAGCGGACCACTAACCTGACCCGCTCGATTGAGCGGGTGCGCTGGCACTACGTACTGCGCTGGGGTTTCGCCAAACAACCACTGCCGCAAGGATTCCAGCGACTCCGCTTTGGCAGGATCACCAAATTGCCGAGCCATTAAACCATGCAGACTAACCAGATTGTGCCGGTACAGTAGACTGAGCAGTACCGTTACGTCGCTAAAGCCAACCAGCCATTTAGGGCTGGCTTTCAGGTTCGTCAGGTCCAGTTCATCCGCAATGCGATAGCAGCCGTATCCCCCCCGTGAGGTAAATACAGCCCGAATAGCAGGATCATCGAAAAAGCGTTGTAAGTCGGCCCGGCGAACATCGTCTGAACCGGCGAATGGCCCATCCGTAGCTTTCAGACTGTCGCCTTCAACGACCGTAAGCTGCCAGTCCTCCCGTAAAATACGAAGCCCATCGGTTAATTCTTCGTAGGGAAACCGGCTGGCTGGTGAAACGACCGCGACTGTATCGCCAGGGCGCAGAAAAGGAGGAAGAATCATTCGGAATCGGTTAATAGCCGGTAGTCAGTTCGCTAAGGGGGAGTATGTGTTTCGAGTCTGTTACCTGCTTTTGGCTGGGTTTGCCCGTTTTGAAAACTGAGTTATTCATTCCCCGCAACAAAATTAAGAATTCGATACCGCATTCTTTCTGGTCTGTCCGTGCACAGGGATTTTAGGTGGGATTGGGTGCCACAGCGTTCGGCTCGTTAGTAGGAACGTAATATGATTTATTCATATAGCCGCTTGTAGGCCATATCTAACCAGATTGTTAGCAGCCTCATAAAGGCTTTGACACCTTATTTAGTTCATCGGTTTGTCTTCGCTGACTTTAAATAGTGAGCAGTTAAATTAAGGAAATGATGACGTTTTAAGATAAGTTTAATAAACGCGGTATAGCTATATATGAGTACTTATACTTATTTTAGCAAAAATTTATGAGCACCCCCGTAACGCTCCTTAACAACGCAAATAGTATGAAATCGTATCACCGGATGATAAGCCTGGTCGTACCTGCTTTTAACGAGGAGGAAAATTTACCTGTCTTAGTTCATCGGCTCATGGCGGTTATGGAACCGTACGGAGCTTATGAAATCCTGATCGTAGACGACGGCAGCTCTGATCAGAGTCGTTACGTACTGCGTCAACTCAGCAAAGCTTACCCTGTGGTGCGCTTCGTGTCGTTCTCCCGCAATTTTGGCCATCAGATGGCACTGCGGGCCGGTTATCAGCATGCGCGGGGAGAAGCCGTTATTTGCCTGGATGCTGACTTACAACACCCACCGGAACTAATTCCTGCCTTAATTAAAAAATGGCAGGAAGGCTTTGAAGTGGTTTATACCGTTCGGCAGGCCGATCCCAAGCTGTCGCTTTTTAAACGAACTACGTCTAAATACTTTTATAAACTCCTGCGCCGTGTCTCTAACCTGAATATCGAAGACGGTGCGGCTGACTTCCGATTGCTTGACCGCAAGGTCGTCGATACCATCAATCAGTTTAAAGAAAACGATTTATTTCTGCGGGGCGCTATCTCCTGGGTTGGGTTCCGGCAGTGCCGGGTGCTTTACCAACCGGCAGCCCGGTACGCGGGCCGCTCAAAATATTCGTTTCAGAAAATGCTGAAGCTGGCTGCTATGGGAATCACCTCGTTTTCGACCCGGCCGCTATATTTATCGGTGCTGCTAGGGTTTGGCATGTCGTTGTTTGCTACGTTATTTGGGGCGGAGGTGTTGTATGAGTACTTTTTTACCAATGCAACCGTTTCGGGCTGGACAACTCTCGTTGTCTTAATGGCACTGATCGGTGGTGTGCAGTTCATCATGATTGGTATTATTGGTGTCTATTTAGGAAAAACCTTTGTTGAGGTAAAGCAGCGGCCCGCCTACATTATTGACGATACGAGTGATATAGAGGAGACAACAACTACATGGGAAGCCCAGATCGAGGAAAGCGTATACTATTCACCGTTGATGTAGAAGAGTTCGATACAGCCGTTGAATTCGGACATAACATTCCGATGGAGGAGCAGATGGCCGTATCGACGCGAGGATTGGCGTTACTGGCTGAGCGATTTGACACTATAGGAGCCCGTACTACGCTGTTCACCACGGCTAATTACGCCTTACATGAGTCTACGTTTATAAAAGACCTTTCGCGCAAGCACGAGATAGCCTCACACGGTTATTATCACACTACGTTTGAACCGGCAGACTTGTTGAAATCCCGGCTGGCTTTACAGGAATTACTTAATAAGCCAGTGACCGGATTTCGGCGGGCGCGTATGGGTTTTGTCGATCCAAACGACGTTCAACAGGCTGGTTATCATTACAACTCCTCCCTGCACCCTACCTGGTTGCCGGGCCGTTACAACCATTGGGGAGAGCCCCGGCTGCCGTTTCGGGAAGCGGGGGTCTGGCAGATTCCGGCCTCAGTTACCCCGACGTTACGCCTGCCTTTATTCTGGTTAAGCCTGAAAAATTTTCCGATCACGTATTACAAACAACTTTGCCGGCGCACCTTACAGGCCGATGGTTTTCTGAATCTCTACGTCCATCCATGGGAGTTTACCGATTTGGCCGCCTACGACAAGATTCCAACCTACGTTCGTCGTTACTCCCGCGATGAGCTGCTGGATCGGGTAGACGATTTACTCCAGTTCCTTCGGCGCTATGGCGAGTTCAGTACGATGGGCGAGTTCGCCGAATCCTTATAGTCTTCACCAGGCAGCGATAAAATATCGCTGCTCTTGATCTGCTCTTCAGTTGTGTTGTTTCTTTTCAGTAATTTGGGTTGTATTCGCGAGCCGCTTCGGCGTAAATCGATACTGTCGGTACGTTCTTAAGATGAGTTCGGACTGGTATACAACTACTTTTTAGTACCTACATGACTTCCACCTGGCTTGATTTCTGGCAGAAAGAGAATGAGTTTGACGACTCGATGACGACTAATTACGCGTACTTTCTGGCCAGAGTCGAAAAGTATATTTCGTTATCAACGGCGAAGAAAGTACTGGACATCGGTTCAGGGCCGGGCAATCTGGAGGATGCCTGGTACAGTCGCGTCGGCGAAATTCACGGCCTGGACATTTCCAAACGGTATAATGAAGTCGGCCGCGCTAAACATGCCGGGCATTCAAATGTTTATTTCCATGACTTATCCGCCGATGATTATCTGAACTTCAGCGCCATAGCCGGGCAGCAGTTTGATATTATCATTGTCATGAGCGTAGTTCAGTATTACCGCAATGCGGCCGAAGTTGAACAGTTACTGGCCAATATTAAGCAGGTAGCAGCGCCGGGTGCTAAAGCACTCATTTGTGATCTGATTGTGGAGGAAGGGGTGTTGAAGGATGTCATCAGTATTTTGGGCAGATCGCTCCGGCAGGGAAAGTTGCTGTCCATACTGAAGCTGTTAGTTCGGCTGCGCTTCTCGACGTACTACACCATCCGGAAAGAAAACGGGTTTCTGGTTATACCGCGGCAGAAGTGGCTGGACATGTGTCAACGCCTGTCATTACAGGCTCAATTTCTGACGGAACCGATCACCTTACAGCAGGAACGCCAGACTCTGCTGATTCAATTTTAAATCTCTAGCCTAGGTGGCTCCCAACATAACGTTCGGGGCAGGCCAGATTAACCGGCTAAACGTTGTGTTGGGCCATTAAATGATACGAATCATAGATTAAGACAAGGGCGATTTAAACCAGTGCCGACTTTTGCAACAGCCACGTCACTTATACAACTGCTGACTTTACTTTGCCCATGACCCAATAATGTTCGCTAATCGAATGAAAATACTTCTTGCAGTACTAGCTACCCTGATTTCCGCCTTTTCCTTTGGGCAGCCAAAACAGGTGTCCAGTAAAACCAATATTGAGCAGGAAATCACTGAAATTGAGAATCAACAAGTAGGGCTCGTTCAAAAAAACGATTTTAAAGCTCTGGCCCTATGGCTTGATAAAACGTTGACCGGCAACTGTACAGTGATACATGGCAATGGGGATCTAGAAGATAAAACGAATCTAGTAAAACAGACGATCGCACTCGCTACTAATAAGGATCCTAATTTACTCTATGAGACGTTTAGGTATGTTGAGCAAAAAGTAGAGGTGTATGGCGATGCAGCTATTTTTTCAGCCAAAGCACTGTCACGATCACAACCAGCGGCCAAAGCAGGCAGACCACTTATAGAATCTCGTCTTACCCACTTTTTTGTAAAGCAAGATGGAGGCTGGCGGATAGCCAAAATGCACATAACACATTTACCAATTAAATAAATTAGCTAAAGTAGACAGGCTATTCTGCTTTAACGTATTTGTTTGTTTTATTTCAAGATTGAGTCCATAGAGCAAGCTGCACCTTTTCACGACTTTTTCTCTTATTGATCCGTGAATTAGTCCGTAAAGCCCTTAGCTCACAGAAGTTAGTCAACCTAGCCGGAAGCCACAGTGGTTAGTTACAAACTTTACAGACTTACTCACGGATCGATAACACAAAAATAGTGGCGGTTGCCAAAAGTCGGCACTTCTTTGAATCACCACCGTCAGCCCCCTGTTTTCGAAGTAAAAAATAGGCGAATCAGGCTCAACTAGCAAGCCTGACTAACCCCTTTCGGGCTTTTGCAACAGCCACAGAATGTATAGGACGCAAGCTTCTTTAGACCGGATCATGCAGTAGACAACCCGCAGGGCATCCCTTTTAGCACAAATTGATAAGGTTACGCGAGCTAACCTTATCAGTTCGCTCCACCAATATCTGTACTGGCCAGAATGAATTCTTTTGAATGCACAGCCTTATTTGACCGTATCGGCGATGTTAAGGTGGGTGTAATTGGTGATTTTGCCCTTGATCTGTACTACTCCATTCAGACTGAAACCGGCGAGTGTTCCATCGAAACCGGGGAGGAGGTGCATTGGGCGAGTCAACCAAAAGCGTCGTTGGGGGCAGCTGGTAACGTAGTGCAGAATCTGGCCGCGCTCGGTATTCGACAAATTTACGTATTTGGCTGCGTCGGCAACGATTTGTTTGGTCGGGAGATTCGAGCCCTGTTTCAGCAGGCCGGTGTTCAGACAAAGCACCTGCTTGCTCCAGCAAGCGGTTGGGACACCTGTGTGTATACGAAACCTATGCAGGGCAACCGCGAGTTGAATCGAATTGACTTCGGCATTCGCAATGAATTGACGGATGAGGCATTCAACGAGTTGCTTGTGGCCCTTAAACAGGCTTTAGCTTATATCGATGTGCTCATTTTGAATCAGCAGTTTGCCAATCCGTTGCTCAGCCAGGAGCGAGTCGATAGGCTCAATGGCCTGGTCGACGCATTCCCGAACGTCAGGGTCGTAGCCGATATGCGCCATGTTGGTAGGCAGATCCAAGGGGCAATTCTTAAAGTAAATACGGTCGAGTTAGCCAGGTTTCTGGGTCAGAATGCACCCGATGAGCCTAACCTGGATTGGTGTTTGCAACAGGGGCAGCAGTTTCGGGCGCTACGTAACGGACCACTGATCATCACTCGTGGGGCTCAGGGCATTTTGTACCTGGATGAGCACGTAACGGAAGTTGTTGATGGACTACGTCTCGAAGGCGAATTAGATACGGTAGGCGCGGGCGATACCGTTGTGGCAGCTCTGGCTGCCTGTATGGGCGCAGGTGCTGAACCCGGGCAGGCGTTGGAAATCGCCAATTTAGCCGCGGCCGTAACCGTTCAAAAACTGCAACAGACCGGCACGGCCAGCCCCGCCGAAATACTGGCGCTTCAGCGAATTTACTCTCCTCATGAATAAGGAAACGATAGGCCATTGTCGGCGCGAACTCTACAACCACCTGACGCAGGCGCTTTTGCCGTTCTGGATCAAGCGCACGGCCGACCGGGAATACGGCGGTTTCATTACGCATTTCGATCAGTACGGAAACGATTCGGGAGAAGACGAAAAGTCGCTTATCGCTCAAACCCGTTCCATTTACACGTATGCATCCGCCCATCGGGCCGGGTACGGCAATGGGGTTCTGGCCGAATTGGCCCGGCATGGGGTCGATTACCTGATTAGCCGCATGTGGGATGACGAACACGGCGGTTTCTTTTGGATGACCAACCGAAAGGGCGAGGTGCTGATCGACCAGAAGATTATATATGGACATAGTTTCGCGATCTACTGCCTGAGTGAATACACACTGGCAACCGGCGATCCGCGCGGGGCTGAATACGCCCAAAAAGTATTCGATCTTCTTCATAAATACGCTGCTGACACTACGTATGGCGGTTATTTCGAAATGTTCGAGCGCAACTGGACCTTAAAAGGACCGGGCTCGGCGGGAGGAGACCGCAAAACGCTCGACGCGCACATGCACCTGATGGAAGCTTTTACCACGCTCTACGAATGCACGCAGCAACCCATTCACCGCCGGAAACTGATTGAGGTGATTGAGCTGCTGACCCGGCGGATGATGCACCCGGACTCTGGCACCGGCCTACCACAATTCTGGGCCAACTGGCAGGTAGCTCCTCAGATCAAGTTTGACATCATTTGGGGCTGGGACCGCTTTACGGAAGACGGTATGAAGCGGGCAGCCGATGACAATACCAGCTACGGCCATAATGTCGAGTTCAGCTGGCTGCTGCTGCACGCGCTCGACGTATTAAAACTATCGCCTGCTACGTATCAGAATCAGTTGCATAAGGCGTTTTCGCACGCTGTCGAGCATGGCGTTGACTGGGAATTTGGCGGAGTTTTCGTGGAAGGGTCGCACAGTGGTGAGGTATACGACCGGGAAAAGGAATTCTGGCAACAGGCCGAAGTCCTGATTGGTTTTCTGGATGCGTATCGACTTCTCAAGGATGAACGCTACTGGAACGCCTACGAAAATGTTCATCGCTTTGTGATGGATAAACTGGTGAACCGTCCGGTAGGAGAGTGGTGGCCGCTTACCACCCGGCAGGGTGTACCGATCTGGACGCACATGAGCCACTCCTGGAAGATCAATTACCACACCGTACGGTCCATGGTCCAGACCATCGCCCGGCTTGATCAGTTGTTAGCTGCCGAAGCCTGACTGCTCGCTTAAAAACAAAAACAGCCCTGACCGTTACGTTGTCAGGGCTGTTCGTTTGAATGGATTATCGCTTATAAGTTGCCTTTGCGTAGCTCTTTAACCGCATAGTCAGCCGCCCGGGCCGTAATGGCCATGAAGGTCAGCGAGGGGTTCTGCGTGGAGGTAGAAGTCATGCAGGCCCCGTCAGTTACGAATACGTTCTTACAGTTGTGAAACTGATTCCACTTGTTCAATAGCGACGTTTTGGGGTCTTTGCCCATCCGGACACCCCCCATTTCGTGAATATCAAGCCCCGGCGCTTTGTTAGGGTTATCGTGCGTTTTGATGTTTTTAAAACCGGCGACGGTCAGCATTTCGGTCATCTGCTCATGGAAATCGAGGATCATCTTCTCGTCGTTGTCGTCGTAGGCAACCGAGATTTTCAGTTGCGGAATGCCCCATGCATCGTTCAGGGTAGAATCCAGGGCTGCATAATTGGTTTCCTTCGGAATGGTTTCGCCCATCATGTGTGAGCTCACCCGCCAGTTGCCGTATTTAGGCTGCATCAGGCTCGCCTTAAGGTCGTCGCCCATTCCCGACGTATCGACACTGGTCGCCCGGCTTGAGCCAAAACCGGCTGCGTAGCCACGAAGGAAGTCCGTTTCCTGTTTGAGTACGTTGCGGAAACGCGGAATGTAGCTGCCATTTGGGCGAATGCCTTCGGTCGTAGTATCCTGAAATCCGTCGTGCTCGGCCGAGATCGTCGTGCGGAAATTGTGGAACGCTACGTACTTACCCAGCAGGCCATTGTCGTTGCCCAGCCCGTTCGGGAAGCGGTTCGATTTAGAATTCAGAAGAATCAGGTTGCTGTTCAGGCAGGCAGCGTTGACGAAGATAATACGGGCGTAGTACTCGGTCATCTCTTTGGTATGCGCATCGATGACCCGCACGCCTGTCGCTTTGTTTTTCTTCTCGTCGAAGATGATGGAGTGAACCACCGAATCCGGACGAAGCGTCATTTTGCCGGTTTTGGCGGCCCAGGGCAGGGTAGACGAGTTACTGCTGAAGTACCCGCCGTAGGGGCAACCCCGCTGACAGAGCGAGCGGTTCTGGCACTGGCCCCGCCCTTGCTGATAGTGAATCGGCTGCGGTTTTGTCAGGTGAGCGCAACGGCCGATAATAACGGGTCGGGTACCATTATACTGCTTGGCCATCTGCTCGGTGAAATGCTTTTCCACGCAGGACTGCTCGTGCGGGGGCAAAAACTCACCATCGGGCAACTGGGCTAACCCATCTTTATTCCCCGAAATACCGGCGAACTTCTCGACATAGCTATACCAGGGCGCAATGTCATTGTAGCCAATAGGCCACTCAACGGCGAACCCGTCGCGGGCTGGTCCTTCAAAGTCATACTGCGACCAGCGCTGGGTTCCCCGCGCCCACATCAGCGATTTACCACCGACGTGGTAGCCCCGAATCCAATCGAAGGGTTTGTCCTGCACGTAGGGATGTTCGGCATCTTTCACGAAGAAATGACTCGCGTCTTCGCGGTTCGCGTAGCACCGGCTGGCAATCGGGTTCGCGTCCCGGTATTCTTTGGTGAGCTGGCCTCCGTGGGCAAACTCCCAGGGCTGCATCATCGTGGTTGGGTAGTCGGTAATGTGCTTAACATCCCGGCCGCGCTCGAGCACAAGAGTACGCAATCCTTTGCCGGTCAGCTCTTTGGCAGCCCAGCCTCCACTAATGCCCGAACCAACCACAATGGCATCGAACGTACGCTCTTTAACGGAATCTATATTGAGAAAAGACATGAAATGCTGAATTAAGGACAAACAAACTAGTCGGATTATTTCGTGCCGTTAACGGCTATCTTCTGAACGGGCACGCAGCCGTGGTAGAAACCAGGAGCCATATTGAACTTCTGAACATTCACCAGATAATACTCCGAGTTGGTATACCCCTGTATGGTTAAATTCTTGATCAGCGTGACAAAGGCTTTGCCCGCCGGGTCAGCCGATGCGTTCAGGCGGGTCAGTACGTCCATTCGTTGTGCTTTATCACAGTCCGCGAATGCTTTGGTATACGCTTCCTGCGCCGTTGCTTCCGTTAGGGCAATTCCTTGCTTTAAGGTTGTCTGCGCCTGTTCGCCGTAGCAGTCGTTGATCATCCGAAGTGCGAACTGGTGCACTTTAAGCGATTTTGCGCCCGGAGTATCCGTTTCGGGAATAAACGTCTCTACAATTTCGCCCAGAAGAGACTCTTCATCGAGAGTGACTAAAGACGTTTGACCAATTGAATCGGGTGTCCAGCTTGAGGCCCATGCCGGAAGGCTTACTAGGCCGCCAACGGTGAGTGCTAAGCTTCTTAATGCGGAACGTCGTTGCATAGGAAACGCGCTGAGAGTTAAGCTTGATCAGGGGTAGTTACTTTTTTGTCCAAATTTAGCCTTGAAAATTGACAAGGCCGTCTGTTTTAAAGACAATTTTGTCAGTTAGGCTATTGGCTGCCTGCTAATAAAGTAGAGTTATGCCAGCCAGATGATCTATATATTATAAACGGTTGACCGGGCAGAAAAGTCTCTTGTCGATCAGCCGTTGAGTGAGTAAGCCATGTATTAGTTTTTGTCAAGACTCCTAAAAGCGTCTGCGTAGTCATGGGCGAAGTCGGCAAAGGTACGCGGTGGCTGGCCGGTAACGTCTTGCACTGCCGACGTAACAACGGACGCTTCGTTCCGGCTGTAATGCGCGTAATCTTCCAGCAGCCCATCGGCTTGCCAGTCTGGGAAACCGGCGGCTATTAAGGCCTCCCGCATAGCCGCTGGTGGTACGTCCACGAATGTCACCGGGCGGTCGAGAGCTGCGGCTAATGTGTCGGCCATCTGAGCGTGGGTCAATGCTTCCGGACCAGTAATAGCATAAATTTTCCTCTCGTGACCGAACTCGGTTAAGGCGGCTGCGGCTATGGCGGCAATATCGCGTATATCTACAGCGCTGATTCGGGCCTCACCAACGGAAGCAAAGAATGTTCCCTGCCCGACGATCGACTTTCGGAATCCCAGCAAACCCTGCATGAAGAGGTTTGGGCGCAGGAACGTGAACGCCAGACCCGACTCGCGAATGGCCTGTTCGACGGCGGCATGATACCGCAGGAACCGCACCGGAGAGTTTGTATCCGCTGCAAACTGCGATAGTTTGACCAGGTGCCGAACCCCCGCCCGTCGGGCTTCGTCAACAAAATTTCGTTGCAGGGCTTCGGTCTGCTCGGAGGAATTGGTTAAGAGAAACGCACGCTCAATACCACGTAGTGCCTGGGCAATGGCTGCGGAATTGGTAAAGTCGCCCTGCACAATCTGCGCGTTCGTCAGCGCCGACAGTTTTTCGACATCGTTCTCCGAGCGGACCATCGCCCGAAAGGGAACACCGCGCTCCGACAAGATTTTTATCAACTCAGCCCCCACGCTGCCAGTTGCCCCGGTGACGAGAATCGTAGGCGCTTGAGCGGAGGAACTAGAAATTGGTGGCGTGTTCATGGTTTTGTTTGGTTAAAGCCCCAGTTGGTCTGAGCAGACATGCGCTGGCCTGATGGAGCCGATTGGTGATTAAATTTGTTAAGACGCTACAAAGGTCGATACGCCCGCTGAAGAAAAATTGTAAGAAAACGAAACGGACCCTGTTCATGAACAGCCAACTGATTGACGCCGACGAACAACTGGCTACTGTGTTTAGTCACTTTTACTGTGTTCAGCTGGAGGCTCAGGACCCACCGACTCTACAGCAGTTGCTGCCCAATTATGAAATGCTGCTGGTATTTAACTTTGGTTCGGAGGTGCCGATACGTATCGGCGATGAGCAGCATGTGATCCGACAGACCGCCGTACTGGGCCCTTTGCAGAAGGTGCTGGCGTATGAATTACAGCCGGGAGCTAACCTGATCGTGGTTAATTTCACACTCAACGGGTTTTATCGGCTGCTGCGGGTACCCATGCATCAGTTGAAAGGGGAGGGCCTGCATAACCCGGACGTACTGTTGAACAAAAGCTGTTTTAGTGATTTATGGGCCCAGCTAGTCTCGATGAGAAACCTGGCCGACCGGTTACAGTTGATCCGCGAATACACGCTGAATTATGCCGCACCGGTTGACGAGTCGACCCGCTCTTTGCTGGACAGTATTCCGTACTTTACAAATGCCGCTCTTGAACCTGTAAACGTCTTGGCCGGGAAGCACCAGGTATCGACCCGAAACATTCAGTTACGCTTCCGGACGCAGTTGGGGTATTCAGCGAAGGAACTGGTGCGTTTTCTGCGTTTCAAAAAGGTACTCGCTGTTTTGTGTCAGCAGCCTTTTGACGCTGTTGATTGGCTAAGCCTTGTTACCCAATACGGCTATTATGATCATAGCCATCTGATCAAAGACTTTCAGCATTATATGGATATCAGTCCACGCCAGTTTATAAGTCAGTTAAGGCAAGATGGTATGTGCATGAGCAAGCCGGGCCGATTTTATTGATTCAGAAAAAGCAAATGACCTGTGGGTGAGCAGATAAGAGATCAGCTCACATCCAACTTTAGTTGGGATAGAAGTTATATAGTCACTTGGTAATAAGCCCGATCGCCAATTCGCTGATTACTATTTTGAAAAGCCTCCCGAATACCTAAAAATCAATTATTAAGATTTATTCTAAATAAAAATTGCTTCTCGTTGATTGCTTCATACATTTGCATTGCTATTTAAAATTAGTCTACATAAAAATTAAATTCCGTGCTCAGGTACGTCAACACTATAGCGCTAACCTGCTTGCTGATGAGCCCCTGATTTCTTCTCAGCTTCATGCTAATGACCAGCATGAAGCCCACAATAACCTGCCAAGCCCGAATCAAGAACATTTATGAAAACGCTATACGTACATCGGCTGTCTGCCTTATTGACCTTATTAGTAGTAGTGTACTCACCGATACTCCGGGCGCAGGTTACTACCAATGGACGTATAGAGGGTACCGTTATTTTATCCGACGGCAGTCCGGGAGTAGCGGCAACGGTACAGATCAAATCGCTGAAGCGAGCGACAACCGCCGATAACAACGGGCGTTTTACGATAGATGGTTTAGCTACTGGTCGGTATGAAGTTCAGTTCTCAATAGTAGGCCATGAGCTTGTCCAACAAATTGTTGATGTCGAAACCGGCAAGCCGAGTGTTGTCTCCGTCCGTCTGAAAGCAGTGCAGAACCAACTGGACGAAGTCGTGGTAACCGGTCAATACGAGCCTCAATCCATGAAAAAGTCAGTTTACCAAATACGGGTCATTAACAGTGAGCGGATTCGATTGCGGGGTGCGGTTAACGTAATGGGCGTGCTGAACAACGAATTAGGCTTTCGCTTTTCCAGCGACCTGACGCTCGGTACCACCGACGTTCAACTAATGGGTATGTCGGGACGTAACGTGAAAATTCTGCTGGATGGTTTACCGATGGTTGACCGGGGCGACACGCGCGAGAGTCTGAACCAGATTGACATTAATTCCATCGAACGTATTGAAATTGTAGAAGGCCCGATGTCAGTTTCGTACGGTTCGGATGCTCTGGCGGGTGTTATCAATATTATCACGAAAAAGCCTGGTAGTGAGCGGCTTGGCGTTAACGCCCGGATTCAGGAAGAAACCGTTAGCAACGACTATAATCTCTTGGCCAATCAAGGGTTGCACCTGCAGACTGCGAACGTAACGTGGCAAAAGAAAGGCTGGAACGTATCGGCGGGTGCCACAAACAATACGTTCGGCGGCTGGCAGGGACAGGCGATCGGGCGCGTTAAAGACTGGCTTCCGAAAGACCAGTTGTTCGGGCACGGTAAACTTGGCTATCGCAACGAAAACCTGAACGTATACTATCGGCTGGATGCGCTAAAAGAAAATCTGTTGAGCCAGGGGCCAGAAAATGTGAATACGCGCCAGGCCCGCGATCAGAAATACATTACTCACCGCTACGTCCATCAACTACAGGGCGACTGGAAACTAAGCGAACGATTCCAGCTCAATGGTCAGGCTGCCTATACAGACTACCAACGACGCACGCAGACAACGATTCTGGATGTGAGCACGGGCCGACGGACCCTTTCGCTGGGCGAAGGTGAGCAGGATCTATCCGTATTTACCAGTCAGACCTACCGCGCGACGGCATCGTATAAGGTTTCGTCGGCGGTTTCGGTACAACCTGGTGTCGATATCAACCTGGATGCCAGCTCCGGAGCGCGTATTTCAGGGTCGCCCGCCATCAACGACTATGCGTTTTTCGTCTCGTCGACCATCAACCCAACCGCTAAAATCAGCATTCGTCCGGGTTTGCGCTTCATCAAAAACTCGGTCTACGATGCCCCACCGGTTATTCCTTCCCTGAACACCAAATTTGTGCTAACTCCCACGCTTGACCTACGTTTGTCCTACGCACGCGGGTTTCGCTCGCCTGCCCTGCGCGAACTGTATTTTAACTTCTTCGACGCCAGTCACTCCATCAAGGGTAACCCGAACCTGAAAGCTGAAACCTCGAATAGCGTTAACGGGTCGCTGGTATGGCAGGCAGGTCGGCGGTTTAAATCTACCCTCGGCGCTTTTTACAACGTCTTTAACAACCTGATTAGCTACGGGATAGATCCAAACGATCCGAGGATTTCGATGAACATTAACATCGATAAATTCAAAACGACGGGTATGACATTGGAGAACGTCTTCTCCTGGAAAGCGCTTCAGGCAACAGTCGGATTCTCGTACATCGGCCGCTACAACAATCTGCTAACGACACCTGACACGACAATATACGAAAGCAGCTTACCTCAGTTTATGTGGTCGCCCGAAGTCAATACGAACCTGACGTACACATTGCCGAAGATCGACACGAAGGTTAGTCTCTTTTACAAATATTCGGGCAACCGGCCTAGTTATCAGGCGACCGTAACGGCAGATAATCAGGTATCGGCTACACTCACCCAGATAGCCCCGTTCCATTGGGCCGACGTTACGCTTACCAAGCCAATCGCCAGGTATCTGACCCTTACGGCAGGGGCTAAAAACCTGTTCAACATCACACGACTAGCCAATACGTCAACGGATACCGGCAGCGCTCACAGTTCGGGTGGAGCAGCGCCAGTGAGTTACGGACGCTCTTACTTTCTGGGGCTAAGTTTTCAGTGGCACAAAAACTAAACAGCTTCGATCCACACCTGAATCTCTCTTTCAAACCAAACAGACCTCATTATTTAGTCAGGGTATCAAACCACCACGTTTCATGAAAAAATCCATTGCACTTCTGTTCATTTTAGGCGTAACCACACTGAATGCCTGTAAGGAAAGCGATCCACCGCTACCCGACAATTTAATCCAGTTCGAAAGTGCGGAACAGGGTATGGATGCGGCCACTAAAGAAGCCACTATTAAATTAAAGTTGTCACGCGCTGTCGATACGGCTACTCCCGTAACTATTCAGCTAGTACCCACCGGCATTACGTACGGAACGCAGTTTACGACGACTCCCGCAACGACCAGCAATACGTTGTCGCTGACGGTTCCGGCGGGTAGCAGCGAAACATCGTTCAAGCTGGCGAAAGCCGACAACCTCTTTTTGAACGGCACCGAAACCATCGGCCTGACCATTGCATCAGCAGGGAGCCCGGTGCTGGTTGGAACGACGAAGCAGCAAACGGTTAAGTTCACCTCAATCGTTTCGAACGGTACTAACCTGACGCTCGACGGCGGAACGGGTGGCGCCAGTGCTATCAACGCGGTATTCGTCGATCTGAGCAACAACGCTCAGAATCCGGTAAAGCGTGCCAGCTGGGATTTAGGCTTCTACGCGGGAACCGAGTTTCGGGTTATCCTCAACAACATGACCGGAGCAACCACCATTGCGCTGGCTAAGAATGATTTAACGCAGGTCACGGCGGCCGATACGGTTGGGGTAGCGCTTACGTTAGGCTTCGACCCATCCGGTTTGAAACTGGTTGATGACGTATCGGGCGACATTACGAAAACAGTGATCCCTGCAATTTCAGCAACCGACGCCGACAATAAGGTATACATCATCAACCGGGGTATCAGCGGTGGCATCCCCGCCAAAGGCTGGATGAAAATCAGAGTGTTACGGAACGGCGCTACAGGCTATACGCTCCAGTATGCTGGCATTAAAGAGGCTACCTTTAAAACCGTTTCGATTCCAAAAGACAATGCCTATAATTTCAGATACGTATCGTTCGATTCGGGCGCGCTGGTCGATGTAGAACCCGCCAAAACACGTTGGGATATTGTCTGGTCGGGCGCTTTAAGCAAAACCAGCGATGGTACGAATGATATTGCCTATTATTTCGCTGATCAGGTATTGATTAACGCGCTGGGCGGGGTAACGGCTGCGGAAGTATTGACCAGCGCTGTTACGTACGACGCCTACGCCGAAAGCAACATTGCGACCACTACGTTCAAGAACGATCGTTCAGTCATCGGTTCAAACTGGCGGGCAACGACGGGCACCGTTGGGGTAAAAACTGACCGGTTCTACGTCGTGAAGGACGCCACAGGGAACGTATACAAAGTCAGGTTTCTCAGCTTCACTTCGCAGGATGGTGGTGAGCGGGGTAAGCCCAAACTGGAATACAAGCTGGTTAAGCAAGTCAATTAATCGATCTCTCGCTGAAGTGTCGGTTCGTTATGTCTGACACCTCAGCCTTATCAACTAACCATCTCCATGAATAAAACATCTGCTTTCGCCCGGTGGCTTACCTGCCTTCTGCTGGGCATCTTGGCCAATAATTATGTAGCTCAGGCAACCATCCCCTCCAAAAACGAGCCGGTTCGGATTGTCTCGCTGGATGGTACCGTTAGCGAAATTCTCTGCGACTTAGGATTACAATCGCATCTTGTTGGCGTCGACGTGACCAGTACGTATCCTGAATCGCTGCAAAAGCTACCGAAGGTAGGCCACAACCGAAACATCTCTGCCGAAGGTGTCATTGCGCTGAAACCGACCCTGGTTCTGACAACGCAGAACGCCGGAACCAAATCCGAAGTCATTGCGCAAATTAAATCGGCGGGCATTAAGGTCATTTCTTTTCAGCAGGAATACAGCATTACGGGCGCAAAAAAACTGATTCAGGACGTAGCCGCAACCTGTCAGGTCGGTTCTAAAGCCAGGCCGTTGATCAGGAAACTGGACACAGACCTGGCTCAGGTAAAAAAAGCGATCAATAGCCCCAAAGTGCTGTTCATTTACGCGCGGGGTACGGGTACAATGATGGTGTCCGGCCGGGGAACGCAGGTTGATAAAATGATTGAACTGGCGGGCGGAGTAAATGCTACGCCTGATTTCGAGAATTTTAAACCGCTCACGGCTGAGGCATTGGTAACGGCTAACCCCGACGTAATTCTGCTGTTCGATAGTGGACTCGAAAGCCTGGGCGGCAGCGCAGGGCTGCTGAAAGTTCAGGGTGTGGCGCAAACCAGCGCGGGCAAGAACAGCCGGATTATCGAGATGGATGGGCACCTACTGACGGGTTTTTCCCCGCGTTTAGGCAAAGCCTTACAGGAGTTAAGCCAGAAAATTGCTCAAAAGCCTAAAGCGTAAGCCTATGACGACGGCAACACTTGACCCGCCCTCGACCACCCGCTCAGCCCGGAAACCGGCTTTCCGAACAACCGCCAATCCGTGGTTGATGCCAACGTTAGGCATTGGGCTAGCAGCAACGATTGTGCTGTCGGTCGGAGTTGGGGCCGTGCGGGTATCGCCTTACGAGATCGGGCTCATCATCAGCAACGCTTTCGGGTTTGCAACCGAAGTTGATAGTACCAAAGAAGCGATCCTGTTAGCCATCCGCTTACCACGAGTATGTCTGGCGGTGCTGATCGGGGCCGGATTAGCGATTTCGGGAGCCGCTATTCAGGGGTTGTTCCGTAACCCACTTGCCGATCCCGGACTGATTGGGATTTCGTCGGGTGCATCGCTGGCAGCGGTAATGATGATTGTGCTGGAAGTCAAGTTTTTCCAGACACTCACGGGTATACTGGGGATGTATGCCTTATCTGTTGTGGCATTTTGTGGTGCCTGCGCTACTGCTTTTCTGGTGTACCGCATGGCCCGACTGGCGGGAAGGGACGTAATCACGACGATGCTGCTCACCGGAATTGCCATCAACGCCTTATCCGGTGCACTGACGGGCATTATGACCTATCTGTCCACCGACGAACAACTCCGCAACATTACGTTCTGGAGCCTGGGCAGTTTGGGCGGGGCTAGCTGGACCGCGGTGCTGGCCATCCTGCCGTTTACCGTAATCGCGCTGGTGGGCATTCCTCGCTTAGCCAAATCGCTGAACTTACTGGCGCTTGGCGAAAGCCAGGCACGTATGCTGGGCGTTAATCTCAAAACGATCAGGCGGCAGGTGATCATTTTCTCGACCATGGCCGTTGGTACGTCCGTGGCTGTGGCGGGTGTGATTGGGTTTGTCGGACTGGTTATTCCGCACCTGATTCGGATGGGCGCCGGTTCTGACCATCGCCGGGTGCTGATCGGATCGTCGCTGGGCGGAGCAATCGTTCTTACGCTGGCCGACACCCTGGCCCGTACGCTGGTCGCTCCTGCCGAACTGCCGATTGGTATTCTTACCGCCTTAATCGGAACGCCTGTTTTCCTGTGGATCTTATTTCGGGAGAAACGCCGGACAGTCGCCTAACTCATACTGCTATGCTAGACGTTAAAAACCTGTCTTACTACGTCCGAAACCGGCAACTTCTCGATGGGGTTTCCTTTCGGGCCAATCCTGGTGAGCTGCTGGCGATCATTGGGGCCAACGGAGCGGGTAAATCAACCCTGCTGAAGCTATGCACCCGAGAACTAGCCGCAACGGAAGGCGAAATCCGGCTACGTAACCAACCCATCAATACGTATTCCGATAAAGAATTAGCCTTACTCCGGGCCGTATTGCCGCAGCAGAACGCGGTTAGTTTTCCGTTTCTGGTTAATGAGCTAGTCTTGATGGGCCGGTATCCACATTTCGACTTTCATCCCTCCACTCTGGACTATGACATCGCCGAACTGGCGCTCAGGAAAGTAGGCATGTGGGATTTCGCCAACCGTGTTTTTACAACCTTATCGGGTGGTGAACAGCAGCGCGTCCAACTCGCTCGCGTATTGGCTCAGATCTGGGACGTACCGCAGGGAGTTTTATTCCTAGACGAGCCCACGACGGGACTCGATCTACTGCATCAGCAGCAATTGCTGGAAGTAGCGCGTGAATTCACCCGGAAAGGTTTTTGCGTCGTCGTGATTCTGCACGACTTGAACCTGGCCGCTCAATACGCCGATCAGATCATCATGCTACGGAATGGCCAGGTAGAAGCCGCCGGGACGCCCCGAGCGGTGATTACGTCCGAAACTATTCAACGCGCCTTCAACTTAAAGGTACGGCTCATGGAGCATCCCGAAATGGACTGCCCGATAATCGTTCCTCATTACAACCAAACGTCTAATAATCAACAACCAACTCAACCTGTCTATACCCCATGATCACAACGCAAAGTCTCAAAGAACGCTGGGCGACTTTCAAAGAACAAAACCCCAAGACAAGAATCCGTGATGCAGCCAAAGAATTGAGCGTCAGCGAAGCGGAACTACTGGCTACGCAAACCGGCGAAACGGTACAACGGCTGGAAGGCGACTTCCGCAATCTCCTGAAGGAGGTTCCGACATTGGGCTACGTAATGGCTTTAACGCGCAACGACAACCTTGTGCATGAACGGAAGGGCGTGTATGAGAAGGTATCGTTCAACGAGCATACCGGCTTAGTACTCGGGCCCGACATCGACCTGCGGTTGTTTATGTCGCGCTGGCATTTGGGCTTTGCCGTCGACGAAAACGGCCGCAAAAGCCTTCAGTTTTTCGATCAGGATGGCACAGCCGTTCACAAAATCTACCTGACCGACAAATCGGATGAAGCCGCTTATGAAGCTTTAGTGCAAAAATACCGGGCTGCCGACCAGACCGCGCCCGTCGTAACCGTGCCTTATCCAGAAAAAGAAACCGAGACCGTCAACGATGACATTGACGTTCAAGGGTTTCAGAATAGCTGGCTGGCCATGCAGGATACGCACGAGTTCTTCGGTCTGTTACGCAAATACAAGGTGGGGCGCGAGCAGGGGATTAGTCTGGCCCCAGCCGGTCATTCTCAGCAGATTACTCTTGATCAGCTTCTGAAAATCTTTGAAACGGTGGCGCAGCGCGAATTACCGATCATGATTTTTGCATCGAGTGCGGGCTGCATTCAGATTCATACCGGACCGGTCAGGAAACTGGTCACTATGGGCCCCTGGTTTAATGTACTTGACCCCGAATTCAATATGCATTTGCGCGCCGATCAGGTTCACAGCATCTGGGTAACCCGCAAACCCACCAAAGACGGTATTGTCACCGGGCTGGACCTGTTCGATAAGGAGGGTAACAGCATTGCGCTGATTTTTGGCAAACGCAAGCCCGGCGTTCCCGAAATGAAAGAGTGGCAGGACGTAGTGAACAACGTACTGGCCGCTTGATAAGCCAATTCTTTCAGGCGGTGGCCGCTTAGCAGCCATCGTCTGGAAGAATTGGCAGTATAGATTAACCCAGTTCTGTTTCTCAACTCAACCGTTTTATGCAATGGAGCACAATCATCAATTTCGCCAATTCGCCCAAAATGACCTTGGCTACGTTGGTATATGCGACGGCTGCAAGGTAGTTAATGTAGCATTTCAAAATTCGCTGTTTTGCCTGACCCTCAATCAGTTTGACGACTTTCGCGAACTGATCCACGACCGGCTGGCGATGAAACCGTTCTGCACGAGCCACGGGAAAGAACTGCTGATGGTGACTCCCATGCCCAACTATTTTCTTTTATTTTCAGAAGCAGACCTGACTTCGCTGGGCGAATTGTTGCGGGAAGCCGCTCCGGTACTAGAAGCCGAGCGTATCCTGAATCTGAAATCTGTATAGAGCATCATGGCCACATCGTTGGTTTAGTGCTGAAAGCCATAAATCGCCGGGTGACCATCCTTACGGGAAGGAATCTTAGCGTATCCTTGATTTGAAATCATAACTGAAAGCCAAAAAACGAATCGGTTCATTTTATACCCAGCACTTATTCCCCTAAGTTTGCTCCGTCTGCTGGTTATTGGAACAGGTTACTTAGCCTGCTCTGTCAGAATTAAACCGCTGTTCGTTCCACGATGGACAAACTCCATACGCTCTACACCGTACTTGATCTGGTTGGCACGTTTGTCTTTGCCATTAGTGGCGCTACGGCCGCCAAACAGCGGGGACTTGACCTGTTTGGCATTGCTACCATTGCCTTTACAGTGGCCTGTGGTGGAGGTATCATTCGGGATCTTTGCATCGGTGCTATTCCCCCTACGGGCCTATCTGTCTGGTATTATCTGGCCACTGCACTGCTGGCCGCAGCCATCACAACCGGTTTGTATTCGTTTGTGCTACGGATTAACCGCCCGGTGATTCTGTTCGATGCTATGGGGCTAGCCTTATTTGGGGTTACGGGTGCTGAGAAAGCCCTTTCCTATGGCCATAATGCGGAAGTAGCTATTCTTTTAGGCACTACTACTGCCGTCGGCGGAGGAGTGCTACGCGATGTTTTACTGAACCGGGTGCCCATTATTTTACAAAAAGAGATTTACGCATCGGCGGCCCTGCTGGGGGCTTCGGTAGTGGTGGTCGGTAATCACCTGGCGTGGATACCGACAGATTGGGTTTCCATAGTAGGGTTGAGTCTGTCTTTCACGGTACGTATGTTAGCCCTTCGTTATCACTGGAACCTGCCGGGTTCTCCGCCCGACAAAACCAGCTCTGACTAAATTGCCGGATTTATATCCTGTGCTCGCTTAACCGATGGTAACCCGTGACTCCGACGGTTGACCAGGACTACAGAAAGACGTTTCGTACACAAAATCCTGTAATAAGCTGAGCGATGACGGTTGGTATTTTGCGAACGTTTGCGGAATATTGATACGTACTGTTAATCGATTCCGTTTCGAGGATAACTCCCTGTATGTGTAATTCCCGCTACTTGGCTACCTGCTTCTTCCTGCTGCTTTTCGGTTTGGTTCGATTGGTCTCGTCCGCTCAGACAACGCCCACTTATACCTGGTGGAGACCCGCCGGTAGTTCATTCCCGGTCGTCGACGGGCAGGCGTGGCCAACAGAGATGCAGGATACGCTCCAGCGACTTCCGCCCAGAGCGAAACCGGTGGTCAGGAAAGCTGTCTGGGATTTGTCGCGGCAAACGGCGGGTTTGTCGATTCGGTTTGTGAGCAACGCCCCCGAGATCATCGTCCGCTACAACGTAACGGGTGCGGTTGCCCTGCCCCACATGCCCGCTACGGGCGTCAGTGGCGTGGACCTGTACGGGATCGACAGCGACGGAACGTGGCACCTGGCGTCCGGGAAGTACAGTTTCAAAGACACCGTTCAGTATACGTTTGCTCAGCTAAAGCCGAACGATACGTACCACGCGCTGGGTCGTGAGTACCGCTTGTACTTGCCTTTGTACAATGGCGTGCGGAATCTGGAAATCGGCGTACCTGCGGGTAGCCAGTTTACAGCATTGCCGCAACGTACCGAAAAACCGATTGTCGTGTACGGTACGTCCATTGCCCAGGGGGCCTGTGCGTCGCGTCCCGGCATGGCCTGGACGAATATTCTGGCTCGCAGGCTGGATCGGGCGGTTATCAACCTCGGCTTTTCGGGCAACGGGCGGCTGGAGAAAGAAGTAGTCGAACTGGTCAACGAGATCGACGCGAAGATATTTGTACTCGACTGCCTGCCGAACCTGATCGAGACCGTTGTGAGCCGCGCCGAGTTACAGAAGCGCATTGTGGAGTCCGTCAAGGCAATACGGGCCAGGCATCCATCGACGCCTATTCTGCTGACCGACCACGACAGCTACACGGAAGGGTATCTGATGCCACACCGCCAAACGCTTTTTGAAAACGCAAATCAGGACCTGAGCGAAGCATACAGACAGCTGGTAGCCGACAACGTAACCGGTATTTACCGGCTCTCGATGGCTGAAATTGGTATGGATCTCGACTGTATGGTGGATGGCACCCATCCCAACGATCTCGGCATGGTGCGGTATGCCGACGCCTACGAGAAAAAACTTCGGGAGATCCTGTTGCAACCTATTGGCACGATTAAGACGCAGATACCGACCCGGCAGAACCGGGAGCCGGGAAGCTACAACTGGGAAGACCGGCACAACGACATGTTGAAGCTGAACCGGACCGAGTCAACGCGGATTGTGCTCATCGGCAATTCGATCACGCACAATTGGGGTGGCAAGCCCTTGAACAACCGCATCGCAGGCGCTGACTCCTGGCAGAAATACCTGGAGCCGTTGCAGGTACGTAATTTTGGCTTTGGCTGGGACCGGGTCGAAAATGTACTGTGGCGGGTGTACCACGACGAACTGGACGGGATCTCGCCCGAGCAGATTGTCATCAACATCGGTACCAATAACCTGCACCTGAATACTGACGAGGAGATTATCCAGGGGCTTACGTTGCTGGTGCAGGCCATCCGGCTCCGTCGGCCGACGGCAAAACTTACGTTGCTGGGCATTTATCCGCGCCGTGAGCAGGAGGGACGGGTTGCGGGTCTGAACAAAGGCATCCAGGCAATGACCCGGTCAGCAAACATCGGCTATCAGGACATTGGCAAACGCTTGCTGCTGGTCGGCGGCAAGATCGACGAAGGGCTTTTCTCCGATGGCTTGCATCCGAATGCGGCCGGGTATGAACTGCTGGGCAAGGAGCTGGAAAAGGTGTTGCGTGCACGATAACGAAACCGCTGCCAGCTTTCTTTCCTGCTTACCGCAGCGCGTAGCGTCGGGCGCAACTATAAAAGTTACGGGACTATACCCATGCTGACATAGGGCTGTCAGTAAGCGGGTTTTTCTTTGTAGCATCCATTGCAGGCCGACCAGCATACAGCGGCCGGGTAGCATTTAGAAAAGAGTTGCCTGGTAGATAATCTGAAATCCTTTCGCAATCCATGAATTTTGTTTCGACCCGAATTATCACCGCAGATGTCAAGCGGCTTGTTCAGTTCTATAAGCATGTCACTGGCATGGCGGTAACCCAGTACACCGACGATTTTGCGGAGCTGAAAACAAATTCCGCAACCTTAGCTATCGGCAGTACGCGCACTTTGCCCTCCGTTGGAGATGAACCAAGGACGACTACCGCGAATAACCACGCCGTCATTATTGAATTTCGCGTGGACGATGTGGATGCTGCCTATCAGAATTTGGCTAGTCTACCCGGCAACACGCTCGTGCAGGCACCAACTACCATGCCCTGGGGCAACCGTTCGCTGTTATTCCGCGATCCAGATGGCAATCTGATTAACTTCTTCGCACCCGTTACGCCAGAAGCCCTAAAGAAGTTCGATGGATAAGTGGTTAATTATCAGCCTATTGCAGGCCTGCCAATCTTTTCCAGAGCGACATGTGCCGGACTACGTATACTGCGTCGGGAATGGCATCATTCGCTTTTGGGCAGGAGGATAAAGAACGTAGAGCCTTCGCCGGGTTCGCTGTCGGCCCATATATAGCCCCCGTGGTTGCGAACAACCTTCTTAACTGTAGATAACCCTACTCCCGAACCTTTGTATTTAGAAGCTCCATGCAGGCGGGTAAATACGTCGAAAATGCGCGCTGCGTCTGATCTATTGAAGCCAATTCCATTGTCCTGGATGCGAACCAGATGAAAGTCTGTTGACCGATCGGTTTGGGCAATGGGTATTGTTACGTCATGGCCGCTGACAGTAGTACAGTTGATGTGAATACAGGGCGGAGTCGTCGGTTTTGAATATTTGAGAGCATTGCTCAACAAGTTCTGAAATGCCTGTTCCCACTGGCGACGGTAGCCCTTAACCACGCATAACTCACCAACCAGAACGGTTGCTCCTTTTTGCTCTATTTCATACTCTAAATCAATCAGGACCTGCGCTACTACATCATGCAGGGGAACCTCTTCCCGGGTGGCCGATTGCTGATCCAGTGCCGAATAGGCCAGCAAGGCTTCGATAAGCGTATTCATGCGCATCGCTGCGGTTTGAATCCGATCAAAATAAACTGTTGCGGTGTCAGACAGTTGACCTCCCAGCGATGTTTTTAAGAGTTCAGAGAATGCCTGAATCTTTCGGACAGGTTCTTTTAGATCGTGCGAAGCCGCATGGGCAAAATCTTCTAGCTGCTGATTGGAGCGCTTCAATTCCTCAATTTTGCTCTCAAGCTGGAGTTGCAGATGCCTTAACCGCGTAAAATCAGTAAAATGAATCACCACTTCGTCATCCAGCTTTGACGTACTCATTAAGTTATAGAGATCAAGCCCGTCTTTGTCGTAGTGGATCTCAAACGTAAGGGGCTGGCCAGTTGTGTACGTTTCAACCGGGTTGGTAAAGCTTATCGTTTCGAAGTAACCGGGAAAAACCTCGCCCACCCGCTTACCCTGTAATTGTTCGGGGGTAGTGTTGGTATAGGCGGCATAGGCCTGGTTCGTGAGTTTAAACCGAAAATCAATGATTTTACCATCCTCAACCACCGGCTGCAGAATCTGCAAAGGCTCTTTGAAGCCGTTGATAATGGTTTGCAGGTACCGATTGGCCTCGGCAATCTCCATCAACTGCACTGCGTGGGTGATGTCTTCGATCGTGTGGAAGATATAGGCTACTTCATTATCGCTGCCAATAACGGGTTTGTTAACCGACCGCCAGGAACGGGATTCCATGGCTCCCGTTTGTGCATTAGGCCACTCCTGCCAGAGGTCAGCCATTGCATGAAGCTGCTTAGTCTGGATTACCTGAGTCAGCGATTGAAGGAGTTGCTGAACCGTGGTCTCGTTCCGGCCATCTTTGAAGAATACATCAAGCAGGCCATTACCCAGTAATGAATCCCGGTGAACGCCAACGGATGCCAGGTAGTCGTCGGATACGGCCACAATGGTAAAGGTCGGCGCGTCAGGCAACAGCACCAGATGATTGCCGGGCATGGCATTAAGTAATAGCGAACTAATGCCTACGCTATCGGAGCTAGTTGCTGATATACTCATCGGTAAAGACCTTCCTGTCATTGAGGGATTATGGTCGTTATCTGTCGACTGGTACGCGGGAAGCAGTCAATGCGCAGCTACTTACCGCCGGGTCTAAATTAGGCAAAAGATAGCTATTTACATGAACAGACTTATTTTAAACAGGATGGCCTCCTCATAGAGCCGTATCCAAGTAGTCTTGTGGTTACGTTTTGTTCTGGAAATGAGAAAATTTAAGCTGTGTCAGGTGTTCGTAGAAAGCTAATGGCTAGCGAGCGTACTTCGCCTGCATCGCTTTAATGAATTTCAACCCGTTTTCGGCGATGTCCCAGGGATCGTTGTATTCGCGCCAGACGTTGATTGAGTTGGCAAAATCAACATCGTTACGGGTAAAGGCTTCAATAGTCATCCAGCCGGTGTAGTCTAATTCCGCTAACGTGCGGAACGTATCATCCCAGGGAACGTGTCCGTCGCCGGGTGTACCGCGGTCGTTTTCGCTGATGTGTACGTGAGCCAGTACCGGCGCAATGGTACGTATCGCGTCCGGAAAGCGCTTCTCTTCCATGTTCGCGTGGTGCGTGTCGAACATGGCCCGTACGTTCGGATGGTCAACTCGGTTTATTAAGTGTAACAACTGCTCCATCGTGTTGCACAGGTAGCACTCGAATCGGTTGAGCGCTTCCGGTGTCAGTACGATGTTTGCCTGCCTGGCGTATTCACCGGCGGCATGGAGTACTTCGGCGCTGTGAGCGTATTCATCCATCTGTGGCTCACGTCGGCTGAACGTAGCGAAGGCCGAATGCATAGGGCCGCAGATCACCGTAGCACCCATCGCGTGTGCCCGATCGATGGCACCTTTCAGATAGGCAACCGCTTTTTCGCGAACCTGTGGCGAGTCACTGGCCGGGTTCTCGTCGGGGCCAACTACCATTACGGCCGTGCTCTGCAAACCGAGTTGTTTTAAATGATCGCCAAACTGGCGGTAAGCGCTGACATCCTGATTGTCGATGAAACACTCGATACCATCGTAGCCGATATGCTTAAGACGCTCGGCAATCGGGTGCATCTTTTCGGATATGGGTGCCGACCAGGCTAATAAATTAAATCCAATAGGTGAACGTTGCGCTGAAGTTGAGGTTGATAAAGGCATACGGGACTAGTTGTAGTTTCAAATTCAGGGTTGAGGAACTGAATTTTAGAATAGTATTTACCTGACGTGGCATTTTCATCTTGCCCTAGTTTAGCACTAAAGACCCTTCATGCGTATTCTTTCTAAAGAAAGGTATAGCTGAGGTTGTCCATCGATACCAGGGTGTTTTATATACTTATAAGCGTGATAATACTTTCCGCTAAATATAACTTTTAAGGTACTTCGTTTAAACTCGTTAGGCATGTTGCATACATAGCCAAACCATTGATTATCTGTCGCGTTAGGTACAGTGTATACAAGGCAATACAGACTCGATCTTCCAGTAAATCGAACCTCTCCTTCCCAGTTTTCTGCGTGAGCGATGACGGGCCCATCGATATGACAAGCTGTGTCAACTGGTGTTATTACCGAATCGATTGCAACTAGTTTTGCAAACGTCCTTACTGATGGAGGGCTCGTAGTCAAAGACGTTTTCTTTGTGCAAGTTATCAGTGACAACAGTACTAAAGGCAATAACAAATAAAGCTTGTTCATAAAGATCGAGTCATCCTCAACAATTAAAAGGTCAGAGTTAGCCTTTGCCACGTAATGATTGTAGAAGAGTAGCTTGACCGCTTATCTTCTACAATCATTACGTGACTATTTGACCACTAATCAATTCGTTAAGATCTGAAGCTATAGCTTAATACTTCGTACAAAAGACCTCAGCGCGAAGACATATCCTTTTCCATAGGGTGTTCTTTCAGCAGTTGATCCGGCGAGTAAAAGTCTTTTTTGCCTTCGATCGAGGCTCTAACTTTCTTAACCTTATCGGGGTAGACAGGCGACGACTGGTTGCCAAAGGCATTGCGTACGTAGGTTAGCACAGCAGCCACCTCTCGGTCGTTTAGCAGGCCGCCGAAGGGTGTCATGGGCACTTGTCCAGGATACGTTTTCCCGTTTACCTCAATCGGCCCCATCATGCCTTTCAAAACAATCTTAATCAACCGTTCTTCATCACCCTGTACCCAGTTCGTGCCCGAAAGCGGTGGAAATCCCGATGCGGTCAGGCCTTTCCCATCGGCCTGGTGACAGGTGATGCAGTACCCTTCTTTGGCAAAGATTTGCTTACCCATCGTGTGCAACGCCAGATCTTCTCCGCGTAGATTTGAGGTGGTAGCTATCTCTTTTTGTTTTTTGACAAGTTCGCCTTTCAGGTGCGCAACGGCGGCTTCGTGGGCGTGGATCATCCAGTCGTCCATTGGTTTTTTCTGCGCTTCGGCCAGGATCGGCAGTCCCTTTTCCTTGCCAATCCAAGAGGCCGCAACAATCGCAGCCAGCCGAACACGGCTGTTGTCGTCGCGAACGGCTTGCATCAGCAAATCAGCCTGGTGGGTATCGCCCAGTTGATGACCCGTGTAACGAACGACCTGAACGGCGGCAGCTCGGGCGTGATAATCGTTCGCCTTGAGCAGTTGCCGCAAAAGCTTTTGATCGACTTTGTTCATACCCCAGCTTACCCACAAGCCTTCGAGCAGATGATGTTCGTAACGAGGATCGTTCTTATCGAGCTTCGCTACCCAGGTATTTAGTTTAGCTTGTACCTCATCGGCGTTACGTCCCCGCAGTTCACTGCGAGTGCGGTAGCGGGTGCGGTATTCAGGTAATTTCAGATTGTCGAGCAGTTCGTCGATGCTGGCACCGGCTACCTTAGCTGGCTGTACCAACGGCCGCGATGGATACGTAATGCGATACACACGCCCGTGCAGGTGGTCACGCAGCGGGTCGCGGGCGTTGTGCTGCATGTGCCCGATCAGGATATTGTGCCAGTCGATGACGTACAGCGAACCATCGGGTGCAAACTCCATATCGACCGGGCGGAAGTTACGGTCGTCGCTCACGATCAGATCCATCCGATGGGTGCTCTTGTAGCCGGTACCATCATCCTTCAGCGTGTGCATTTTAGTACCGAGGAACCCGATGGTGTTGTTGATCAGGAAGTCGCCCTGAATCTCGTCGGGGAAGTGACGGCTCGATACAAATTCCACCCCGGACGTAGGCCGAACGCGGTGGGCCTCTTCAATGAGCTGCTTGGATTTATGGGTCGATTCGCCATAGCGCGGCAGAACGGAGCCGGGCAGCATCCAGCGGAAATCCGGGCTGGAGGTTTCGGCGAAGAAGGGTTGGCCCCATTCATCGAAAGCAATACCCCAGGGGTTCGGGATAGCTAACTGCGCGGTACGTTCCAGTTTTTTAAGCTGCGGAGCGTAACGGTAGAACCCCCCGTTTGTCGCCCGAACGGGACCGTAAGGTGTCTCGACATTGGTATGCAGGAACACGCCTTCGCCCGAATAGATGGCACCCGATGGATCGGTCGTAAACGCGTGGCTGTTGTGGTGCGTGTCGTGGTCGTCGAAGCCACTCAGCAGAATTTCGCTCTTGTCGGCTTTGTCGTCGCCGTTGGTATCGGTGAACAGTTTCAGGTTGGTTCCCTGCGATACGTAAACGCCTTCCTTCGCAATCTCGAAGCCAAGCGGCAGGTGCAGGTTGTCGGCAAATACCGTTTCCTTATCCGCTTTGCCGTCGTTATTGGTATCTTCGAGAATGATGATTTTGTCGTTCGGTTTCGGATCACCAGGTTTGTAGTGCGGATAACTCGGCATGCAGGCAACCCACAAACGTCCTTTGTTGTCGAACGACATCTGCATCGGTTTCGCCAGATTTGGAAACTCTTTTTCCGAAGCGAACAGCTCGATTTTATAGCCAGGGGGGACTTTTAGCTTGCTGAGCGCATCCTGCCCGTAGAGGTACGTCAGGCTCCCATTTTTATCCGGGTTATAGTTGGTTTTCACCTCCGGTAATTTTCGGGTGCGCTCATCAGCGGCCGCTACGTCCATTTTCTGGCCTTTTGAAGCCGCCAGCCAGATAGCCGTATCCCGAATAGCCGTCATCTGGCGAATCTTCTCAATTTCGGCCGGATAGTTGTCAGGGCCAAACGGATTGTAGCGACGGCCGTAGGCGTGGACGCCATTCGGAATCTTGATGTCGTTATGCCACATCCAGTCTTTCTCGATAACAGCATCGTAGACAAGTTTTCGATTGGCTTCGGCCCTAGTCGGAGCCTTGCCAAAAATTTGATCAGCTAAGAGAACCCCCAGCTTTTTGTAACCTTCCGCGTTTAACTGACAGCCATCGATGGTGAGCGGCTCTTTACTCTCATCGTACCATTTCTGCGAAGGCGTAAACGCATCGACGAAGAGCACGACTCCCGCACCCCGGCTGTTCTGGTCCGCCACCTCCTTCATGGCTTTGGCATACATTGCCAGATTTGCGTTCTCTTTCTTGCCGTTAGGCAAATCATACATGGAAGACAAATCCTCGAAGGCGATGGGCGACACAAGCACCAGTTGCGGTGCCGTAGTTCCGTTGTACGTCTGGTTGAGCGTATGCTTGACAAAGGCATCCAGTTCGGCTTTGTAGTTCGCTAAGCCAGCCTGTCCCTGAAACGATTCATTATAGCCAAAGAACGCCATGATAACGTCTGGCTTCAGCCGGGTAAGCCACTGATCTGGTGAGTCGAAATGGCCTTCGCTTTCGGAGGGATTAGCCAGCTCCGTCTGGAATTTTTCGGCACCCGGAAACGCCCAGGGTGAAAAGCGGCTGGAATGGGGGCGAAAGCCCGGCGTGTCTCCGCCGTCGCACATATTGCGAATAAACAGCTGACTGTCGGGGTAGCGCAGGTGCATCTCGGTCTCAAAGTGATCATAGTTCATCATCCTTGAGCCGAGGTTGTTGCCCAGCAAAACGATACGGGCTCCCGGCTTTAACTGAAGCGACTGGGAGTCATTGAACTGGAACGCGCTAAACCCAACGAGTAAGGCGAATACAAGGAGCAGGCCGTAGATGCTCCTGCTTGGAGAGACAAACCGTTTCATACCGTCAGGGTTTTTTAGGGTGGCCGTAAGGCACGTTGATGGCTAGTTTACCCTTCCACTTCTTCGGAACCGGCTGACCAAGCTCCCAGTGAATGGCATTGATGACTAAGCGCTGCACCGGCTCAAGGCTAAAATCTTCGGGGTGACCGAGGGTTGTCATGAAGGCTTTGCCACCCCATTCGTTTTTCCAGGTCCAGGCAACAGGATTATCAGTAGCCTCTTTGTCCGGGTTAACCGACTTACCCATCAGCAGAGGTACCGATCCTTTCGCCGGATAATCGGGCTTAACCCGGTAGAGCCAGGACGCTACATGGAAATTCGGTTCAACCCCCGTCAGAATGGGATGCTTAGCGGCTTCGGGGATGATCGTTACGTCAGTCGTGCTGTTGTGACCGTAGTGCGTATGTTTGGCGGCTCCACCCCAGCCCGGAGGACTGCCGAAGGCAAACTCACCAAAGGCATTCCAACGCTTACGCTCGTCACCATCGGGGTAGTTGAAGGCATGGGTCGTTGTTCGGAATCCCATCACCGGTTTGCCCGATTTCAGGTAATTATCAATGTAGTTGAGCTGCTCCTGTGGCAGCAGACGCCAGCGCAGAAAGAAAACGGCCAGATCGGCATCCTTCAACGTTTCCAGGCCGGGTATATCTTTTTCGCCATTGTAGTCGGGTACGGATTTGAGCACCTTCGTCCGCATTCCGTAATTTTTCTCCAGCTCAGCGGCAAACAGCGGCATGGTTTCTTCTCCACTGTATTCATGATCGCCCGTGACGAACACAACGTAAGGCTTATTGGCGTGGGCAGAATGTCCGGCAACTGTTTCAGTCCAGTTCGATAAGCCGCTTGCCGCCAGCAAACTGGCTGCTTGTTGAAAAAAAACTCGGCGTTGGGTTTTCATGAAGGGCATTTTAAGAATAACGTAACAACTAAGGAAAGATGACATTTAGCCAGATTTACCCGAGGCCGTGACCAGGGCTACTTGATGAATTTAGCTACGTTCTCTTTCGTAACGAGCTGAAATGGAATCAGCGTTTCTTTCGCGTACGATTGCCCTTTGGCCAGTTTCACGGCGGCTTCAATGGCTTTGGCGCCCTGTTGCTCGGCATTCTGGAAAACCGTTGCGTCCAGCGTTCCTTTCTGTACAGCCTGCAACGCATCCGGAATCGCGTCGATGCTGACGACGATAATTTTGTTCTTTAGTCCGGCATCCGTCAGGGCTTTTACCGCGCCCATGCCCATTTCGTCGTTATGCGCAAAAACCGCGTTGATCTCTGATCCATACGATTGAATCCAGTTTTCCATCAGGTCCATGGCTTTCGCCCGGTCCCATTCGGCGGTTTGGCTGGCTACCAGCTTCAGGCCGGGGTACTGTTTCAACACGTCACGGGCTCCCTGTTCGCGCTTGATCTGAGCGGCCTGGCCCATGTAGCCGTGCATCATCACTACGTTGCCTTTGCCGCCGAGTTTGCCAGCAATGTATTTCATTGCAATCCGGGCCGATTCCACATCGTCGGAGCCGACAAAGGCGGATGGCTTCGTGCTGGTCTCCGAGTTTACATTGATGATAGGAATTTTAGCCGCCAAGGCTTTGGCCACCGCTGGCGAACTGGCTTCCACTTCGCAGGGATTCATAATAATAGCGTCGACCTTCTGAGCAATGAAGCTTTCTACCTGCTCCACCTGTTTCAACGCCGACCGTTCTGCATCGACGCTGATCAATTCAACGCCCGCTTCTTCGGCCTTTTTGGTCATCTCATCGTTGACGTTAACGATAAACTCATTCTGCATACTGAGCATCGTAGCGCCCACAACGAGTTTTTTGCCACCATCTCCCTGACTAGTTTCATTGGAGGTCGATTGATTGCAGCCGGTGAGTAGTGTAGCCGCCGTACATAAGGTTAGAAATGTGTGTTTCATTGGGTAATGTATTGTTAGGTCATTCCTTTAGCGGGCGAACTAATCTGCCTATTAAAGGAAATTATTTCTGGTTCACGCTGTCCAGCACGACGGCACCGATGATAATGACGCCCATGACCACCTGCTGGTAATACGACGATACGTTGAGCAAATCGAGGCCATTGCTAATGACACCAATCAGCAAGGCTCCGATCAGCGTGCCGGTCATGGTTCCGGTGCCGCCGGAGGTGCTGGTGCCGCCGATGATAGCCGCGGCAATGGCGTCGAGTTCAAAACCGGCACCGGCGTTCGGCTGTCCCGTGGTGATGCGGGACGTCAGCACAATGCCGGCCAGTGCAGCCAGTAAGCCACTCATGGTGTAAACCGCCATTTTGACTTTGCTCAGCTGAATGCCTGATGCTCTGGCGGCTTGTTCGTTGCCTCCAACAGCATACATATAGCGCCCTAATACCGTCTTGTTTAAGATGACGTAGCAGATCAGGAACATACTGATCAGGATGATAATGGGCATGGGGACGCCCAGCACCTGACCGCCACCAATGAAGTTGAATGAGTCCGATAAATTCGAGATTGGTCGCCCTTTGCTCAGGATTAAGGCCAGGCCGCGTCCGATGGTCATTGTGCCGAGCGTAACAATAAATGGCGGGACCTTACTCCGCGTAATAACGAAGCCATTAAACGCGCCGAAAAGAAGTCCACTTAGCAGTCCTACGAGAATCGGTACAATCACCGGGTACGCATCCGATTTGGCGAACAGGGCTGCAACAACGCCCGTTACGGCGACCATCGAACCCAACGATAAATCGATACCTCCGGTGATAATGACAAACGTAACGCCAAACGCCAGCAGCGCGTTGATCGACACCTGCGTGACGATAATCATCAGGTTCGAAACGGTCAGGAATCGTGGCGTTATCAGCGAAAGGGCGATACAAATCACGAGAAAGGCCACAAAAATTCCGGCTTTGCCAATGCCGCTGATCCGTGTCCTGTACGACTCCCGGACCGGTTTAAAGTAAGTGTCTATCGTGTTTTTCATAAATAGAATCGGCGGGCAGAAGAGATTTAGTGCTGCATGGCGTACGCCAGGATGGTTTCCTGCGTGGCTTCTTCTTTAGAAAGCACCGCAGCCTGTTTTCCTTTAGTCAATACCAGAATTCGGTCGCTTAAACCCAAAATTTCTGGCAGTTCAGAGGAAATCATGATGATGGCGATGCCGTTTGCCTTTAGCTGGTTGATGAGCTTGTAAATTTCGGCTTTGGCACCGATGTCGATGCCACGGGTGGGTTCGTCGAGGATGATAACGTCGGGCGAGGCCAGCAGCACCTTCCCGATCACTACTTTCTGCTGATTCCCTCCACTCAGGTACATCACCTTCTGATCAGGGCCTGCCGTTTTTATACGAAGGTCAGCAATCATCTTGGTCGCTACCTCAGTTTCGCTTTTATCCTGAAGCAACAACCCTTTTGTGTGATTTGATAAGCTGGCCAACGTAATGTTTTGCTTCACCGATAAGCGCGGAATGAACCCCCAACCTTTTCGGTCTTCGCTAACGTAACCGATGCCGTGTCGAATAGCATCCTGCGGGGATTGAATAGCGACCGGCTGGCCTTTGATAGAAATCTCTCCGCTGGTGATGCGATCGAGGCCAAAGATAGCGCGGGCAATCTCGGTACGTCCAGCACCCATCAGGCCCGCAATGCCCAGCACCTCGCCTTCGTGAACGGTAAAATTGATGTCACTGAATACGCCCGCCCGACTGAGTGACCGAACGGAGAGCACTTCTTTCCCGTTGCGGACAGTCGATTCTGGAAACAGGCTATCAATCTCCCGACCGACCATCATGGCGATCAAGGTATCAATATCCAGTTCGGTCGCCGGTTTAATGCCGATGTATTTGCCATCGCGCAGGACGGTGATGGTGTCGGCGATTGTGAATATCTCGTCCACCTTGTGCGAGATATAGATGATGGCCACACCTTTCTGCTTCAAATCGCGGATAAGGCCAAACAACGTAGCGACTTCTTTGTCTGATAAAGCTGAGGTCGGCTCGTCCATGATGATTACCTTGGCGTCGTTCGAGATGGCTTTGGCGATTTCCACCATTTGCATCTCGGCCACACTCAGGTATTTCATTCGGGTGTCGGGTCGTATACTGACGCCCATTTGGTCGAGGAGCTGCCTGGCCTGCTGATTCAGTCGTTTGTCAGTCAGCCAGCCGAATAAGCCGCCCGCCGTTTCTCTACCGAGGAAGATATTCTGCGCAACTGTCAGCTCGGGTACTGCCATAATTTCCTGATGAATCATGGAAATGCCCCGCTTCATGGCTTCGTGAACGCTGCCGTTTTTCAGCTCCTGACCCTCTAGAAGTATCTCGCCCGAATCGGGTGCCAGCAGGCCCATCAGGATTTTCATCAGGGTTGATTTACCCGCTCCGTTTTCGCCCATCAAGGCATGAACCTCGCCCTTTCGCACGTTCAAAGCGACAGTATCGAGCGCTTTCACACCCGAAAACGTTTTTGTCAGGCCGCGTACGGTAAGGATATAGTCTTGAGTCGGGAGCATGAGTAAATGGGTTTAGTATGGTCGGTTTCCCTCATGGTGTCGGATTTGAGAATCAGACTCCACAGACAGGTAGCGCAGCAAAGCGCCGTAGGTGCGGTCTGTCAATAGCCCGTTTAGCTCCTTCTTATTTCTAAGCGCCGTAGGTGCGACATACGGTATGTCGCACCTACGGCGCTTAGGGTTAACTATGTAAGTTTCTATGAACAGACCACCCCTACGGGGTTAGCAATGAGATCAATGCTGTTTCAGATTTATGATTGACCAATTATGAGCGATCTTAATAATCAATCATAAATAGCGTTAAGCCTCCTGGCTAACACCCGCGCCAACGCCGGTTTCTTTCCAGCTTCGGGACGCGGCCGATTCCAGCACGGCTTCGCACACTTTCTGGGTTTCGAGCGCGTCCTGGAAGGTTGGGGAGCAGGGTTCGCCTGTTTCCAGGCTTTTCAGGAAATCAGCTACCTGGTGAATGAAGCTGTGCTCATAGCCAATGCCCAGGCCGGGTACCCACCACTTATCCATATAAGGCTGATCACCATCGGTTACATGAATGGAACGCCAGCCGCGTACAATGCCTTCATCGCGATGGTCGAAGTATTCCAGCCGGTTCAGGTCATGCAGATCCCAGCGAATCGACGCGTTTTCACCGTTGATTTCGAGGGTATATAGGGCTTTGTGGCCACGGGCGTACCGCGTTGATTCGAACAGACCCAGCGAGCCGTTATCAAAGTGGCAGTGAAAAATGCAGGCATCATCGATACCAACCGGCTGCACTTTACCCGTTACGGCGTGCATCCGTTCTTTCACGAACGTTTCGGTCACGGCCGATACGTCAACAATATTGCCGTTTAGCCACATGGCTGTATCAATGCAGTGCGCCAGCAAATCGCCCGTTACGCCGGAGCCAGCGGCTTCAACATCCATGCGCCAGGTACCCGTGCCGCCCTGTGGTACGTCGGCGCTGATGGTCCAATCCTGCAGGAAGTTAGCCCGGTAGTGGAAAATCTTGCCAAGCTTTCCGGAATCGATAATCTGTTTTGCCAACGTAACAGCCGGAATCCGTCGGTAGTTGTACCAGACTGTGTTGGCAACACCCGCTTTCTCAATGGCATCGACCATTTGTTGACCTTCGGCTACCGTACGGGCCAGCGGTTTTTCGCACAGGACCATCTTACCCGCTGCTGCCGCGGCAATCGCGATTTCAGCGTGCGAGTCGTTGGGTGTGCAGATGTCTACAGCGTCAATATCGTCGCGGGCGATGAGCGCTCGCCAATCGGTTTCAATGGATTCGTATCCCCATTGGTCGGCAAACGCTTGTACCTTTTCGGCGTTACGTGAGCAGACGGCTTTTAAAACGGGCTTGTATTGGAGTTCTGGAAAGAAGTGACTGGCCTGGCTGTACCCATTCGAGTGGGTTCGACCCATGAAGCCCGTACCAATCAATCCGATGCGTAAGTCTTTCTTAGTTGCCATGTTTAGGGGAAGAGTAAAGGGGTGATAGTCATCGGTCATTCATTGTCCGTTACGTAGTCATTTGTTGTCATTGTCGGTTGGCTTTCAGCACTTCTACCGGATGACGATGAATGACTTCTAATGTCAACGAACGACCCCATAATGACCGATTATTCAGCTTCATACCAGCCGTGTGCCTGACGAACTTTGATCATGGTGGCCAGAATGTCGTTCCAGGTTTGCTGCTTCGTCATGACCTCATTCGGGAACATACAGCCGTCCCAGCAAATATGCTTGAACGCTTTCGTCAGCTCGCCATTTTCGTTACGCAGCCAGTACCCCGCATCATGCACAATATCGAGCTTCCCGTTGGGGTCCAGCGCCTGGCAGTGGCGGCCCGTCTTGTCGTGCGAACCCGATCCGAAAACGGTTCCGTCGTTCTGTGCTACGTGGAAATCGATCGTGTATGGACGTAAGGCGGCTGTCACTTTTTTAAGGGCTTCCGACAACGTTGCCCGGTCACTCCAGTCAAAGTCGGGGGGGAGAATCCGGTCTTCGGGACGATTGTAGCCTAGTAAGTACAGCAACGTATGCGCCATATCAGCCTGGAAGCCCATGTTCGGGCGATCAACGGCTGCCAACGTATCGACCATTGTTTTCCAGCTGTGCATACCCCCCCAGCAGATTTCACCTTCGGCGGCTAGTTTCTCGCCGTAATCGGCCGCTACGTCGCAGGCTTCCTGGAACGTCTGCACAATCAGTTTGCTGTTGCCAACCGGATCGACAGCCCAGTCGTGCGGAGAGCTTGCCGAGTCGATACGTACGACGCCACTGGGACGAACGCCCAGCTCTTTTAACTTTTGACCGATGTGGCAGGATTTACGGACCATCTCGACAAAGTTGGCCCGGTCTTCTTTGCTGCCCATCGCTGGCCCACCCCAGATGGGAGCGACCATTGAGCCGATGTTCAGGTTGTAACCCGCTACTTTATCGGCTAACCGCTTGATGTCGTCATCCGACAGATTGACATCGATGTGTTCGAAAAGGGCCAGGTCAACGCCGTCGAATTTGACGCCTTCTACTTCGGCAGCGGCCGTCATTTCCAGCATGGTATCGAATCCAATAACGGGTTCGGAGTCGGGACCTTTTCCAACCACACCCGGCCACATAGCGTTGTGAAGCTTGGGATAATTATTCTCGTTCATGAAGAGGTTTTGATTTAAGGGGTTTGAGCTATTTCCCTAAGCCGGTGACCGCCACGGCGAACCACATGGGCGGCCCCGCGTTTGATGCACCGGCTTAAGGATTGAATTACAATACCAAATCAGGATTTCCGGGGCCGAAGTGCTTCAGCATTACGATCGGGTCGGTTGTGGAGGGGTTAGTAATGGTAACGCCTTCCATGGCGGCCTTCTCACTGACAAAGAACTCGTCATTGGTGAGTTGGCCGTATCGGATGAGGGCGGGGGTTTCAATATCCCATACACCCATCTTGCCGTGCCCCTGCATAACGATCAAGCCATAGGCTGCACTGTCTTTAATCGTCACCGTCTGGCCGGGGAGAACCGTCAGTTCCTTAGCGCTGAAGGCATCGGATTTATAGCAAACCCACTTTTCGATATAGCCTTCGGCCTCCATCTCAGCCAGGTCTTTCACCGGCTTCGGCACCATGTACCGGTTCGCCATCATGTTCGGATCGGTGTTCAGATCCCAATCAATGGCTTCCATCAGCAGGTCGTAGTCGCCGACGCGGTCTTTGGGCGTACCGTTCCAGAGCAATTCTTCGGGAACAATGGCTTCATTCACCAGCGACTGATACATGGCAAAAATATCCGATGCTTTCTGGGGTTCGTACGTACACATACTACCCGGTGCATGAAGTAGTCCCGGCGGAACGTCCCAACCCGTACCCGGTTCCAGCCGATATGCCGACGAATAATTGGTAATCTTATTGTCGCCTTTCGTGAAGTTGGTCAGGCACTCGCGAATTTGCTCTTTTGTGGTGCCGGGCGCGATGCCGAAGAACGTGTATGGGTAATCTCCGCCGTGGTTGTTGAGTTGGGGAGGGAAGTAATAGGCTTCAGGTTTACCTAGCTGACCGGTCAGGGCGGCCTGTTCGTCGTTATGGTGCACGTGATGCGGCAGCGGTCCCATATTGTCGAAGAACTTCGAGTACATCGGCCAGCTTTGGTATTCATTCCAGAGCCGTTCGCCAATCACTTCACCCTGAAGTTCATCAATGGCATCTTTCAGCAGAAACTGAACTTCGTTGCCGCCATCGTTGAAAACGATCATGCTCAATCCTTCGTTTTCGCCGGTTAGCGGACCGTTTTTGGCGGGGGTAGTCGACGAGAGCCACCGCTCATCGATGCCACCCCGTACGCCACCGAGCACGTAATAATCGTCGGGATGGAGTTTGATGCGCCGTCCGGGTACGCAGAAGGAGCGGGGTACCCAGGTGGGCGCTAAGCGCAGAATGCCTTTGCCTTGTTCCAGGGCTTTTTCCGCTAAACTTACTGTTGGTGTTGTTTCCATCAAGGGTTGTATTTAGTCAGGTAAAACGGGTTAAAAAAACGGAAGGGTTATAGGTTAACCGCTTTGTGTTTTATGAATTGATTGATCTGCGTTTGATTTTGAAGTACTTCAATTTCCAGGTCGTAGGTGCGGCTTTCGCCAGGCTCCAGAAAAATAAGTGAACCATCTTCGCGGGCTTTGGCCTGACCAATGGGCGGGTGCGTGCCTGGCTCAATGCCCGTTACGTATTCGCCTTTGCCCCAGTGCTGCCAGTTGGTAAGCCATGGCAGCTGCTCTTTCTGAAACCGCAGGGCAACCGCAAAACCTAGTTTTTCATTGTACAAACCGGCCGTACACTGACCCATGTCATCGGGGGTAGCGTCGATAATCGCGACGGCTTCACCCGTGCCGCTGTGCGCGTCCATCGGAGCGGGGCAGGTGCGAAAATCGTTGCCTTCGTGGAAAATATCAGCGTTCATACCGCCCTCCCGCGCCTGCCAGTCACCCTGCCAGATAATTTTGGTGCCTTCATCGACCAGTGGCCAGCCGAAGTTGACATGGTACAGCAGCATGTGGGGCGCTGGCGTGTTGGCCCGGTTTAGGACCTCGTCGTGAATGCGGATTACGGGCTGCCCGAGCGTACCCGAAATGGTACGTTTCAACTCCAGATTCGGGCCGAACACTTTGGTTTCCCGTATTCGTCCGGTAATGCTCATATCCAGCTTGCCCAAGGCTGGGTCTGGCTGGATGATCGATTCGATCTCGGCGGGTAGGTTGCTGATCTGGCCGTGGAGGCCACGCTCACCATAAGCGTCCTGCTCAGGCCCACCCACGTGGGTCAGACCGCAGGTCATCAGCAACCCGCCCCCAAACGTGCGGAGCCAGTCAAGCCCCCGATCCGTAAGGGGTTGTGGCGAGGTTATGCCAACGTGGCTGAGCCAGGCCAGGCTATGCTGGTTGTAGAATGCGTCGGCAATGTCCATGGCCCGATCCAGCACCACTTTATACCGAAGGCCGGTACCGGTGTTTATCCAGGCAATACGAACGCCACGCCCGGCACCATTGTCTACTACGGCGGTTTCAATGCCACCCAGCTGGGCTGGGTTCGATACTTTATCGCTCCAGGGGTACTGTGCCAAATCTCGTTCGGGTTAAGTTCCAGGGTAAAGCGCACAGGTTTCGGTACGTATTGTTGAGGAATCCACCTTTAGTTTACCGACTGAAACCTGTGCTGCCTGACCTACAACTGCTTTAGCATTAGATTGCGATACTGGACTTTCATAGGCGGTCCTACGTGTACCTGGACACCCAGCAGTCCTTTTGCTTTACCATTTACGGCGTCCTCATCAACGACTTCGCTCATGAGCACACCGTTAATGTAATGCTGTAAGCGGTTGCCTTTCACGATCAGATGAAACGTGTTCCAATCGTCGGTTTTCACGAGCGTTTTCAGGGAATCCGAGGTGCCGAGCGAGCCGGTTACGGTGCGGTTTGTCCACGCGTTGCGAGCCACTTTACTCCGAATGGCTTCCGGCGTATTCTCGCCGGAATAGGCGTTAATGGTCGCTTTCTCGCCCCGGTAAGCCAGCGTTGTCCGTTTGCGTTCCTCGTAGTTCTGTCCCGTCCACATCCGTTTTCCGTCGATGTCGGCCTGGTAGCCCCGGAGTGCAAAGGGAATGTCTGTCAGCCGGTCGCTGCGGTAATTAATGCCTGAATTGCCAGCCTCCGTAATGTTAAACTCGCCTTTGAACTCAAAATCGGCCGGCTCGCCACCTTGCCAAATGATGAAAGAGTTCGTTTTGAGCAGGGTCGATGGCGTGATTTCGCCGACCAGATTGCCGTTTTCGACGCGCCAGTAGGTGGGGTCACCGTCCCACCCCTTTAGCGTTTTACCATCGAATATCTGCACGAAACCGGCTTTCTTTTCTTTCTTGCGTTGAGCTGAGCCGGTTGTGGGCAAGCCACAGCTTACAGCTACCGCCAGCAGGAACCCCACCCCAAGAAATGTCAAATTTGTTCTAACCAACATGTTCACAAACCGTGTTTAAAGCCTCAATTTATTTACCCTTAGATGCGCTGGCAGCTGTTTTGTATACCTCATGATTTTGATTGCCACCCGATTTCAGGAAAGCGATCAAATCTTTTAACTCTTTCGGGTTGAGGCTATTAATGAGGCCGGGCAACATAATTGATTCAGCCGAATACCGCTTCGAGGTTACGTCCTTCTTTGGAATTTTCCGGAGCTGATCGGCCGCGAATGGATTCTGAGAAATAGAATAGCTCAGTTTATCCTCGTTCACCAGTCGGCCTACTACAGATTCACCGTTTTTCAGAATGAAAATAGTTGATGCGTATTGGTCAGAGACGGCTTTGCTTGGGTTGATGATGGCATCCAGAATGTCCTTATTGGAGAACCGAGTTCCCAGCTGAGTGAGATCAGGGCCAATATCTCCCCCTGATCCCTGAATGGCATGGCAGTGAGCGCATAGAATAGCCGAATAGATTTTTTTACCTGTATCAAAGTCGGGATGTGAGGTGGCTGTATCGACTACGGCTACGGCGTTATCCAGCGTCCAGCGTCTGCCCGGACCTTTAGGCGTATAGCCGTTCATGACTATGTCATTGCCGGAACTGGTTAGAATATCCGCGCCCGACAGCTTGTTGAACTTCTCAAACTGGTCTTTAGGCACGTGGTTCAACGCCAGTTTACGCGCCCTATCGATGAAGCCGACGTAGCTCCGTCCGCCCTCGTATTTGAAGGCATTGCCAAACCACGTAAAGTATCTGGTCCGGAGTTCCGGGGTCCACCCATTGTCGGCGCGGCTGAGCATGACAGCGTAATAGGTTTGTTGGAGTGGGGGAACCTTAGCCAGCATTTTGGCGATATCCATTCCGTATTGTGGGTTACGCAGAATCAGGTCGCTCGACGCGGTGGCGGGGTCCAGGCCCAGGTTCTTCATGCCTGGCTCTTCTTTCATATCCATCAGTGCCAGGGTCTTGTTAACCACGTTGGGCGCTTCCAGATAAATCAACACTTTGCTGAGCCCGCGGTTTAACAAGGCCGTTTTGGCGGGATAATGCGTGTTCAGATACCCGACAATTTTCTCTTTATCAGCGGCCTCGGGTGCACCCATCCGGAGGAAAATCAGTTCGAAGGTACGCAGCAGATCAAACTGCTGTGATTCAGATAGTTGGGCGTAATTGATTTTTAATAACGTACTGATAGCCTTACTTTTCACATCAGCACTACCCTGACGAGCTAACGCCACAATAGCCTGAATAGCGCGCTGGGGATCGGTTTCCGCAATGGCTTTCTCCTGCCACTGAGCCACCGGCTGATGTTCGACCGCAATGCGGGCAGCGTAGCGTACGAAGCGATCGGGGTGGTTCAGATTTGGCCAGGCAGCAGCAATAGCGGCCGGATTTGCGCCTTCGTGGAATTTCTCCAGGCTGGTTCTAAGCTTATGTTCCGCCGTGAGCGCGGGCGTCGGCGACGTAGTCGCTTCGGAACCATTGTAATAGACCCGATACAGGTCTGACTCTAAGCGACGACCTCCCGTTAAGAAATACATGGCTCCATCAGGGCCAATTACGCCATCGGTCAGTGGTAAGGGTGATCCTGAAATAAACTCTTCCCGTTCGCCTTCGTAGGTAGACCCTTTCGGTTTGAGATGGATTGCGTAGATGATTCCGAAGCTCCAGTCGAAGGCAAATATTGACTGACGGTATTTTTGGGGAAACTTAGCATTCAACCCGGACATGACGCTGGTTGGCGAGCCCTGACCGATGTTCACGATCGCTGGCAGATTGTCAGGATTGCCAGGCAGCCACTTGCTGTTGCCCGTACGCCAGCCAAATTCCGATCCGCTCGTAACGTGGCAAATCCGGGTCGGACGATACCAGGGCAAACCAAAGTCCCATTCCATATCCGAATCATAGGTAAACATATCACCTGCCTCGTTGAAGGCAATATCAAACTCATTTCGAAAGCCAGCCCCTATCAGCTCCCAGCGCTTTCCTTCCGGATCAATTTTAGCAACCCAGCCACCGGGTGCCATGCGATCGTTGGCGTGTCCGCGCGGGTCTTTAATGAGTGGAAACAGGTTGTCTTCTTTCCAGTTGGAAGGTAAGCGGTATGCATCCATCTGCGGTACGTCGGTGTGGTTACCAGAGGTGACGTAGATCGATTGTTTGTCGGGAGACAGCACGATGCTATGCGGGCCATGCTCGCCTTCTCCTTTCAGCTCCCTCAACATCGTTACCTTATCGAACTGATCATCACCATCGGTATCCTGTAACCGGTATAGTCCACTCGGCTTGGGAAACTGCTTGCTGGGCCGGTTATTCACCATCACATACAGGCTGTTGAAGGCGTACATTAACCCCTGGGCGTATCCCATCCCGACGCTGGTATCTTTGCTGATCACCAGTTTTTCGACGGTGGGCCTGGTCGAGCCTGAACCAATGGCCGGAAGCTTGATTCGAAACAAACCCCCGTACTGATCGGAAGCAATCATTCGGCCTTTGTCGTCGAAAGTCATGGAGACCCATGACCCCTGCCCGTTTTCGGAGGGGCTGTATATGTGTTCGGCTTTAAAACCGGGCTGTAATTTGAGTTTATCAGCCTTCGAATTATCGGCGCCAATCGTTTCCGGGCCCTGCATGCCAACCCATGACGTTCCGATTAGAACGAGGGCAGACAGGGCTAGTCCGAGTTTGGCAACGTTGAATGATGATTGCATATCGTTGTTGGGGTATCTAGTTTAAAGGAGTATCTATAGAGCGCGTCTCGATCAGGCCTTCGTTCGCATGGATACGTCTAAGAGACGATAATAAGGCATATTCTACTGATTGATTTAACGAATAGTCGCCGGGCTGATTGCGTAAGCCAATCCTTCGGCTGGGTGGCTGCTGGTACGTCAGAGGCTGCTGCACAAAGGTCTTTTGCTGGATAAAGCGTTGTCGGTTAAGCGTATGAACATACCCGCCGATCCAGTTACCTGTACCGGCGGGTATGTTGAATCAGAAGTTTGGCGTCAGGGCCGCTTCAACGGCTGGCAGACCGTAGTAATCATCCAGAACGGTGAAGGCATTTGGTGGTGGAACCGCCCCCGCCGGGAAATAATACGCGGCCGGATTGGCTTTTACTTTTGCTCCGTAAGCACCAATGATCTCTTTCACCCGACCCGTTCGGGTCAGATCGAACCAGCGTTTGTTCTCAAACGCCAGCTCTACGCGCCGTTCCCTGAAGATGGCCTCGCGCATGTCGGCCTGCGACGACGCGGTCGTAGCCGCTAATCCTGCCCGTGTGCGCACCTGGTTCAGATACGTAGCAGCCTCGCCGGTTTTGCCCTGCTCATTAAGCGCTTCGGCCATGAACAGCAACACTTCGGCGTACCGGTAGACCGGCCAGTTCTGCCCCGTGTTGTTGTGGAGCGAATGAGTCTTGGCGTATTTTTTGATGTACGGGTACTTTTTATCAGCCCGCAGACTACCGCTTAACGTAACGTATCCAATGGAAGCGTCCAGGCGTTTATCGCCGGGTTCGTAGGCCGCAATCAGATCCGGTGTCGGAATATTGTTGCTTTCCTGCGACGTAGGCTGGGGGTTCGAGGTACCGGTAATCGGTTTGATCTCATCGGCGCTGATTGGTGAGGGTAGAAAGCGGTAAATCTGGTTGCCGTTGTACCCAGCCGAGCCTTCCATGTACTGAATCTCGAACACCGACTCTGCATTGTTCTTGTTGCCGGTGGTGGTCGAGAAGACGTTGTTGTAATCCGGTATCAGCGAATAGCCGTCGTTGGTGATAACGTCTCGCATCAGCGTTTCAACCTGCGCCCATTTTTTCTGGGTCAGATAAAGATTCGCTAACAGCGTTTTGGCGGCTCCCGACGTAGCGCGACCTGCCTCCTGTTTCGCTTTGTTGAGCAGCATCTTACTGGCGTCCGTTGCGTCTTTTTCAATCTGCGCGTAGACCTGCTCTGTTGTCGACAGGGGTAGGGCGGCATCGTTCCGGCCCGTAACGGGTACCAAGTGCAGCGGCACTTTACCGAATAACCGAACCAGATCGAAGTAGGCAAACGCTCTCAGGAACAGCGCCTGGCCTTTCAGATTATCTCGATTGGCCGGGGTGCTGAATGTAATCGTGGGGCTGTCGATAAGTGCCAAAATCTGATTGGCACGGGCAATGATCACGTAGTTTAATCGATACTGGACCAGTACGTTATCATTGGCCGTAACGCCATTGGCCGTAGGGATGGCGAAATCCGCTACGTTCTCGGTTGCGTCAACCGCGCCGTAGAGCGTATTGCGGGCGTAGTACGTGTTGTCGGAGTGCATTTCCTCCAGTACCCAGGCCCGCTCGTTATACATCTGCCGAAAAGGTACATACGCCCCATTGACAGCCTGCTGAAAGTCGGCTTCGGTCTTAAAAAACGTTGCCGAGCTTAGGGCCGTTTCAGGCACTATGTTCAGAAAATCTTTTGTGCAGCCGGTCAGGACAATCGCCAGGAGGCCAGCTACTATAAATTTACGGTTCATATACTTCAGAATGAGTTTATTGCTGTTCACTGGTCATTACGTAGTGATCCGATTGGTATTTTCAGGAATAACTGCCAAATGACCAGTGAATGACGATGAATTAAAAATTCAGGTTAACACCGAGGGTGTAGGTACGTGGAACCGGGTAGTTCGAGAAATCAACGCCCTGACTCAGGTTATCACCGGGGCCATCACCGGCCTGGTTTCCGCTGGTTTCCGGGTTCGGACCACCCCAGTATTTGGTGAAGACATATACCTGCTGAACAGATGCATATACGCGGGCCGACTTGAAGAATCTGTTCATGGCTCCCAGATTATAGCCCAGCGTTATGTTCTTGATCGTGAAAAACGACGCGTCAGCCAGAAACTGCGAACTATGCCAGTCGCGCTCGATACCTGTGAAGTTGCCGCCATTGTTTGTTGCCCCGAACTGACCTGCGCCCTGAGTGATTACATTGGTGGCGACCCCGGTCGTCGTGCCGTTGATGACAACGTTGGTATTCTGAACCCGGAAGCGGTCTTTTACGCCTTCAACCATGTTAAATACACCGTCCAGGTTAGCCGTGCTGTACAAATGACGTACCCAGAGCTGGTTGCCGTAGGAGCCGGAGCCCGTAATCGACAGATCGAAGTTGCCGTATTTCAGGTCGTTGGTAATGCCGTACGTAAACTTCGGAAATGGACTTCCCAGAATGGTCCGGTCATCGGCATCGCCCCCGTTCGTAATTACGCCATCGCCGTTGATGTCCTTAAACTTGATGGTACCGATGGCCGAACGACCCGGAATGATGGCTGATGTGCGGAGTTCTTCCGCTGTCTGATAATATCCTTCTTTAACCAGCCCATAGAACTGACCAAAGGGCTTGCCGACCTGCGTGATGTGGAAGCCAATGCCGCTATACACCCGATCGATACCCGGTGCCAGCGACATAACCTGATTTCGGTTAAACGAGATGTTGGCGTTGGTTGTCCATTTCAGTCTGCCCGTGGTGTTTTTCGAGGTCAGCGAGAACTCGTGTCCCCAGAACTTAATCTCACCGATGTTGTCGGAGAAGAATCCAAATCCAGCCTCCTGCGGAATTTGCACGTTATAAAGCAGATTCGTCGTACGCTTGGTATAAAAGTCGTAGATGAACTGAATCCGATCGTTGAACAAGCCCAGGTCAAGACCGAGGTCGAACTGTTTGGTCGTTTCCCAGCCTAAGTTGGGATTGGCCAGGGAGGTCACAACGGCACCAGTCGCTACGTTACCGCCAAATACAGCATTGGTCGTGTTGTTGACCAGCGCATAGGACGTGTAGTTACCGATGTTGTTATTACCGATCACGCCGTAACTCGCCCGGATTTTGGCAAACGAAACCTGCTGAATCGGTTTGAGGAACTCTTCGTCCGAAATTACCCAGCCCACCGAAGCCGATGGGAACGTACCCCAGCGATTGTTGGCACCGAACCGGGACGATCCATCTGCCCGGACAGCCGCCGTAAACAGGTACTTTCCTTTGTAATTGTAGGTAAGCCGGGAGAGATAAGACGACAGCGTCCACTGATTGATCCCGTTGTTGGTGCCGCCCCGGTTTATGTTGAGCGCGCCCTGGATCGTAGGCAGCCGATCATCGGCATACGTATCGGCCTGAACTCTGGTGACTTCCTGTCTGAAGAATTGGTTCGTGAAACCGGCCAGTAACTCAAAGTTGTGATCTCCAAAGCTTTTGCCGTATGTAGCCAGGTTTTCATTCAGCCAGGACGTATTCTCCAACCCCTGCCGAATCGAAACGGCTGTAGTCGGGATGGGTACGTTAATGGCGCTGGTAGCCGTTGAGGGGTTAAAGAAGAAAAACTTCGAGTTCTGATACTCGATGTTCATCGTCGACCGCAGGGTTAACCCGTTAATCGGCCGGTATTGCACATAGGCGTTCGCCAGCAGGTTCGTGTTCCTGGTTTCGTTGACCAGCTCGTTGGCAGCGCGCACCCAGTTGGGGTAATTAAAAATGTTACCCGTACTGGCTGGGAACGTGTTGAATTTGGTCAGTTGGCCATTGGCATCGTAGATCGGCATCACCGGCCAGGTATGCAGCGCGTTGAACAGAATCCCGTTTCCGCGGTCGCCGTCGGTGCGGGGCGTATTGTCGAATACATAGGAAGGCGCTACGTTGAAACCAACCGTGATCCGGTCCGACAGATTGTAGTTTGAATTCAGACGCAGCGAGTACCGTTTGTATTTGTTGTTCAGCACCACCCCATCCTGGTTGAAGATACCGGCTACCAGCGCTGTGTTGGACTTGTTGGTATTGTTGGAGATGCTCAGGTTGTAGCTTTGAATGGGCGCTACGCGCAGCAACGCATCGTACCAGTCGTTATTCTTACCTTCGTACTGGGCCGGATTCTGGAACTCTGCCGGAACGGGCTGCAGCATGTCTTCGTAGAATTCTTTCTTGAATTGAGCGAACTCAACGGCATTCAGCATTTTCACCCGACCTTTCTTGGGGACTTGCTGGACACCGGCATAGGCACTGAAGCTGATATTTGTCTGACCTGGTTTCCCTTTTTTGGTGGTGATCAGTACCACTCCGTTGGCCGCCCGCGAACCATAGAGCGAGGTCGACGCGGCATCTTTCAGGACGGAGATGTCTTCAATTTCATCGGGGTTAAGTTGGGCAATGTTACCAGTAATGGGAAAGCCGTCAATTACGTAGAGTGGGTCACTACCGGCCGAAACGGATACCTGACCGCGAATCCGGATGCTGATACCCTGACCGGGTTTGCCGGTCGCCTGGGTAATCTGCACACCCGCCAGCCGCCCCTGCAGCTTCTGACCGATCTGCGAAACGGGTAAATCTTTAATTTCCTGCGCACTTACGGTTTGCACCGCGCCGGTTACTTCCTTCTTCAACTGGCTGCCGTAGCCCACCACCACCACTTCGTTCAGCGTCTGGTCGTCGGGAGCGAGCTTAACGGAGATGGTTTGCTGACTGCCAACCGTGATTTCCTGCTTGATGTAGCCAACGAAGCTGAACACCAGAACAGCACGAGTATCGGGAGCTGAGATTCGAAATCTACCCTCAACGTCCGTAGTTGTCCCCTGCGTTGTTCCTTTCACCACGACACTAACCCCTGGCAGTCCGTTCCCTTGTTCATCCGTTACCCGACCCGATACTGAAACATCCGAAACCATCGGAGCGATCTCTGCCAGGCTTCGTTGGGGAATATGCTTAGCCAGCAAGGGCCCTTTGTTCAGCACTAAGCTAGCCTTAAGGGGTGTTGTTTCCTGTCCTTGGGCGAGCCCTGCCGAACAGCTAGCCACTATACCTAGTGCTAGTAGTTGACCAAGTTTCTTCATGATGATAATATATAGGAGAGAGGTTAAAGATTAGAATAGCCCGAAAGCAGACAACTCAATACCCAAATATTACCACCCCTCTTGCAGTAACTTTCCTATACTTACCTAATTTTGTAATTATTCAAATAATAAAGAGTCAATTTCTGATACCTAGGTTAGTTGGCGCGAAAATCCATCGTGAACTCGACTAGTTTGATCTGATGATTTATGGTACCAGGTAAGGTAAAGGCGGTCCCAGAGAGGCTTTAGAGAGTAGAGCGAACAGCTTAACTCGCGTACGAATTCTTTTCCAACTTACCCATGATCGATTATTCTGAATACAACTCGGCCCAGAAGCATTACACCCTGCTCGACCATATTCGAATCAATGACTATTCGAACACCCCTAAGTATCAGCAGATCTATAACTCGATCGTAGAAGGAATAGAAAACCGGGACATTCTGCCGGGCGATAAGCTGCCTTCAATTCATGAAGTATGCGCTGAATTCGACGTAGCGAAGGGTACTGTCGAGCGGGCGTATGAACTCCTGAAGGACAAAGAGATTATCGGAGCCGTTAAAGGAAAAGGGTTTTATATCAACTACACCAAAACCGGCCGGAACCTCAAGATATTCCTGCTCTTCAATAAGCTGAGCGCCCACAAAAAAATCATTTACGACTCTTTCGTTGAGGTACTCGGGCCGGGCGTAGCCATCGACTTCTTTATTTACAACAATGACTTTCGGCTGTTTCGCGATTTAATCCAGCGCCAGGCGCAGAACCATACTCACTACGTAATTATCGGCCACTTTTTTGAGGGTGGCGAAAAAGCGAATGAACTCATCAATAGCCTGCCCAAGCACAAACTCGTGATTCTGGATAAGTTGCTGGAGGGCGTATCGGGCGAGTACGCGGCCGTGTTTCAGAATTTTGAGAAAGATCTGTATCAGGCTCTAACGGATGCGCTGCCGTTGCTGAAGAAATACACGACGCTGGGGATGCTGTTTCCGTCCTATACGTATCACCCCAAGGCGATTCTGAACGGATTTTACAAGTTCTGTTACGAACACGGCTTTGGGGCCAGGGTCATTCACGACATCAAGCAGGAGGTTGTTCAGCCCAAACACGCTTATATCAACCTGATGGAAGAGGACCTGGTGGAACTCATCAAGAAAATAAAAGGTACGCCCTACGTAGTGGGGGAGGAGATCGGCATCCTGTCGTACAACGAAACGCCCCTGAAGGAGTTTCTGCTGGATGGTATTACGGTCATGTCGACCGATTTTGCCCAGATGGGACGCACGGCGGCCGAACTCATTCTGAACGATACGCTCCAGCACGTAGAGAACCCGTTTCAGCTCATTGTGCGGAAGTCGCTCTGAGTCAAAGGTGTTTCTGATAAAAATCTATAATCTGCTCAATCACTAACGCGGGTTTATCGTAGGGAATGTTGTGCGAACTGCCTTTTGCAAAAAGCAGACGTCGATTTCGGTGTCCTTTAATTAAGCTGCGCTGGTCAGCCTGAAATCGTTCGTTCTCCTTCGCTTCCGCAAATGGACCGTGCTCTGCCATAATGTCGAGAATGGGAATAGCAGGCGGCAAAGGCACCTGTCTTACATAGTTGCTGGTACGTTCCATTCGGGCAAGCAGATGATACAAGCTCATGTATTCAGCTTCATAGTCTTTGCGGTTGAGTCCTTGAAAATAGGTTCTGGCCAGTCGCATATCGGCGTAGGAAGGTATTCGCGGATCGAGAAGAACAATGCCTTTCACCTGGTTGGGATGCCGGGCGGCATAGACCCGGTTGTAGAAACCGCCTAACGAATGCCCAACCAGAAGCAGATCGGATTGACTGTAACCCAATTGCTGCAAAGCAGCCTCCAGGCAGTTAATCTCCTGCAGAATCGTGTAGTTAAGCGTATCGAAACTGCTTTTCCCAAACCCGGCCCGGTCATACGTGATTACGGTGGCCTGAAGACGGTGATGCACTACGGTCGCAATCGAGTCCCATTGGGTAGCATCCTGTCCTCCGCCTGATTCAAAGAGGATCGGTGGGTTCTTTCCTCTCAGAACTCTAAAATGAAGCTGATAAGGCGCGACATGAAGTAAGGTGTCAAGACGTTGAGCGTTAGCGTTTACGGTCACGAGTGACAGCAAAACGAGAAGCATTTGCTTGACATAGTTCATCTGGTTGTGTACGGCTGGTAGGCGATGCCAAGTTACGTATCACCAGCGTATCGAGCAGCGGCATGTTGATATTGCCTACGCCAGCACCTCCCTGATTACTTTGCCGTGAACGTCGGTCAGCCGGAAGTTACGGCCCTGAAAGGGGTAGGTTAACTGCTCGTGATCGAAGCCTAACAGGTGCAGAATGGTGGCCTGTAGGTCGTGGATATGCGTTTTGCCACGTACACCGTAATACCCGATTTCGTCGGTCTCGCCATGTGTATAGCCCGCTTTCAAACCACCCCCGGCCATCCACATCGTGAAGGCATCAATGTGGTGGTCACGTCCTTTAAACGGCGAGTTGTTGTCACCAGCCCGGTTCTCCATCATCGGCGTCCGGCCAAACTCCCCGCCCCATACCACCAACGTATCGTCGAGCAGACCGCGCTGCTTAAGGTCCTGGAGTAAGGCCGTAATGGGTTTGTCGATTGAGCGTACATTCCGGCGTAAGCCTTCGTCTACGCCACTACCGGCGTCGGTACCGTGCGAATCCCAACGTCGGTCGAACAACTGCACGAACCGAACGCCTTTTTCCAGCAGCTTTCGGGCCAGCAGGCAGTTATTGGCGAACGAAGCCTCGCCCGGTTTTGTCCCGTACCAGTCGTGTACCCACGCTGGCTCATCGGCAATGTCCATCGTTTCGGGCACTTCCGACTGCATGCGGTAGGCCAGTTCATACTGCGAAATGCGGCTTAAAATCTCCGGATCACCGATCTGCTGGTGTTCCAGTTCATTGATCTGGTTGATAATATCGATCGACTGCTTTCGTAACGTATCACTTACCCCCGCCGGATTTTTTATATACAGAACGGGTTCGCCCATCGATCGGCATTGTACGCCCTGGTATACCGTTGGCAGAAAACCACTGCCCCAGACTGACTTGCCCGCACTGGGCTCTGGTCCGGACACCAGCACTACGTATCCCGGCAGATTCTGATTCTCCGAGCCCAGCCCGTACGTCACCCAGGCTCCCATGCTGGGTCGTCCCAAACGCGGGCTGCCCGTATGCATGAACAGCTGCGCGGGTGCGTGGTTGAACTCGTCGGTATGCATGGCCTTCAGAAAGGTAAGCTCATCGACCACCTTCGGCAGATGCTCGAAATAATCCGATAGCCAGGCACCCGACTGGCCGTACTGCGCAAACTGCGCTTGTGGCCCCAGCATTTTGGGCACTCCTTTGATGAAGGCAAACCGCTTTCCTTCCAGCAGCGACTGCGGACACAACTGGCCGTCGAGTTTGGCCAGATCGGGCTTATAATCGAATAATTCCAGTTGCGAGGGAGCGCCTTCCATGTGCATGAATAGCACCCGCTTGGCCTTACCCGATTGAAGGGGACTGAGGGGCTTGAGCGGGTTTTCGTTCCTGGCAACTGGCGTCGAACTGCCTGCACCGCAACCGTCCAGCAACGACAGCATCGCCAGCGACCCTAAGCCCGAGGTGCATTGCTTCAGAAAATGCCGCCGGGTGTTAAACGTAGCCTGATTGAACACCGCTTCGTCGGCGAGCGTGAGCTTTTTCATTTGGTCAGCGTTTCGTCTAGGTTTAACAGCGCATTGGCCACCAGCGTGAGTGCCGCCAGATCGGTTTCGGGTTGATAACCTGCCAGGCGGACGTTCGGTCGGCGCCGACGTTGCTGGCTTGCCTGCACGTATAACTGCTGCAAGAGGTCAAGTTTGGCGGGCAACGGCTTTTTGAACATTACCTGCTCATAGCCCGCTGTAATCTTCTGACGTAGCGTTTGCCCCCTCACATCCATAGAGGTAGCCAGGCGCTGCGCGGCTTCCGTGTACACCGTGTCGTTCAGTGTTGTGAGCGCCTGTAAAGGCGTATTGGTACGTACCCGGCGGGAAACGCAGAGGTTACGCTGGGGGCTATCGAAGGTAACCATCGACGGATACGGGTTGGTACGTTGCCAGAATGTGTAGAGGGCCCGACGGTGGCGATTCTCCGGTTTTTCCTGCTGCCAGGCACCGTTTGTTGGATTAAAAGGCCGTACGCTGGGCCCGTATAATGTCTTGTTTAATAAACCACTAACCGCTAAGGCCTGGTCACGAATCTGCTCGGCACTGAGCCGGACGCGCGGTCCCCGCGCCAGCAACAGGTTACGCGGATCTTTCTGGGTAAGCTCGGGCGGAACAATGGCCGACTGCTGATACGTCGCCGACAGGACCATGTCGCGAACTAGTTTCTTGACGCTCCACCGATGTTCATCCTGAAACCGAACAGCCAGCCAGTCGAGAAGCTCGGGATGAGTTGGTTTCGCGCCCATCGTACCAAAATCTTCTAGGGTCTCCACGATCCCGTAGCCGAAAAGCTGCTCCCAGAACCGATTGACCATCACCCGGGCCGTCAGCGGATTGTCACGGCTAACCAGCCAGCGTGCCATGTCCAACCGGTTTTTTACGTTTTCCGAACCCGAATACAGCGAATTGGGTAGCGTCGGCTGAACTGCCTGTCCCTTTGTTAACCAGTTCCCCCGAATGAAAACGTGCGTCGGTCGCGCTTTGTGAGCAGGGCGTTCCAGCATAATCGGCGTCGAAACAACGGGTACAGCCGCCAGCTTATAAACCGAATCCCGGAGGACCCTATTGCGATCTAAAAGGGCCTTATCGATGTGTAAGTCAAACCAGTCCAGATGAAGCAGATCACTGCGAAACTCCTTGTCTTTATGGAACGTAACGAACACGGTATGCTGCCCGGTTACCGGTTGAATCGGCGCACGATGAGTACCAAAGGTTTTCCAGCTGGACCAGGCACCAGGATCGCCTGTTTGCGTTGCCGGTACTTTCGTTCGACTGATCAATGGGCCATCGGGCCGGTCGAGGTGAAGCTCAAGGAACGACGAAAACGAAGTCGTGTAACGATACGTAACGCTCGTAACGCCTGTCAGGTCCACATCGTCATAGGCACAAAAAGCGCCTTCGGTGGTTTGCATAATCGACGTCTGGTTGTCCCAAAGCTCAATATGGCGGCTGGTCGAGTCAAAGTCTTCCGCTTCGATACGTCGGTAGCCGACGGCATCAAGCAACGCACGACGCTGCTCGCTCAGGCTGGCCGTTGACGTAATCGAGGGCGAAGTTGTCGGCAATGACTGGTTGATCCAGGTGATCAGGCGGGTAGTCTGCTGTTCGTTTTCGGGCGTGAACGTGTAGAGCTTTGGCTTTTCGTTGTACAGGTCTTTATCCTGTGTATTGTTGAAAAACGCCAGGAACTTGTAAAAGTCTTCGTGGCGAATGGGGTCGTAGGGGTGGCTGTGGCATTGCACGCAGGCCATGGTTGTGCCCTGCCACACTTCCCAGGTCGTACTGACCCGGTCGATCAGCGCCATATTGCGGAACTCCTCGTCGTTTGTACCGCCTTCATCGTTCGACATGGTGTTGCGGTGGAAAGCTGTCGCAATCAACTGGTTTTGCGCGTTTGCTACGTCCTTCTTAGGCAACAAATCCCCCGCCAGTTGCTGAATGGTAAACTGGTCGAAGGGCATGTCCCGATTGAAGGCCCTGATCACCCAATCGCGGTACAGCCAGATGCTACGTTCCAGGTCTTTTTCGTATCCTTTCGAGTCGGCGTATCGGGCCAGATCAAGCCACATCGACGCCCAGCGTTCGCCGAAGTGCGGAGATCGTAAGAGTTGATCGACCAGCCGGGTATACGCTTCGGGCGATTTGTCGTTCAAAAAATCCTGAGCCTGTTTTGCGGTAGATGGCAGGCCCGTCAGGTCCAGGCTGACGCGTCGCAGTAAGGTCGCTTTATCGGCCTGGGGCGATGGGTTTAGTCCTTCCTGTTTCAGTCGCTGGTAGATAAAGCGGTCAATGCCGTTCCTGGCAAACTGATCACCAACCTGGGGTGGGCTGATCGACCGGTCGGGAGCGATGTAGGACCAGTGGTCTTCCCACTCGGCGCCCTGCTCAATCCATTTTTCGATCAGGTCGATTTCGGCTGCGCTTAAGGGTTCGTGCTCAAGCGGCATCCGAAGTTCCGCGTCATCGCTGACCAGCCGTTTTACTAATTCTGACTCATCAGGCTTACCCGGAACAATGGCGTATTTCCCCGACTTCGCTTTGGCCAGTGCCTCCTCCCGAAACAGCAGACTGAAGTTTCCGCTCTGCTTGATGCCGCCGTGGCACGTAATGCACTTGGCGTTGAAGATGGGGCGGATGTGCTGATTGTAACTGATCCGTTCGTCCGTACGCAGGCCGTTTATGGCGTAAACCACAAAAAGTACGGATGCTGGTATGCCAATAAGCCACCACTTTTTCATAAAGCGAACGGGCAGTTAGTGCTTTATTATCAACTATGGACTTACTGAGTAAAAGGTGGAATTGGTGTAATCTACCGTTCGAATTAGATTTTGAGATAGGGATTTAAGCCCCGTAGGAATGGTATGTTCACAGAGGGATAAAGTGAGGTGGTTTGATAGCTTCGTAGGAGCGGCATGTCTATCCATACACATACCGCTCCTACGAAGCTTTAGTTGGTCGAAGAATTGTCCGTCTATTGACAAACCGCCCTTACAGGGCTAAATCTGGGGTGACTCAAACGTATTTTGACGTACTTGGTTACGCCCGGTGCCCGACTTACAGGTTAACCCAATCCGCTTTTAGATAATAAGAAGGGCAGCGTTAGCGACAGCGCATAAAGGCGCTCGCTGCAATAGCAGAAAAGCCAGCCCTTCAATAAAGGTGCTGGCTTAGTAAAGTGATGTATGATATTGGTTTACCTGAAGGCAGGAAGGCTAGATAAAGATAACATCGTCGATTACATCGGAGCCCATGTCCTTATTTACCAACTGAATCAGCTTTTGCTTCGCGTTGACCAGTTCGTTACGTAGCGGAGCAGACGCGATCTCGATATGTAGCTTCCGGTCGCGCACATAAAGCCGATTTGTCCGGGAAGCAATGGCTGGTCCCATCATTCGGCCCCAGAATGCTTCGAGGTAGGTTTCGTTAAAGCGCGTTTGCAGTTGGTACGTTTTTAAGAGTTGCCCGATCGCGTCTTTTAAGGTAGTAGTACCCGCCATTCGGGTGGCGTTATCGCGATTGTATCGGTATGTGTGGCTCATCAGTACGGCAGTCTTAGCACAAAAATAAGCAACGATCGAACTAAACAAAGGTCTGCTGCGGCATTAAGCGAAAAATTAAGATGGCCGATAGAAAAACCGGGCTGCGTTTGGAATCGCCCCGTTTGCCTAGTATACTTGCGGCATCAAGTCAATTGCTACGCATCGCTTTTCTTATCTTCGGTGCGCGTTGATTTATAAAGAAGCGGGGAGAGATCAGGCTCTGTGAACCGCTGGCAACCTACCACATGGCAAGGTGCTAACTCCTGCCTAAAGCAACCGTTTCGACGGATCGTTAGGGACTATAAATCGAAAACTCACATGCTCTACAATCGACGCTGTATGCCTTCAGGGGCCTACTAAGCACTCTCCAACTTCGCTACGTACACCGGGAGAGGTGTCGTGTGCGCCTATGTAGCGGTCTGTCGCTGCATCGTTCCGCTGGCCTTCATCTATGTCAGCCTTACCCAGCCTACCATTTTTTTAGTGAACTATAACCAACAAAACCATGTCTCAACTGCATTTCGATACCTTACAGCTCCACGCTGGTCAGGAAGCCGACCCAACGACCAACTCGCGGGCCGTACCTATTTACCAGACTACCTCATACGTATTTAACGATTCGGCGCACGGAGCCGATTTGTTTGCTCTAAAGGCGTTCGGGAATATCTATACCCGCATCATGAATCCTACTTCGGATGTGTTCGAGAAGCGGATTGCTGCGCTCGAAGGCGGAGTAGCGGCCTTAGCGGTGGCGTCGGGGCAGGCGGCTCAGTTCATTGCCCTGAACAACATTTTAGCGGCCGGCGACAACTTTATCTCGACGTCGTTCCTGTACGGCGGTACGTATAATCAGTTCAAAGTATCGTTCAAGCGGTTAGGCGTCGATGTCCGTTTTGCCGATGGCGACAAGCCCGAGTCGTTCGCCCGCCTGATCGACGGGAAGACCAAGGCGATCTACCTCGAAACGATCGGTAACCCTGGTTTCAACATTCCCGATTTCGACGCCATAGCGGCCATTGCCAGAGAACATGATCTGCCCCTCATCGTCGACAATACGTTTGGCGCAGGTGGGTATCTGTTCCGGCCGATCGAGCACGGAGCGGCTGTGGTGGTTGAGTCGGCAACGAAGTGGATCGGTGGCCACGGCACCAGCATCGGCGGGGTTATCGTCGACAGTGGCAACTACAACTGGGGGAACGGCAAATTCCCGCAGTTCAGCGAACCATCGGAAGGCTACCATGGCATGGTGTTCAGCGATGTGTTTGGCGTCGGCGGTCCGTTCGGTAATATTCAGTTCATTATCCGCGCCCGGGTCGAAGGCCTGCGCGACTGGGGTCCAGCTATCAGCCCGTTCAACTCGTTCCTGCTGCTGCAAGGTCTGGAAACACTTTCGCTACGTGTCGACCGGACGGTGCAGAACGCGCAGGCGCTGGCTGAGTGGCTCGAATCGCACGAGCAGGTTGAGGTGGTGAATTATCCGGGTCTGGCAAGCAGCCCCTACCACGAACTAGCCAAGAAATACTTGAAACGCGGCTTTGGGGGCGTCTTTACGTTCAAAGTGAAAGGCGGCAAAGAAGCGGCCGATCAGTTCGTAAACAGCCTGAAGCTGATTAGTCACCTGGCGAACGTCGGCGACTCGAAAACACTTATCATTCACCCAGCCTCAACGACCCACCAGCAACTGAGCGAGCAGGAACAGTCGACGGCGGGCGTAGAACCCGGTTTGTTACGTATCTCGGCGGGTATCGAACACATCGACGACATTAAAGCCGATCTGGAACAGGCGTTTGCCAAGATTGCCGAGCCGGTATTAACGTAGTGCTGAGGGGTGGTTTATGAGTTATGGCAGGGTATTTAGCTATGACTCGTAAACCACCTTTCGTAAACCTTTTTGCATTGGACCTCCAATATTTCGATTATAAATACTCGTTTCCGCTGGAATCCGGTGAAACGCTGTCTGGTTTTCGACTGGCTTATACCACGCGCGGTACGTTGAACGACGATGGGTCGAACGTCGTGTGGGTTTGTCATGCCTTGACCGGTACTGCCGACGCGGGCGACTGGTGGGGCGGTATGGTCGGACCAGGTAAATATTTCGATCCGGCTGAACACTTCATCGTTTGTGCAAACGTACTCGGTTCCTGCTACGGTTCTACCGGCCCCTTGTCGGTAAATCCGGCCACGGGTCAGCCGTATTATCATACCTTCCCTGTCTTAACCATCCGGGATATGGTGGGAGCGCTGGATCTGTTACGTCAGGAACTGGGCATTGAAACCATTCAAACCTGCATTGGTGGGTCAGTGGGGGGGGAGCAGGCGCTCGAATGGGCTATTATGCAACCATCCCTGGTTAAAAATCTGGTCTTGATTGCCATGAGTGCCGTAGCCTCGCCCTGGTGCATTGCGTTCAACGAAGCGCAGCGTATGGCCATCGAAGCTGATCCGACCTGGCCCGAAAAGCGCCCCGATGCCGGCGTATCAGGTATGAAAGCGGCCCGGGCTATGGCCATGATCTCGTACCGGAATTACGATACGTATGGATTTACGCAGGCCCTCGATAACAATGAGCAGCTGGATGGCTACAAAGCCGCGGGCTACCAGCGGTATCAGGGTGATAAATTAGCCGACCGCTTCAACGCCTTTACGTACTGGACGCTCTCGAAGGTGATGGATTCGCATAACGTGGGGCGTAACCGTGGCAGCATTCTGAATGCACTGGGACAGATCCGGGCTCGTGCACTTGTTGTTGGCATTCGATCCGATCTCTTATTTCCTCCTTCTGAACAACAATTTCTGGCCCGACACATTCCCGATGCGGCCTACGAAGAAATTGATTCGCTATATGGCCACGACGGATTTTTGATCGAATTCCGGCCATTGGCCAGTATTCTGCGAAAGTGGATGGCGGCTGCCGTACAGGCATCAAAAAAAACGGTTGAAACCGCCAAAGACACGCAGTAGATTAATTTTTGAAGTCAACCTATGATTTGGTACGAAGAAGAAGTCCGAAAGCTAGAGGCAAACGTTCAGTCATTAGTACGTAACCAACAGCTCCCGGCAGAAGGTCCCGTTGTGTTTTATGGCAGCTCATCCATGCGACTCTGGACTACGTTAGCAACCGATTTTCCGCAGACAACCCCCTTAAATCTCGGCTTTGGCGGCTCAACGCTGGCTGCCTGTGCCTGGTTCTGTGAGCGCTTACTGATCCCGGCCGCCCCCAAGTCCATCGCGTTTTATGCGGGCGACAACGACCTGGGCGACGGACGGCACCCGGAGGAAGTATATTTGTTTTTCTGTGCCTTCGCCGAAAAGGTACGTCGCCTGTTGCCGGGTGTGCCTCTGGCTTATATGACGATCAAGGTTAGCCCGTCTCGCTGGAATCTGGCCAAAGATATTATCCAGGCGAACAAAATGATTACTCAGGAGATTAATCGGTATGCCAACTGGCAGGTAATTGACACAACGTCGCCGTTGCTGAGCCCCGATGGCCGACCACGCCGGGAGTTGTTTGAAGCGGATGGCTTACACCTGAATTCGGCTGGTTACAAGGTCTGGCAACGGGTGCTGTTAGAAAACTACGCTGGTTTTTAACAGTTTCTTCATGGAGAAAAGACGCTTTGTTTAACCTAAATACCGGAACTTCGCCTTAATCTACGGCCGACACTATGCATCGTGAGTATCATAAATGGTTCAGTCCCAATTTAGACCGAGACATGGAGTTACTCATTTTTGGTCATGCTGGAGCGCGCGTACTCGTTTTTCCAACCCGCAAAGGGCGCTTCTACGATTACGAGGATTTCGGGTTAGTGGGGGCGCTCTCTCAGCAGTTGGAGGATGGGTGGCTACAGCTCTACTGCGTTGATAGTGTCGATCAGGAAAGCGTTTACAACAAGTACGCCCCTCCGCAGGATCGCATCCGGCGGCATGGTCAGTACGAGCAATACATCCTGCACGAAGTTCTGCCCCTGTCGCGGCTGAAAAACCCCCAGCCTTTCATGATTGCGCACGGATGCAGCCTGGGAGCGTACCATGCCGTAAATATTGCTTTTCGGCACCCGCAGTGGTTTGGAAAAGTGGTTGCCTTAAGCGGTCGGTATGATTTGTCGGAACCCGTAGCCGAATTTCGCGGCCTGTTCGACGATTATTACGACGACGAAATCTATTACAACAGCCCCAACCATTTCCTGCCTAACCTCAACGATGAGGATGTACTGGTTCAGCTGCGTCGGATGCAGATCATTATGACCATCGGTACCGAAGACCCTTTCCTGAACAGTAATCTGGCGCTTAGCGAGGCCCTTTCAGCAAAGCAAATTCCGCATGAGCTACACATCTGGAATGGCCGCGCTCACCGCGCCGACGACTGGCAGAAGATGGTACCGCTATATTTGTAGCTTACTATTCGGCAGTGAATTGACTTAAAACCGAATCGAATCAAACATTTTGACTACGGTTTCTTCGTCTTTTATGTTCCTGCCGCTCAGGACCAGCTTGTTTTGGGCGTTCGTCTGAATATAGACGCCGATGACTCCTTTTCCGGGCTGTTTTGGCCGAACGACCAGCGCTGCCTGTCCATCAATGGTGGTGTTGGTTCGAATGTAGTCAGGTGGCATCTCATTCCTGAAATTATACGAGTACCAGCCGTAATCGAACGTCAGTTCATCCCGGCCATTCGTTATTCGACCAACCTGCGAGTCAATTCCTGCTCCGGGTAGGGCGTGCCAATCCTCGGGCGTTTGGAGCCGGAACGATTTCAGATCAATGGTTTTCACCAGATCAGGACTGCTATCCCGGCAACCCGATAAGCCTAACCCGATCAGGAGCAGGCAGATGAGTCTGTAGTTCATGACTATATTCAGATATGTTTCTCCAGTGACCCGCTGATTAATGGAAGGGTTGGAGCTACCTGCATAACTAAGGCAGCTTATTCGCCAGATACAGGTAGGGTGGATGAAAATGGTGGGTAAAGATTTTCTCTTTGCTATCGGGGTATTGTTTGAGATAATCGGTATCAGCCAGAAGAACGATCGTGTTACCAGTTCGGACGTAATCATTGCTGTTGTAGTATTCAGGTGGCAGGTAACCCGTCAGATTTTTCTTTACCGTATTGGAAGCCACTCTGCCCAGGTATTTCTGATAGTTTTTCTGCGCTTTCAGGGCCGGTTTGCTCAAACTGTTGTAAACATGCCGGAGAATGATACGTTGCGGCAATTTCTGATTTTTAATCAAAGCGGGAGCGCCTTTGAACGGATTGGTGGTATTGAAATCGTTGATCGTCTGAATCGAAATCGGTACCTCAGGAACCCAGTCGGCGGAGTTGACGACGTTGTAAGCCCAGCCGTTTTGGGTAGCGGCTTCATACTCATACGCGAAATACAGGTTTCCCGGCTTTGGCCCCGCGCTGCAGTACGTTTTGAACTGAATATCAGCTGGAATCTTGGCTTGCTTCTGTAGATTCCTGAGATGAGCCGTTAGGAGAAAAGCAATGGCACCGCCCTGGCTATGCCCCATGATGATCATGTCTTTTATGCCGCGCCGATAGCAGGAATCAAGCCTGGGCAGTATATCGCGCGCTAAAAAAGCGGTACTGATCAGCCAGCCGACGTGTACAGCCGCCCTGGGGTTCGAAGCCAGTTCATAGGTGAATTTCTGCGTACTATCGAGCTGGAGTTCACCTTTTGCGGGGACCATAGCCGCGTAAAAATTGGCGAGCCAGCTCACGCTATTGGCCGTTGTGCCCCGAAGACTAAATACGGCTTTCCCCTGGTTGTCGGTCCATAAATCCCAGCGGTTGTCTAAGCCAATGATGGGTGATCGGTAGGTAAGTGTAAACTGCTGTGGAGCCGGAAATGCCTTAACGTATGTAGAGTCGCCAAACTGCGCCGAGACCTTTAAAAGCTCGATGTATTCGGCCTTATCAAAACCGGGCTTCAGCTTTTGGCCGAATGCGCTCGTTCCGTAAAGAAGACTTACAACAACGTAGTAACTCAGTAGTCGCAGTTTCATCAACAGCCCGTTTAAACGTGAAGTAACCTGGTGCATGACGCGGCACCAAGTTACCACTTTTCAGTTACGATCAATAAACCGTTTGCCGAGCCACTAAAGTGCAATCAACTTTTCTGCTGGTTGATCAACCCTGGCCAGGGCGTTACGTACCGTTTCCTGCGCTTTTAGTAAAGCATCTGCGTAGGGCAGATGCAACACGCGGGTAGGCTGTTCAACGGTCAGGTCGGCATCCCACAAACCAGACCGGTGCCAGTGGTCAAGATGATCCCAGTCCGGGCGGTCGATGATGGGGTACAAACACACGCCCCAGAGTGGAATACCCGCTTCGATAACGGCCGCACATTCGCGGCCGATCATGTCGATCCAGACTGGCCGATCAATACCGGGGTGACTGGTTTCGGTTAAGGCAATCGGGCGATCATAGCGCCTGTAGGCTTTGATGAGCAGATTCCTGGGCAGGATCCAGCGCGGGTCGGGGGGCGTATCGTTCCAGGGCAGAAAACTGCCCAGACCCAGCAGCCACTGGTTGTTGTAGTAATAATTAAAGCCGAGAATATCCAGATAATCCGGTGAGCCACCCAGTTCCGGGCACATACGGCCCGCCAGCATGTCAACGGCCTGAAACTGGTATTCATCTTCCTCAGCCGCTTTCTGAATCTCCTCTTCGGTCGCATTTAAAGGCGGCACGATCTGCACGAGCGGCTCAGTGGTGAGAATACGTACGCCGGGATCCAGTTCGCGCATGGCCGCAACGCCTTCGATATAGGCACGCATCAGCCCATATTTCACTTCCCAGCCCTGGCCAACGCAGTACGGCGAGGTTCCCCGCGCTTCACCCCCTAACCACGACATGAAACTTACCTCGTTAATAGGCGTGACGATCAGTTCATCGTCGGGGTAGCGGTCGCGGTAGAACCGCACGAACGCCTGCGCAAAAGCGGCAAACCGCCGGGCAAACATAGGGTGGAGCGGAGTGAGGTCGTCGGGGTAGCCGAAGTGACATAAATCCCAAACCTGCTGAATACCCTGTCGATGGCCTTCCTGGAGCATTCGCTCGACAACGCTCCAATCGTAGCGATAGGGCATTTTTTCGACCTGGCTCCAGCGAACGCCTTCGCGCACAGTACGTATGTTAAACGGGCTCAAATCTTGGTAATCGCTTTCCAAACGCTGCAGATGACCCGTTAAGGGTAAAAAATCGACGCGGTTTCCAAAACAGTTGAGTTGGTCTGTGCATTCATAGCCTGCCCACCAGAACGATCGAAAAGGATTAGTAAATGAGGAGGATGTATCTAGAGGCATCAGTTAGTCTATTGGGCTTGTGTGTTCATCAAAGTTCATAAAAAAGCCATTGGTCATCAAAGGCCAGCGGCTTTTGTTAGGCAAGGGGACAAGTGTTGACGAAATGGACTAAAAGATCATGGCCTAATGCTATAATTGGCTCGTCTGTTCTTATCGAAACACACAAGCGAACTCGCTGCCCCGTACCGGGTTAGAGGCTGTTAACGATGGCCAGCACGAGCTTGGCCGAGTTGCGGGCCGCAATCTTATAGAACGTAAGCATGTCCTGCCGGGCGTTGCCGTTTGCTTTGTCGCTTAGACTGCGAATCACCACGCAGGGCACACGCAGCTGGTAACAAACCTGAGCTACAGCGGCTCCCTCCATCTCGGTAGCATCGGCTTTGTGGTCGGTACGTAGCTGAGCGACGCGGGCTTCGGAGTTAACGAATTCATCGCCCGTTACAACCGTACCCGTAATGATCGATGGAGGACGGGACGTAGCCGGAATTCGCTCAAAATCGGTTTTCTTCACGGCTGCCAATGCTTTCTGAAGCAGTACCGAATCGGCCGGAAAGTAAGCCGGATTCATTTGTTTGCTGACAGCGTCGCGGGTTTGGATGGTTGGCTTCTGATCGAACGTAACGCTGTGGTAATCATGGTAGCCCGTCTGCTTCGCTACGACAATATCACCCGGCTGAAGATCGGGGTTTACGCCCCCGGCAATGCCCGTGAAGATCACCCGTTCAGGCTGAAAATAAGCGAGCATGAACGCCGTGGTCATGGCGGCATTGGTTTTGCCAATCCCCGTTTCGGCGACAACCACCCGGTGGCTGCCAATCAGTCCGCTGGTAAAGGTCAGGCCGTTTATCGTCTTCGTGACAGGATCGTTGAGCGACTGCTGGACGAGTTTAACTTCTTCGTCAAAGGCGCCAAGCAGCGCTGTAACAGGTTGCGGCTTGTAATCCTGGGCTAAACCGACCTGAACGGTGAGTAACAGCGAAAGCAGAGCATATTTCATCTCACAAATATCTCACATGATTTTGGTATTCCTGTGGTGATCGGCTGGGCTACTGATCTGAACTGGCCGGTTTAGTGGCCAGCGGTGAGGGCCAGCAAACAGAACGCGTCAACGACCCACAAGCCCGGCGATACGTCCCGGCCTTTGCCAACGGCAACTTTTATCACCGTCCAGGACAGAAAGCCCCAGATCAGCCCTTGTGTGATGGAGTAGCTGAATGGAATCAGTACTAAGGCCAGAAATGCTGGTAAAGCATCGTCTAACTTGTTCCAATTGATGCGGGTAATGGGTTTCATCATGAATGCACCAACCAGCACCAGCGCGGGAGCCGTCGCAATGGAGGGAATCACCGAGAGCAAAGGAGATAGAAACAAAAACGGCAAAAAACAACAGCCCGCGACTACCGCCGTAAGACCAGTACGTCCACCCTGCGCAATACCCACCGCTGATTCGATGTAGGCTGTTCCCGGACTCGTGCCCAGAATACCCGCGAGGGTGGTGGCCAAGGCATCTGTTAGCATCGCACGGTTCAGGTTGCGGGGTTGCCCATCGGGATCGTGAAGGTTACCCGCTTCGGCCACGCCGACAAACGTAGATACGCTGTCGAAAAGGTCGGTAAAGGCAAACGCAAAAATGACTGGCCAGAGTGCCCACGTCAACGATCCTGCTAGATCGAGACGTCCGAGCAGGCTGAAATCGGGAGTGGCCCAGATGCCCTGAAAATTAACTAAGGTCTTCTGCCCAAAATTTATGGCGGACGCGTCGCCCCAGAAACGACCGATCGGCCAGGCGGCTAAGGTTGTTACAACGATGCCAATGATAATGGCGGCCGGTACATCGCGCACGACCAGAATGCTGGTCAACAACAATCCGAACACAAACGTCAGCACAACCGGATCGTTGAAGCGGGCGATGCCAACCAGTGTTGCCGGATTAGCGACAATGAATTTGGCGTTCTCGAAGCCAATCAGCGTAATGAACAGACCGATACCGGCCGAAACAGCAAAACGTAAAGGAGACGGAATGGCGCGTACGATGGACGAACGAATATTGCCGATCGATAAAAGCAGGAATAATACGCCCGCCCAGAACACCGCCCCTAAGGCAACTTCGGGCCGCAGGCCCATGCCCTTTACCGCGGTGAACGTGAAAAAGGCATTCATGCCCATACCGGGTGCCACGACAATTGGGTTGCGGGCATACAATCCCATCATGAGACTGCAAAAAAACGACAAAAGAATCGTTGCGGTCAGAACGCCACTGAACGGCAAACCGGCCTGACTCAGAATGGATGGGTTAACAACGATGATATACATCGTTGCCAGAAAGGTCGACACACCGGCCAGAACTTCGGTACGCGTCGATGTTTTCCTGGCGGTCATTGGTTGGTCGTTCATCGTTCCAGGGGGTATTCGTTGCGGAACATACGAGATATAACGTTGAATGCCAACTACTGACTGAGTTGGCTTCCCGCATCTTCATCGATCCAGACCTGCGCGTTTGTATGCGTTTGCAGGATACTGGCCGGTACCTGATCGGTGACTGGTCCCGTTAAGGCTTCGGCCAGCATGGGCGCTTTCTTCGGGCCGCTCACTAGCAGAATCACTTCCCGGGCCTGAGTCAAATGGCGAAGGCCAACGGTGATCCCCTGGGTTAAGGTTGTTTCAGTCGTAAAATATTTCTGCCCGACGGTCTTCGTGCTTTCTGCCAATTCGACTACATGACAACCGAGTGCCCAGGACGTACCCGGCTCATTCAGGGCAATGTGGCCATTCATACCCATACCCACCAGCAGCAGATCCAGTCCGCCGTGCGCATCGATAACCGCGTCAATACGAGCGCACTCCGCGGCAAGATCGGTTGCCTTCGCGTTGAACGTATGAACCTGATCAGGGCGTAGTCCGAGCGGTGTGAACAAGTCACGAAAGACGTAATACGAACAACTGCCGTAATCATCCGAACCGAAACCCACCCACTCGTCTAATCCGACAAATGTGCAACGGCTGACATCGGCCTGGCCTGCTTTGACCAATGCAACGAAGCGATGATACGTTTCGATGGGCGTATCGCCCGAGGCCAGGCAAAGCAGGGCATCCGGTGTTTGATTAACAAGAGCCGCGATATGTTCTGCGGTGTGTTGAGAAAGGGCGTCGTGGTCAGGAAAGGTTTGCAGGGTCATGGAAGGGATGGTTTGTTACTTGTCATTCAGGATTATCGATAGTCATTGGCGACTGATAACTAGTTTAACTCATTCGCCCGGATATCTCGACTCCAGCGTTCGGTGCCCTTCTGGTCGTAGACTTTAATGGTGAGGACACGATCTTTTAAGGGGCCGGTGACGGTCATAATGCTGAAGTTACGGTCGCCGACTAGCGTACCGTCGACATAGGTAGGCTGCTTCAGTTCATCGGCCCGGGGTTGCGAGGGCCCCGACGTCAGCGGTGAAATCGTTACGTCGTAGAGTGGATACGTACCGTTACGTTCCAGCTTATGAAGAATGCTGTGGTGACGGTCGCCGGTGATGAACAATACGCCCGGTATTTTAGCGTTGGCAATGGCCTTCAGCAGTCGGTCGCGCTCGGTGCTGTAGATGGCGTAATTTTCGAATGCCTTGGTCGGGTTTACGATCTGACCACCCGTAACGATAAATTTAAACGTAGCCTTACTGGAAATCAGCGCATCAAGCAGCCACTGCATCTGTTTCTCGCCAAAGTACACTTTCTCCGGCCCATCGGCCATGTCGTCGGGTGCCCGGAACGTCCGGTCGTCGAGCATAAAAAACTGGCAGTCGTTCCAGAAGAATGTACCGGCGCAGCTTTCCGGAAAGATAAAGTTTGGATTAGCCCAGAAAAGTTTGAAGGCGTCGAGCGTGGTCGTTTTCAGCCAGTACGAACGATCCGAGTCATTCGGGCCGTAATCATGATCGTCCCAGATGGCGTAGTTATGGGTGGCAGCCAGTAACGGCTGCATTTCGGGTAAGGAGCGCGTGTGCGTATACCGACGCAGCACCCCGGACCGGCTGTTCCAGTCCACTTCGCGGGTATACGTATTGTCGCCGGTCCAGAGCATGAAATCAGGTTTCTGAGCGGATAAGGCCGTGAATATCTCATAGCCACCCCCATAGGGCGTGCCGGGGCGGTCGACTTCAGGTTCGTTGACGTAGGTGCAGCTTCCGACGCCGAAGCGAAAGGTCGGAGGGTCGGTCCGCCACTGCCACAGGCTTTGGGTTTGGAACGTTGTCGGGTAGGGCAGGCTCACCGTTCGCCCCTCGATCAACACGTTGTACACGTACTTTCTTCCGGGTTCCACCTTGTCGGCGAGCAGGTGGGCTGTAAAAGCCGCTTGTTCGTTGGTCCGGATTGCGTTGGTTACGTAACTGGGTGTTGGTTTTCCTACTTCGTGGTAGCGAATCTGCACGCGGGCGGGCTGTTTGGTTTGTACCCAGAGCATCACTTCGCGCATGTCCGAATAACCAACCATTGGTCCGGATTGAATCAGTCCTGTTGCGGGAAGGGCTGTTTTGGGCGCTTTTTGTTTCTGAAGCGGTGTTTGAGCCAGACCGATACCCGAAGCGAAGGCATACCAGAGAAAAAGAACGTATTTCATAAAGCAGTCATTAGCAGTCTTTATCAGCAAGACAAAGACGAAAGAATTATATTTGCACCCTAATTCGGGACAAATGCAACTGGAGAATCAACAATATACTATTCAGGGTGTTGACGTACTGGCCATTGCTGATGAGTTCGGCTTGCCAGTCTATGTGTATGATGCCAACAAAATTATCGAAAAAATCGGCTTGCTCCGGTCTTCATTCGCCGGTGTCAACTTAAAGATAAAGTACGCAGCCAAGGCACTGACGAATCTGTCCATTTTGAAGCTCATGCGGCAGCAAGGCGTTGACATGGATTCGGTTTCGGTGAACGAGGCCCGCCTGGGACTGCTCGCCGGTTTTGAGCCTGGTCAGATCATGTTTACGCCCAGTGGAGTTTCGTTCGACGAAATTCGGGAGGCTGTTGACCTCGGTCTGCAACTGAATGTCGATAGCCTGCCGTTGCTGGAATGGGTCGGACAAACGTACGGGAGCACTGTTCCGGTGAGCATCCGGATAAACCCCCACATCGCCGAAGGCGGAAACATAAAGATTTCAACGGGGCACAAAGACTCGAAGTTCGGGATTTCGATTTTGCAACGATCTGAAATTCGGCAGCTTGTTGAGCAGTACCAGATTCATATTGTCGGCCTGCATATACATACCGGCTCCGATTTCAAGGATGCAAACGCGTTCTTACGAGGGGCTGAAGTGCTTTTTAACTTGTCCAGCGATTATCCAGACCTGACGTTCATCGATTTCGGCAGTGGGTTCAAAGTCGCGTATAAAGACGGGGACTATGTGACGGATGTGGCTGAATTAGGGGCTAAAGTGTCGGAGACGTTTCAGGCGTTCTGCCAGCAATACGGTCGTGAACTTGAACTTTGGTTTGAGCCGGGTAAGTTCCTGGTCAGCGAATCCGGACACCTGCTCGTCAGCACCAACCTTGTAAAAGAGAATCCATCGCGGACGTTCGTCGCCGTCGATTCGGGGCTCAATCACTTGATTCGGCCGATGATGTATGATGCGTATCATGACATCAAGAACGTATCGAACCCGATGGGTGCCGAGCAAACGTACACCGTTGTCGGGTACATTTGCGAAACCGATACGTTTGCCACCGACCGTTCGCTTCCGGAGGTTCGTCCGGGCGATGTGCTGTCGTTTGAGAATGCTGGCGCGTATGGGTTCAGTATGGCTTCAAACTACAACGCCCGGTTTCGTCCGGCCGAGGTGCTGGTTTACGAAGGAACACCGTATCTGATCCGTAAGCGCGAAACGTTTGATGACTTACTACGTGGTCAGGTAGACGTTCCCGTTTTGAACTCAGAAATAATCGAACAACCCTTATAGTTTGCCGGGTGGGCGGGTTTCTTACGTACCTAAGGTGGTAAGATGAACACGCACCCCATAAACTCAGAACCATAACTGTAACAACAATGGGAAGAGCGTTTGAATACCGGAAAGCGCGTAAAATGAAGCGGTGGGGACAGATGGCCAAGACCTTCACCCGGATCGGCAAAGACATCGTCATCGCTGTGAAAAATGGTGGCCCCGACCCCGATACCAACGGGCGGCTCCGGGCTATAATCCAGAATGCCAAGGCGGCTAATATGCCGAAGGAAAACGTGGACCGGGCCATCAAAAAAGCGTCGTCGAAAGAGCAGGAGGATTATAAAGAGATTGTGTACGAAGCCTACGCTCCGCACGGAATTGCTCTAGTAATCGAAACGGCTACGGATAACCACAACCGGACGGTAGCTAATGTTCGCAGTTATTTGAACAAGCTGGGCGGTAGCCTCGGCACCCAGGGCATGCTGGATTTCATGTTTGACCGCAAGTCGGTTTTCCGGATTCCGGCCGAAGGGGTTGATCAGGAAGAGCTTGAACTGGAACTGATCGACATCGGTGGGGACGAGGTTGAATTCGATGAAGAAACCAACCAGTACGTTATCTACGGCGAATTCACCGCGTTTGGGGCTATCCAGAAGTTCCTCGAAGAAAAGAGGTACGACATAAAACAAGCGGAGTTCGAGCGCATCCCCAACGATTACAAAGAGCTATCGGACGAAGAAGCTGCTGACGTTGAAAAGCTGATCGAACGCATCGAAGAAGACGACGATGTACAGACGGTGTATCATAACATGCGATAAGCTTGTTATGCGTTTTTAACAGAAAAGCCAGCACCTGAGAGGGGCTGGCTTTTCTGTTAAAGTATGATTTATGTGTTTTTTATTTAAGGGATACGTTTTCTCTAAGCAGCTGCACCCAGCCCTTCAGCACCTGCGGGGGCGCCGTGCGGTCCAGCACCCCGTAGCGCACACTCACCTGGTAGTAGTACAACCCGCTGGGCAGCTCC
>NZ_BAAGZD010000002.1:0-371780 GCF_054778895.1 Spirosoma fluminis
CATAAACAATTAGTTAGATTGGCTATGATCGGTTCCCGTATCATTTGGGAGTGCAAAGGTAGCTGACTTGTTTTACTTTGTCAAGCGAAACCGAAAAATAATTTTTGATTTGTTTTTCGGTGTTGTTTTTGCCGAGCGGGTCAGGGGGGTGGTTTAGGCCTTTCTGACCGGGGCTCATCCCGGATTTGGGACTGCAAAGGTAGGCGCCTGTCCACTCTTTGTCAAGACCCTGTCTCAAAATAGATAAGGCTAAATAATGTAGATAAGCAGTAACTGGCCACATGTCAGTTAGTTACTGTTTTGAATTTGTTTAAACTTTTTTTGAAAGATTATATTGATGCTTCATTCTGGCTCACTGTCTTGCTGAATATGCGTCGAAAAAGAGGTAATAAACTGTTTTACATATACTATAGGTTATATTGCATCCTTCTTTTTTGAAAACAGCTGAATAGACGGTTGATAAAAGCCATGAAGATACTACATACGGCAGATTGGCATTTGGGGAAACGACTACAGGATTTTCAGCGGCTTCAGGAACAGCAAAATGTGCTGGATGAGATTATAAAGATTGCCGATCGTGAACAGGTAGATTTGGTACTTGTTGCTGGCGATTTGTTCGATACGTTCAATCCTGATCCAAAAGCGGAAGACCTCTTATATAGCACGCTCAAGAAACTAGCCGCCGGGGGAAGTCGCCCGGTAGTAGCTATTGCTGGTAATCACGATAATCCAGACCGTATTGAAGCGCAGGACCATTTCGCGCGCGAATGCGGAATTATATTCGCTGGCTTTCCTAAAACTGAGGTCCATTCGTATGAATTAAGCTGTGAAGCAAAGCTGTTACGTTCAGTACCGGGTTTTGTGGAGTTAAAGTTGCCTCGACATGCTGCTCCGGTACGTATCATTTTGACGCCTTATGCCAACGAAAGCCGAATGAGGTCCTATTTCGGGCTGACTAGTTTTGGTGATGAGTTAAGGCAGGAGCTACAACAGCACTGGGCAACGTTGGCGGATGCTTATATGGATAAACGAGGGGTCAATCTGCTCATGGCGCACTTATTTGTAATGAAGCGCGGGGGTGAACAACCCGAGGAATCCGACGACGAGCGAAGCATTTTGCAGGTTGGTGGCGCGTCAGTTATTTATACTGACATGATCCCCGCTCAAGTCCAGTACACGGCACTGGGTCACTTACATCGCTATCAGGAAATTGCGGGTGGTCCCGGCCCAGTTGTCTATAGTAGTAGTCCACTGGCTTATAGTTTCGCGGAGGCCGACCAACAGAAATACGTAGTTTTGATTGACGCTAAACCTGGCAAACCTGTGGTCGTTACTCCTCAGCCTTTAGAAGCAGGAAAACGGTTGTTACGTCCCAAATTCAAACGGGTAGATGATGCAGTTGACTGGCTCAAGCAAAACCCCGACTGTTACGCGGAGATTACGCTGCAAACACCAACCTATCTGACCAGTGAGGAGCGTCGTCAGCTTCAGCAAGCGCATGAGTCGCTGGTAACGATTATTCCGGATGTACGCGATACTGCAGAAGACACCGAAGAGGAGTCAGCTCCAGCCATTGACCTGACGCAAAGCATAGAAACGCTATTTGGCAATTATTTTAAGAATAAGAATAAAGGCCAGGAGCCAAATGAACGGCTCCAGCAACTGTTCAAAGAGATTTTAGCAACTGAACCTGAATGATACCGATTAAGCTGTCAATTCAAGGGCTTTACTCGTACCAGGAATTACAGGAAATCAATTTTCAACAACTGATCGGATCGAGTGTCTTTGGCATCTTCGGGAAGGTTGGCAGCGGAAAAACGTCCTTGCTGGAAGCGATCAGTTTTGCCTTATATGGGGAAACCGAACGACTCAATAGTCGTGATAATCGCCAGTACAATATGATGAACCTGAAATCAAAGCATTTGAAAATCGACTTTGAGTTTCAGGCCGGTCCCGAGCAACAGGTATACAGATTCATTTACGAAGCTAAACGGCACCCAAAAAAACACCACGAGATTACGCCCGGCGAACGGCGAATGTTTATAAAACAGGAAAACGACTGGCATCCGATCGGTAATGAGAAAGAGGACATTTCTGTTCTGTCAAAACAAATTTTAGGGCTCGACTACGACAACTTCAAGCGTACCATCATTATTCCGCAGAACCAGTTTCGTGAGTTCCTGGAGCTAAGTCCGCGCGATCGTACGGAGATGATGAACCGATTGTTCAAGCTGGACCAGTATGATCTGGCGAGTCGAGTCAATAAACTGTCGAAGGCAAACGACGAACAGCTTTCGGAATTGCGTGGCCTACTCAGTCCGCTGGAGGACGTAACGCCGGAAGCCATTGACGAAGCGAAGACAGCTATTGCCACCATCCTAGAGCAACTCGCTATTCGGGAAGAGCAGATTAAGCAGGTGGAGCCTGACGAAAAGCGGCTACTGGAGAGCGAAACGAGAAGCAAAACCCTGGCGCAAACGCAACGGGAGCTTACTAATCTGCTCTCGGATGAGCCGACGTATCGTCAGCTCGAACAAGACATCGCTCTGTACGAATCGTGTCGATTGATTTTCCAGTCTGATTTTGCCAATCTCGACAAACTGCTCGGTAAACGAACAAAGCTCAACGAGGATCAGCAAGCGGCCCAATCGGAGTTCACTGCGGTAACGAAGCAGTTAACTGGTCTTCGGAGTCAGTATGAGGCTGCTAAGCAGGCCTATGAAAGCCGGGAAGAGATTCAGCAAAAAATTGACGAACTGGACTCGGTTCAGTTGATCAGAACGCTTCAGCAAGGCATCAGTCAACAGGCTCTGAATCGGGACGTTTTGAAGAAGCAGCTTGACCAGCAAGCTGATCAGATCGAGAACTATAAAGCAGACCGCAAGGAACACCAGGCTGTTCTGGATGCTGCGCTCGGTCAAACATCTAATCTGGAACGGCTTTATGAAGTAAAGAACTGGTTTGCTTTGTACAGACCGCTGAAAGAGCGCGCCGATAATTTACAAAAAGCGATTGATAACTACGACACGACGGTTGAACAGCTCAAGCAGCAGAAGAACGACGCTTTAGTAGGTTTCCCGCCTGAATGGGCAGGATTCACCCTGAAAACGTTGCCCGCTCAGATTGAAGAAGCCTTGGTCAGGTTGAAGGGGATTCGGGAAGAACGCGAAGCAAAACACCAGCAGGTGTTGGTGCAGGATGAAATTCGTAAGTACGCCAACGCGCTGAGTGATGGCCAGCCCTGCCCGCTTTGTGGTTCTGAACATCATCCGAACCGCCACAAACTCAACCCCGACGATACGGACGTGGAGCGAAGCAAAGCTGCGTTGAAGAAAGTAATTCAACGCATTGACGATACCACTACGCTTCGGTTGACAATTAATGAACTGGCAACGAAACTACGTAGTGAGTTGCAGAACGGTAAACGGCTGACTCAGGAACGTACAGAAGTTATCAGGCAATTGACCGAACATGAAGATAAGTTCATTTGGCCTGAGTTCTCGAAAGATCAGGAAAATCACGTAACGGAAGCTATTCAGAAAGAAAGTGTCGTTCAAAAACAGCTTCAGGATGCCCAGCTAGCGATCAAGGATCTTAATACGTTGATTGACGAAGCTGAAGCCATTCACAAGAAGCAGTCTGAGCAAGTAGCTGACGTAGAAAAGGAAATATCGGGCCAGGAAGGTGAGTTGAAAACAACGCTTCAATTACTGGAGCATTTCAAGCTGGATGAAGTCGAAGACTGGGGATTGGGTCAGATTGCGGACATGCGCGAATCGTTAAGCCAAACCTACAATCAAACCAAGCTTAACTTCGATGACGCCGAAAAACAAAAAGGTAAGGCTGAAAAATCCTTGGCAACCACCGAGGAACAGGTTCAGCAAATTAAAAAGCAACTCGCCGAAATTGATCTTGAGATCGATGCGCTTGAACTACGTATTAATCAGCACCTGACGGATAAAGACTTAGGCCGGGAACAAGTCGAAAGCATTATACGATCTGAACTCGACACGGGTCAGGCAAGGCGACGGATTAAAGAGTACGACGAGAAACGTAGTGGACTTCAGCAACAGATCGAAACGCTGGAAACTGAGCTTTCCGAACGCCCCTTCGATCCGATTGCTTTGGAAACTGTACAGGTGCAGTTGCAGTCGCTGAAAGCGGAAAAGGATACGTTAAACAAAGAGCACGGCCGCGCATCGACCATATTGACTACGCTCGAAACCCAGTGGCAACAGAAGCAAGATCATCAGAAACGGTACGATGAACTGGACCTTCGGCGGCAGGATTTAAAGAAAATGGACGAAATGTTCCGGGCGCAGGGTTTTGTGAATTACGTTTCATCGGTCTACCTCAAAAACCTGTGCGAATCGGCTAACGAGCGATTCTTTAAGCTGACGAACAACCAGCTCAAGCTGGAATTAGACGAAAAGAATAATTTTCAGGTGCGGGATTTCCTCAACGGCGGTGAGGTCCGTAGCGTGAAAACACTATCGGGTGGACAAACTTTCCAGGCGTCGCTATCGCTGGCGCTGGCCTTGTCCGACAATATCCAGCACCTGACCAAGGCCAGGCAAAACCTGTTCTTCTTAGACGAAGGCTTCGGCACGCTCGACAAAGACGCCTTGCAGACCGTGTTCAAGACCTTAAAAGCGTTACGTTCCGAAAACCGCGTAGTGGGTATTATTTCGCACGTAGAGGAGCTTCAACAGGAAGTTGATACGTTTATTCGAGCTGAGGCTACCGAGAACGGAAGCCGAATTGTCGCCAGCTGGCACTGATTTGGTTCGTTTATCTCTGCAGTTATAAGTTACTATTAACAAATGGGCTAATCCATCCGAAAATAGAGCGTCAGTTTTACTTTTATGAGCTCAAAAATCGAAGATGTTCTCATGAAACTGGTTTCTACTCTTAGCCTCATCGGTTGCGTATTGGTTTGTAGCTGCCGTACGACGACGCCGGCTACAAGCGTCGCCGACACTCAGTCAAAACTCATTACCACGATTGCGTTCGGGTCGTGCAGCGATCAGAAACGCCCGCAGCCGCTCTGGGATGACATTGTTGCCAAAAAGCCAGACGTCTGGATATGGCTGGGCGATAACATATATGGCGATTCGGAAAACATGGATACGCTCACGGCTAAGTATGCCCGCCAAAAAGCGAATCCGCTTTATCAGCAGTTACGTCAGTCGACTTCGATAATTGGCGTTTGGGATGACCACGACTACGGGGTCAATGATGGGGGTAAAGAATATCCTCGCCGGAAAGAGAGCCAGCAGTTGATGCTCAATTTTCTGGACGTACCGGTTAACAGCCCATTACGTGTGCAGGAGGGAGCCTACTCCGTCCATACGTATGGCCCCAAAAGGCAACGCGTGAAAGTAATTTTGCTGGATGGCCGCTATTTCCGCGACCCTCTGAAGAAAAATGGCAAAGCCAACATGCCAGACCCATCAGGCGATATGCTTGGTGAAGCGCAGTGGCAATGGTTGGAACGCCAGTTAACCAACTCCGATGCCGACGTTCATATCATTGGCTGCGGCATTCAGTTCCTGCCCGAAGAACACGTGTCCGAGAAATGGGCCAATTTTCCGACTTCCCGCCAACGCTTCCTCGACCTACTCAGCAAAACCAAGCCTAAAGGGGCTATGCTCATCAGTGGCGACCGACATATTGCAGAGGTTTCGAAAGTGCGTCTACCTGGTTTGAATTATGACCTGTACGATATTACCAGCAGTGGTCTGACGCACGTTTCGGCCCCGCACGAAGAACCAAACCGCTACCGCGTCGGTGACATGGTGGCGAAGCTGAACTATGGATTAATTTCTGTCGACTGGAACGCCAAACCATTACGTGCCGTCGTTACGATAAATGGCGATGATCAGGCAACGTACCTGACTCAGGAAATCAGGTTCTGAATATCATTTTACAGAGTCTCTAAAAACGCAGAAGCCTTGTGGTAACCACAAGGCTTCTGCGTTTTTAGAAAGGTATTTTTTTACTGAGGTTGCTCCTTATTGATCAGTTCCATCACCTCTTCCGAGATACCGGTCATGGAGAAACCACCATCGTGGAACAGATTCTGCATGGTTACCATGCGGGTCAGGTCAGAAAACAACGTAATGCAATAGTCGGCACACTGATCGGCGGTAGCGTTGCCCAGCGGAGCCGTCTTGTCGGCAAACTCGAAGAACCGGTCGAACCCACCGATGCCGCTACCGGCCGTTGTCGGGGTCGGCGATTGCGATACCGTATTGATACGTACCTTCCGATGGCGACCGTAACGGTAGCCAAAGCTCCGGCCAACCGATTCGAGCAGAGCCTTCGCATCGGCCATATCCGTATAGAACGGAAACGTCCGCTGGGCCGCCATATAGGTCAGCGCTACAACCGATCCCCATTCGCTGATGGCGTCCAGTTTGTAGGCAGACTGAAGCATTTTATGGAACGAGATAGCCGATATATCAAGGGTTTGCTTGAGCCACTCGTAATTCAAGTCCGTGTAAGCACGTCCCTTACGAATATTTGGGCTCATGCCGATGCTGTGCAGAACGAAGTCGATTTTACCACCCAGCACTTCCTGCGACTTTGTGAACAGGTTATCGAGGTCTTCCATCGACGTAGCATCAGCCGGAATGATTTCGGCATCGGTTTGCTCAGCCAACCGCTTGATTTCTCCCATCCGCATAGCGATTGGTGCATTCGTTAAGGTAATTGTGGCGCCTTCTTCTTTTGCTTTCAGGGCAATTTTCCAGGCGATTGAGCTTTCGTTTAGGGCACCGGAAATGATGCCGCGTTTTCCGTTTAGTAGTCCGTAAGCCATAGGTTAATGTGGTTGTTCGATTGTTGTATTGTTTGACTGTTTGGTAGGCCGCAACAACCGAACGAACAGCCGGACAACCAAACGAATCAGGAGGCCAAAGTTAGGTTATTTTTTTGTGGGTACGTCGTTACGGAGGGATAGAGCAGGTTGAGCAGCAGAAGCCGTCGGCATTCGCAGTACGTTCTCCATAAATTTTTCCGTAGCCTGATAGACACCCGTAAGATCATCTGAAGTAAAGTGAGAAGCGATGACATGCTGGCCCGCCTTTGGAAAGGCAACCTTCTGCTTCTTATCAGCGGGCGTACCTAACTGCTCATACATCGCCAGCATAGCCGCCACGGACACCAGTTTATCCTGATTGTCTTCATCCTTATAATAGTACCCCATGAACAAAGGCTGCTTCACCTTCGCGAACTGCTCGGGCGTCATAAACTCATTCAGCATCGTTTGGAGCGTGATTAGCCCGTTCGTGTGGTATTTAGGCAGCCAGTAGCGCGCTCGTTCCTCGCTGTAATGCGTATTGACAACGTAGTCTCCGCCAAAGACTTGCTTTAAAATCTGTTTACCCCACGGCCTGGTCACAAGTTTTAAGGCCGGAGTAGCCACTTCAATGCAGGGTGAGTACAGGACTAGCCCATAGATTTCGGGGTGATGTGCAGCCAGATACAGCGATAACATGCCCCCTGCCGAGGTACCGATTAGCACGACGTTGTCACCTAACGCCTTACCGATTGCCAGAGCCCGTTCCGCCGACTCCGTGTACTTTGCAGGAGTCATGTCTTTAAAAGAGTCGGGCGAATTGACACCGTGACCGTAGGTGCGGGCTAGATATAGATTACAGCCGAAATGTTGGGCTAACTGCTGATGAATCGGATCACCTTCGGCCCAGCTGGCCGAAAAGCCAGGGATGTACACAATACTATAAGGCGTTCTAACCTTGTGCAGACTGTCGGCCCACACAATACGGGCTTCGTTGTCGGGTCGTACGTTTGCTCTACCTTCCGATTCAACAATACGTTTCTCCAATTCGACCAAGTTGGAATCTACACGTATCAGTTCATTTTTGACAGGATCGTAGTGCATTGAAGGTCCAGCCATATAGCCCAAAATAAGCAGGACAAGTAGCAGGCCAGTAATGGTGAAGAATCGTTTCATGTCGATGGGAGTGGTTAGGCATATTCCTTTATGTCCATCCGGATGCGCCAGTCTTTGGGCAGGTAGTTGTTTACGCGATTTCCAACGCCTTTTACCCAACCCAGATTCAGGCCCTTATAACGGGCTAACAACCAGCCTCTGACGGGTTCGCCGAGCACCAGATTTTCTTTCTTAAAATACCGAATTGCATTTTCCTTACTCAACTCCACAGCGGGCAAGCTTTGCTGGATGGCCGTACTTAATGCCAGGGCGTGAGACGGTATGAAGTCAGTGCCCTTGAACTGGCCCATCTCCAGCCCGAAGCCTTTGTTATACAAAGCGCTGTCTAAAAATAAGAATTGCTTTTCGAGTGCTTTGGGTAAGGCCATCACATCGCCATTGGGCTTCTCCCAAAATGAGAAGTCGGCGGGCGTTTGCAGCCATGTAGCGGCTGATGCCGTTTCTCTCGGACGTAACGCCCGGATGCTACGAAACGTACGGGCATCCAGCTTTACGGTTGCCGTGAACCCTGTTTTCTGAAATACACTGATGAAGAAGCCTTCTCCTCTGACCTTATGCGGGTAACACTGATACCCAACGGCACCATTCGTTTCTTTCTCCACTACGTTCCATTCGGCTGGTAAGGCAAGCGCCCGGTTACGAAACCCATTCTCTGTCAGGTAACGGACATTATCTACGTTCTCGGCATCGTTGTAGGTGCACGTACTATAGATCAGAATCCCTCCCTCGTCGAGCAGCGGAGCCGCAGCCGCTAAAATCCGTTTCTGGCGCGCTGAACACAACTGTACATTCGCTTCCGACCATTCCTGAATAGCGTCGGGATCCTTACGAAATAATCCTTCGCCCGAACAGGGCGCATCGATCACAACAAGGTCAAAAAAACCGTTCAGCTTTTGCATATCGTCGGGGTCGTGGCTGCTGACAACCACGTTCGGATAGCCCCATTTATCCAGGTTTTCGCGTAGTACAGATACCCGGCTTCGAATAACTTCATTGCAGATCAGTAGGCTATCTGGGTGTACAGCGGAAGCCAGCAAGGTACTTTTTCCACCCGGCGCTGCACACAAATCCAGTACGCGCAACGGCCGAATGAGGTTTACAGTCTGCTTCAGCGCTTCGTTTAAGAGCATCGATGACGCTTCCTGTACGTAGTAAGCTCCAGCCTGAAACGAAGGGTCCAACGTAAAGCTGGGGCGTTCGGGTAAATAAAAGCCTTCCGCGCACCAGGGCACCTGCTCTAAAGCGGACGTATCGAATACCGGCTTCCGCGGATTGATGCGGATGCTAACGGGCGTTTCCTGAGCCAGTATTGTTTCAAAGGCGGCAACGTCGGCACCCAGTTGCGCCTGCATTTGCGCCTGAAACGCCGGGGGTAGTCCAGACTTGGGCGGGTTAATTGGATTCATACGACAAAAGTCCCCACAACGGCCGATTTTTCCTAAACTTGCAGAATGACTCAACTCTTTGAACGCTTCGAGCGCATTAAAACATTCACGTTTGACGTAGATGGCGTTCTCACAACCGGCGATGTTCACCTGTTAGCCAGTGGCGAACAATACAGAACATTTGACATTAAGGATAGCTACGCCATCGAACGTGCTCTGCAAGCAGGCTTTCGGGTAGGCATTATCTCATCAGCTAATGCGGATGGCGTCCGCAACTGGTTCGAGGTACTTGGTGTAAAGGATATATTCATGGGTGGCCCGCCTGATCAGAAGCTGAATGCTTACCTGGGCTATGTTACCCGAGATGGCCTGAACGAGTCCGAAATCCTGTACATGGGCGACGATATACCTGACTTCTCCATTCTAAGTCGTTCTGAGGTCTTAGGCACTTGTCCAGCCGATGCTGTTGACGACATCCAGGCTGTCTGCCAATACGTATCGCCTAAGCCGGGTGGACGGGGGGCCGTTCGGGACGTCATCGAGCAGGTCATGCGTGCCCAAACGAAGTGGTAACAAGTCTGTAACGACTAGACCAGCCCATTTTACCTAACCACTGCAGTTTACCACGTACCGATCTGGGCAGATATTCTACTGTCTGATTACAATCCATTGCTTTACACTCAATGAACGATTTACGCGAACGCGATAAAGCCGTTATCTGGCATCCCTTCACGCAGATGCAAACGGCTCCGTTACCCATTCCAATTGTACGGGGTGAAGGATCAATACTATACGCTGCGAATGGACAGACCTATCTGGACATGATTGCTTCCTGGTGGGTTAATCTGCACGGTCACGCTCATCCTTATATTGCCCAACGGGTAGCGGAACAACTCACCAAGCTGGAACACGTTATTTTTGCGGGTTTTACGCATGAACCGGCGGTTGCGTTAGCCGAGCGTCTGCTGAACATACTACCGTCTGGTCAAGCCAAAGTTTTTTACTCCGATAACGGCTCAACGGCGGTCGAAGTAGCGCTGAAGATGGCATTTCAGTACTGGCACAACCTGGGTAAACCGCGCCGAAAAATAGTCGCTTTTGAAAACGCTTACCACGGCGATACGTTCGGGGCCATGGCCGTAGGGGGACGTAGTGCTTTCACGGCTCCGTTTGTTCCGTTTTTGTTTGATGTCGAGTATTTACCTGTTCCGGTAGCCGGCCGGGAAGATGACGTACTACAGCGGGCAAATGAGTTGTTTACCGACGAAGTTGCCGCGTTTATTGTTGAGCCGCTCGTACAAGGAGCCGGGGGCATGACCATGTATGAGCCCGGTATCCTCGATCAATTGTTTGCTCTGGCTCGTCGCCAGGATACCCTGTTAATTGCCGATGAAGTGATGACTGGCTTCGGGCGTACCGGGAAGCTCTTTGCGTCTGATTACTTGCAACAGAAGCCGGATCTGATGTGTGTCTCGAAGGGCTTGACGGGCGGCACCATGGCGTTAGGCATCACTACGTGTACACAGGAAATTTACAACGCTTTTTTATCCGACGATAAGTTTAAAACACTTTTTCACGGCCATTCCTTCACGGCCAACCCATTAGCCTGCGTAGCATCGTTAGCCAGTATGGATTTACTGCTGTCGGCTGAAACGCAGCACAGCATACAACGTATTGCTGACAATCATACGGCTTTCAAAAAGCGGCTGGCTGCTTATGCGAGTGTAGAAAACATACGTCAGCGCGGTACGTTGCTGGCTTTCGATCTGAAGGCGGGTGAGCAAACGTCATACTTCAATGACATCCGCGACGTAGCGTATCACTTTTTACTGGATCGGGGGGTACTCATGCGACCGTTGGGCAACGTATTGTATTTCATACCGCCTTATTCCACTACAGATGAGCAGCTACAGTATGCCTATACGCAAGTAGAAGAACTGCTGACGGTCATCAGCTTAGGCCGAAACTGACAGCTACTGACTTCATCAACTAACCGCCCGAGTGGTGTACTCATCAACTACATCACTTGGGTGAATTTCCAGTACGTTCGCCAGCACTAACAGAACAAGGGTTCGTGACGCAATCTTACGCGAGATGCCGGCAATGGAGGCAAACAGATCGACAGTGATACTATTGTGTTCACCAAGATGCTGCATTAGCTTTTTCTCTTTCTCACCGTAGCTAAATCGAATGTCGCGGGCGGCCTGCTCGCCTTTCATAATTTCCCGCACTTCGCGGCTGGCCTGAACGGATTTGTCGGCCACACGAACGTATGCCTTCTTGTTGTCGGGTTCAGCCGGGTCGGGAATGATATAGTGGGGTCGCGTGGGGCTGGGGGGCACTCGGATCACAAGCACTTCGCGCTCGTCGTAGAGTTGCACGCGTTCAATGGTATAGGAAATGCGCGGAAAACAATATTTGTTGATGGCCCGGACGAGCAGGTATTCGTCCTCATCGGCATACTTCAAGCCCGGAATCTTCTTGTCGTCACCGACGCCAATGAGCATGATTCCACCGTTTGTATTGGCGAAGGCTACTACGCCCCGAATGATTTTTTCGGGATGGTTTGTTTTCAGCTTGAACTCTAAACTACTACCCTCTCCCCGTCTGACCAGGTTCTTGAGCGCCTGATAGTCCATAACCGATGGGTTCATCTGGTTGAGCACTGAATTGGGTCTTTCCAGACCGGAATAAAGATACTGCTTTTCCACAAACTTGCAACGATTCGATTCGGATCTCTCTTTGGGGCTAAAACTTGGCTTATTTCAACCAACTTTTCAGCCGGACAAACCGTTAGAGCTTAAGTAAGCAGGCGACCATCGAATCAAATGCACCTGGTATCTTAACCAATTTATTGACCGTAGTCCTATCTAATAAACACAAAAATGCTGGTAAACGTTGCTTTGGTTTTGGGGACCTTTCTGTTCATGGAAGGTGTCGCGTGGTTCACGCACAAGTACGTTATGCATGGCTTTTTATGGAGCTGGCACCGTGATCACCACAATCACCATAAAGGTTTTTTTGAGGTTAACGATCTGTTCGCGGTAGTGTTCAGCCTGACAGCTATCATCCTGATTATTCTAGGCGTAGAGCTTGAAGAATACCGTTTTTTAGCCTGGATTGGCGCAGGCGTTACGCTTTATGGCTTTTTTTACTTTCTCTTCCACGATGTGATTGTTCACCGCCGGGTTAAGGTGAAGGTTGATACCAGTGGCCGCTATATGCAGCGGATCATGCGCGCTCACTACATCCATCACAAAGTCCATACAAAAGAAGGCGCTGAAGCTTTTGGCTTTCTATACGCGCCTAAAAAGTACGATCGTCCGGTTAAAAGCCAGTCTACGGAAAACAAATCAAAATCAGCAGCGACCTGATACGTACTGACGATTTATAAAAAGCAAAAGGGCGTAATTCAGTTGGTGAATTACGCCCTTTTGCTGGAAACCCGAACGGCTTAATATTCGTCTTCGTTAAAGAAGAAATCGTCTTTAGTTGGATAATCAGGCCAGATCTCTTCAATGCTTTCGTACGGCTGCCCATCGTCTTCGAGTTCCTGAAGGTTTTCTACAACTTCAAGCGGAGCACCGGAGCGAATCGAGTAATCAATCAGTTCGTCTTTGGTAGCGGGCCAGGGGGCATCTTCTAGGTAGGATGCTAGTTCGAGTGTCCAGTACATAGTGTGTTGCGTATTTTTTAAATGACTACTTTTTCAATGAGGGTGCAAAAGTAAAAAAACACTTAATATCCAAGCTCTTTTCGGTAAAAATGTTTCTGAACGTTGTTTTGGGGGATTTAGGCCATTAACTGCCAGTAGCCGGGTTTGTTTATATACCGCCCAAATCTCTCCTTTGTTTATCTATTTTGAGAGCAAACGTACCGCATTTCCGGTTTATTTGAGCCCACAAGCAGTGTCATTCATTTTTTCTAAGAATTCATGACTGTTGAAATTTGCGCGTATTCTCTGGCTTCGTGCCTAGCAGCGCAGCAAGCCGGTGCCCATCGGATTGAGTTATGTGGGGGCTTAGCCGAAGGCGGTACAACCCCCAGCGCGGGCCTGATTCAGCTCGTCAGGCACCAGGTACAGCTTCCGGTTTTCGTGATGATCCGTCCCCGCGGGGGCGACTTTCTGTATACAGAAACAGAGTTAGCTGTCATAGAGGCCGATATTCGATTGGCTAAAACCTTGGAGGCAGATGGTATTGTCTTAGGCTGTCTTACCGCTGATGGCCGTATTGATGAAGTGATAACCCGTCGGCTTATCGAACTGGCAAACCCTTTGCCTGTTACGTTCCATCGGGCGTTTGATATGGCCCGCAACCCCAATGAAGCGCTCGAAGCCGTTATCCGCACCGGTGCCGCCCGCATTCTGACGTCGGGGCAGCAACCCACCGCCGAAGCGGGCCTGCCGCTGCTCCGTGAGCTGGTTAAACAGGCCGACGGACGGCTTGAGATTATGGCCGGAGCGGGCGTGAACGCGGGCAATGCTCTATTGTTCGCCCAGGCTGGAGTAGACGCGATTCATTCGAGCGGCAGCATCACAGAAAGCAGCCGGATGGAATTTCGTCAGCCAACCGTGTCTATGGCCACGACGATACCGAACGAGTACGAGTACATGGAAGCCAGCCAGGAAAAAATTCGTTTACTTATCGACGCGGTGAAGGCGTAGCGCTACAACACAATAGCCCGGTTACCGGAGATGAATACGCGGTCGTTGAAAACCAGCTTCAGCGCTTGCGACAAGACGATCTTTTCTACGTCTTTACCTTCGGTGGCCATATCAGCGGCCGTATGCCGATGATCGACATCTTTCACGTTCTGAGCAATAATCGGCCCTTCGTCCAAGTCATTATTAACGAAGTGAGCCGTTGCGCCAATAATTTTCACCCCGCGTTCATACGCTTGCCGGTATGGATTTGCCCCGATGAAAGCCGGCAGAAACGAATGGTGAATGTTCACAATCCGGTTGGGGAAATGGTTAACAAAATTAGGCGTTAAGACTCTCATGTACTTGGCCAGAACCAGGTATTCCGGCTCGTAGATGGCCAGAGTCCGGAGAATAGCCTCTTCGTGCTCTTCGCGAGTTTTACCCTCATGGGAGACGTAATGAAAGGGAATACCAAACTTGCTGACCAACGGCTGCAACACGTTATAATTACTGATTACCGCCAGAATATCGGCATCCAGCTCATCAAACGCGTACCGAATCAACAGTTCGCCGATGCAGTGGTGCTCCTTTGTCACAAACACAACGATATTTTTCTTTCGCTTTGGGTTAAGGCGCAGCGTTATGCCCTCTGGCAATGTCTTATAAAGCTCATCCAACAGAGCTGCACTGTCGAACGTACCTTCAAATTCGGTACGCATGAAAAACCGCCCGGAGGGGCTAACGTACTCATCGTTATGAATGATGTTCAGATCGTGCCGAAACAGAACACTTGTTACGTGGTAGATTAGGCCCTTATTATCCGGGCCATCCATAAGCAGAATGTGCTTGGTAGAGTCCGCCATACCTGGTTTTGAATAAATCGCTTAAAAGTAGTAAATGCCAAGCGTTTATTCCTTTAATTTGAGCCGTATCCCTACTTAGATGGTAAACAGACGCCGTTTTTTATCTCTTAGCTCACTAGCAGGACTACTGCCTTCGATGACGTTTGGCGTTGCCAATACCGCGCAATCCACCCATGCGGCTGGAGGTGTACCGATGGTCCTTTCAACCTGGAAACAACCCAAAGCAAACGAAGCGGCTCAGGCTGTGCTGACCAAAAATGGCCGGGCTTTAGACGCTGTTGAAGCAGGCGTTCGTATTCCCGAAGCGGACCCGGACGATACAAGTGTTGGTTACGGGGGACTACCGGACCGCGATGGACGGGTTACACTCGACGCTTGCATTATGGACGAACGCGGTAATGCCGGTTCAGTCACGTACCTGGAGCACATTATGCACGCCATATCGGTAGCCCGGGCCGTAATGGAGAAAACGCCACACGTAATGCTCAGTGGCGAAGGCGCGCTGACATTTGCGTTGTCTCAGGGGTTTAAAAAGCAGAATCTGCTTACCAAACAATCGGAAGCAAAATGGCGTGAGTGGATGAAAACCGCGAAGTACAAACCAATCATTAATATTGAGCGGCACGACACGATTGGCATGCTGGCTATTGACCATAAGGGCGACATATCGGGTGCCTGTACAACCAGCGGTCTGGCGTATAAAATGAATGGCCGAGTTGGCGATTCACCTATTATCGGAGCCGGGCTGTTCGTCGACAATGAGATTGGCGGAGCCTGTGCCACGGGTTTAGGAGAATTGGTGATGCGTACCTGCGGCTCTTTTCTGGTCGTTGAGTTGATGCGGCAGGGCCGAACACCCCAGCAGGCCTGTGAGGAAGCAGCCCTGCGCATCATAAAAAAACAGGACTATAAAGATGTTCAGGTTGGTTTTCTAGCTGTAAACAAAAAAGGCGAGTATGGTGCTTACAGCATTCAGGCGGGTTTTAATTATACACTGACTCAGCAGGGCAAAACAGAGGTAACTGACGCACGTTCGTATTTAAAATAAACAACTTTGCCTTTAATCGTTTATATATTCAGTACGCTGGACATAGTCTCAGCCACTAGCAATACGAAACGATGGCCTAAAACCACTTAATAATTTGGAATCAGTATTTTCAACGTCGAAGCGAAAACTGCTGCTCGAAATTGCCTGGGAAGTATGTAATCAGGTAGGCGGAATATATACGGTTATCCGGTCGAAAGTACCGGCAATGGTCGAAAAGTGGGATGACAACTACGTAGCGCTTGGCCCTTATTTTCCGCAGCGGGCAGCGGCTGAATTTGAACCCATTACCGACTCCGACGAGACCGAGATTGGTCAGACAGTCCGCAAGATGCGCCAACTGGGCTTTACGGTCGAATACGGCTATTGGCTGGTTACGGGCCGGCCGCGGGTCGTTTTATTCGACACCAACAGTATAAGCGTTGAGCAGTTAAACTACGTTAAGGGCCAACTCTGGCAAAACCATCAGCTGTCGACACTCAACGTCGAAGACCTGGTCAACCAGACGATAGCCTTTGGCGAAATGGTCCGATTATTCCTAACCTTACTGGCCGAAGACCACGCCCGGCGAGTTGACTTCGTGGCTCACTTTCACGAATGGATGGCTAGTAGTGGCTTACCCGATCTGCGTCGGGAGAACGTAAAAATAGCGACTATATTCACCACGCATGCTACTATGCTCGGCCGGTATCTGGCCCAGAATGAGCCCGGCTTTTATGGTAAGCTTCCTTTCTTTGACTGGCAACGCGAAGCAAAGCATTATGGCATTGAAACGCAGGCAACCATTGAACGGCTTGCGGCTCAGCAAGCGCACGTTTTCACCACGGTTAGCGACGTAACGGCTCGGGAGTGTGAGGTATTCCTGGGACGTAATCCCGATTTGATTCTGCCGAACGGGTTAAACATTACCCGGTTTGCAGCTGTGCACGAGTTTCAGAACCTGCACGTCCGTTACAAGGAAAAGATTCACGAGTTCGTAATGGGGCATTTCTTCCATAACTACTCCTTTGATCTGGAAAAAACGCTTTACTTCTTCACGTCCGGACGGTTTGAATTTTCCAACAAAGGGTATGACCTGACTCTCGAAGCACTGGCCCGGCTAAATTACAGGATGCGGGAGGCTAATATGGATATGACGGTTGTGATGTTCATGGTTACCAAACAGCCTTATACCTCCATTAATCCAGAGGTGTTGCATTCGAGAGCCTTGTTGGACGAGATTCAGGAAACCTGCGAGAACATTGAAAAACAAGTCGGCGAACGACTGTTCCAGGCAGCCGCATCGGGCCAGAATGCCAACACGATGCCCGACCTCAATCAGTTCGTTGACGAGTACTGGCGTCTGCGGCTTCGGCGTACCATACAGAGCTGGAAAAATAAGCAGCTTCCGCCCTTCGTGACGCATAATCTGGTGCAGGAAGATGACATGACCCGGTTTATCCGGCAGGCCAATCTGGTGAACAATGAGTATGACCGGGTTAAAATCGTATACCACCCCGATTTTATCGCTTCGACTAACCCTCTGTTTGGTCTGGATTACAGCCAGTTTGTACGGGGTTGCCATTTAGGCGTATTCCCGAGCTATTATGAACCCTGGGGATATACACCCCTCGAATGCATTGTTCGGGGGATACCAACCGTCACGAGCGATCAGTCGGGCTTCGGCGATTTCATCATGCAGATCATGCGGGACTACGAAAACCGGGGTATTTACGTCATCAACCGCCGGACCCAATCCTTCAACGAAGCGGCTGACCAACTGGCGAACGTTCTCTATCGATTTGTTCGAATGGCGCAGCGTGACCGAATCGCCCAGCGCAATCGCGTCGAAAGCATCGCCGAAGTGTTCGACTGGAGTAATCTCCGCTCCTACTACGATACCGCGCACGACCTGGCCCTTAAGCGAAAAAAACCATAAGTTGATCGCTAACGAAGAACGGATACTGGACTACTTTTATGGAATCTGGTATCCGTTCTTCATTTTTGCAGTATGATTAGAATTGGCATCATTAACGTTTCGGATCGGGCCAGCGCGGGCGTCTACGAAGACATTCCCGGAAAGGCGGTTGTTAAACTTTTAACAGAGTGGTTAACCTGCGAATGGCAGCCTGTTTACCGAGTTATACCCGACGAGCAGGATCAGCTGGAAGCCACCATGATCGAACTGGCCGATATGGAACAGTGCTGCCTGGTAGTTACAACCGGTGGTACCGGTCCAGCCCTGCGCGACGTAACACCCGAAGCGACCGAAGCCGTTTGCCAGAAGATGATGCCCGGCTTTGGCGAGCTTATGCGTCAGGAAAGTTTGAAGTACGTACCAACGGCTATTTTGTCCCGTCAGACCGCGGGCATACGTAACCAAACGCTGGTTCTCAATTTGCCGGGTAAACCCACTGCTATTGGCCAGTGTCTGTCAGTCGTGTTTCCGGCGATACCCTATTGTATTGATCTGATCGGTGGGCCATTCCTCACGACAAATCCGGACGTAATGAAGGTATTTCGTCCTAAATCCTGAGCGGTCGTGTCTGTTCGTTTTAGTCTGCTTACTGCTGCCGACGCACAGGCGCTGTCGGAAATTGCCAGACGGTCGTACAGCCAGCATTACCTCGACTACTGGTATGATCGAGGTGAGTGGTACCTCGAACGTTCGTTTGCTGTGCAGCAACTAACCAATGAGCTTAACGACCCCAATGCCCGTTATTTCATGGTCTTGATGGCCGATAAGCCGGTTGGTTTCATAAAGATTAATATCGACAAGCCTTTGCCCGATCAGCCAAACAACAATGGTTTAGAACTGGAACGTATCTATCTGCTTGACGAAGCTACTGGCCATGGTGTTGGTCGGGCGGCTTTAGCCTACGTAGAAGCCATAGCTCGCCAACGGGGCAAACAAACGCTCTGGCTTAAATCGATGGATACGAGCCCAGCCGTTGGTTTCTATCGACACATGGGCTTTCAGGAGCATAGCCGACTCCGTCTTAACTTTCCCCGGATGAAAGAAGAGGTACGCGGTATGATTGTCTTACAGAAACCCCTTTAGCGTATTTGACTTTATTTATCCAGGAAAACTCACTTTTCCCATCGAAACCGTTGGAACGCCCTCCCGTTCCCCAAACGAGGTTGTTCCACCGACAAGGCTTTCGTTCGCCAGCACAGCAAACAACACAGCCTCTTTAGCGTCCCCATCAATACCCAGTTCGCTGGTTGTGCTGAATTGACAATTCAGTAACTGGCTCCGGATTGCGGCTGTCAGCACAGGATTATGCATCCCCCCTCCACTCATGTATACATGATACGTTGCGCCGGCCCGCATCACACGTTTGATAGCCTCCGCAATGGTATCGGCACTGAGCTGAACAAGCGTTGCCATCAGGTCAGCGTCCGATACGTTAGCAGTCCCACTTTGACGCTGAGCCTGCTCGACAAAAGCTGTATTGAACACCTCCGGTCCGGTCGTTTTCGGAAACGAAGCGTCGAAGAATGGGTTCGCTTTTAAGGCCAGCAGCAACTGAGGGTTCACCTGACCGCTGGCCGCCAGTTGCCCGTCCTGGTCATACGCTTTATGCTGTAACGTTCGGGCGTACGCATCCAGCAACGTATTGCCCGGTCCGGTATCGGTCGTAAACACAGCGCTGGCATCCTGATCGGCGGGCAGATACGTAAAGTTGGCAATCCCCCCCATGTTCAGCAGGATTCGGTTTTCACCGGTTTTCGAAAACATAAAATAGTCGCCATAGACCGCGAGGGGTGCCCCCTCCCCGCCCACAGCGATGTGCTTCTGCCGAAAATCGCTGAACGTGATGACCCCTGTTGTTGCAGCTATATGATCCCCATCTCCGATCTGTAACGTAGCATTTGGGAACTTATCGCGCCGGTGCTGACTTTTTGGGGCGTGATAAACGGTTTGTCCGTGACTGGCAACAACGTCAATATCTGCGGGGTTAACCTGCCAGCTTTGCAGACAGTCGAGGATCATTTTCCCGTGCAGCCGCCCGATATACGGGTTTATTAAACAAAGCTGCTCGAATTCGATTTCGGTTTTGGCGAAGATGCTTCGAATGTTAGCCTTCAGGTCGTCGTCATAGGGAACAGTCGTAAAATGCTCCAGTGTAACATGGGTATCGGGCCCGGCTCCGGCGATACGGCATAACGCTACGTCAAGCCCATCGAGCGATGTTCCCGACATAAGGCCAATAATGCGACGTTCGGCTTTCTGAGCAATGGAATATAAATGCTGAATGTGTGAGTTCATGGGGTACGGTTCTACGTGCCGGATAAGACCAGCTTAGCCGGGCAACAATAGCGAAAAACCGTAAACTATAAACGGATTTATAATGGATTTCTGGGGCGACGAACAATTCTCTTTTTTTGAAAGCATTCTGTTTATGGCTCTGGGCCAGACGGTTGAGGTGATTGAAACTCAATTTTTGTCGGGGGGTGATATCAACATGGCCGCTCAGGTTTTTTCGTCCGAAGGGGTATTCTTCGTGAAATGGAATCAGGCCGAGCATCAGGATATGTTCGAAGCCGAAGCAAAAGGGCTGAACTTGTTACGTCAGACTGACGCTTTATTTATTCCCCAGGTTATTGGGTATGGGCAGCAGGCGGACAAATCCTACCTGATCCTGGAGTACATTGATTCGGGCGCTCCTACCAAGAAATACTGGGATTCGCTCGGACAGGCCGTTGCCGAACTTCACTCGCACACGCAGCCTAAATTCGGGCTCAATTTTGGTAATTACATCGGTTCGCTGCCCCAAACCAATACCCCCACACTTAACGGACCTGACTTTTTCTTTGAACACCGCCTACGTCCTCAGGCGGGTATGGCACTCTATAAAGGGCTGCTATCGAAGGATATATATGACGCATTGTTCCGGCTACGCGACCGACTGCCAGAATTGCTGCCCAACGAGCGGCCCGCGCTACTCCACGGCGATCTTTGGTCGGGGAACGTTATGATCACTGAAGCGGGACAACCCGCTTTAATTGACCCGGCTGTTTATTATGGTTTTCGGGAAGCCGATCTGGCCTTTACTAAACTTTTCGGCGGATTCGATCAGCGTTTTTACGATGCCTATAATGAAGCGTTCCCATTAGCCGATGGCTTCGACGAACGTATTGCCATCTACAATCTATACCCTTTACTGGTTCATGTGAATCTGTTTGGCTCGGGCTATGTTAGTGGAATTGAGCGCGTATTAAAACAGTTCTGAAGAACGTAACAGTACGTTTCTGATTAGTCTGATACGTCAACACCGTGCTGCAGCGCCATGCGCCTGCCGACGTTATTTATATTTTATGGAAATCACCTCATTTGAGCAGTTCGAGCTGAACCGGCAGCTTCTCAACGCCGTAGCCGACTTAGGGTACGAAGCCCCAACCCCTATTCAGCAGAAGACGATTCCACTGAGTCTGGGCAATCATGACGTACTGGGAATTGCTCAAACGGGTACCGGCAAAACGGCCGCTTATCTACTGCCGCTGCTCATGAAAATAAAATACGCACAGGGCCATAATCCGCGTGCGTTGATTCTGGCACCCACGCGTGAGCTGGTAATGCAGATTAACCAGGCCGTCAGTGAGCTGGCAAAATACACGGACCTGCGGCATCTAGCGCTTTTTGGGGGATTAGGACCAAAAACCCAGATTGAAACCTTACAGAAAGGAGTTGATCTGCTGGTAGCGACTCCCGGCCGGTTTATGGACCTGTATCGAATGGGCGAGATTGTCACGAAAGACATTCGCACGATGGTGCTCGATGAGGCCGACAAGATGATGGACATGGGCTTTATGCCGCAGATCCGGTCTATTCTGGAAGTTATCCCCACGAAGCGCCAGAACCTCTTGTTTTCGGCCACGTTTGGCGGGCGGGTCGAACGGTTATCGGCTGAGTTCCTGGAAGCGCCTATAAAGATTGAGGTAACCCCACAGGCTTCAACGGCCGAAATGGTGAGCCAGGTCATTTATGAGGTGCCAAACTTTCGCACAAAGATTAATTTACTTGATTACCTGATCAGTAAAGACACCTTTCAACGCGTCATCATCTTCGCCCGCACCAAGGGTACAGCTGAAAATATTTATAAGTTTCTGGCACGGAAAGTGGTCTCTTCAGAAACCATTCGGGTGATTCACGCGAACAAAGGGCAAAATACCCGCATCAACGCGATGGAAGCCTTCAAAGAAGGCAACATACAGGTGCTGGTTGCTACGGATGTAGCGGCTCGCGGTATCGACGTAGCCGAAGTGAGTCACGTCATCAATTTTGACGTACCGCTGATTTACGAAGACTACGTTCACCGGATTGGGCGAACGGGGCGGGCCAATCGAACTGGAGAGGCTATTACGTTCGTCACCAATGCCGAGGAGTATCATGTGCAGAAGATCGAGAAGATCATCCGCATGACGGTGCCCAGAGCTCCTGTTCCGCCGGAAGTCGAAATCGTTGAAACGCCTTTCGATGAGCAGCAGGCGATGTTACGTGAAATTGACGAACAGCGCCGGAAGGAAGACCCTACATTTTTGGGCGCGTTTCACGACAAAAAAGAAAAAAATCTGCCCGGTGGCAAAGCCACGGCCAAAGGGAAAAACCGGTCGCCGGGCGGCCGAAAACAAGGCGCTCCGGCGGCCGGCCCCAAGGCGAATAGTTCAGGACGTAACCCAAGCCGGGCGGGTGGTATAAAGGCCGGTAGTTCGAAGCGGTCGGGACCTCGCGGGGGGCGTCGATAATTAAAACGGAATGTACTAACTTAGATTCCCTTTCGTTCTACAGAAACATCGACTAGTGTTGTATTGATTATTATGAGCGTGCGGACGAATCTGATGCAGTGGACTTTAGTTGTGTTACCGTTTCTGTCGGCGGCACAGCCTAAGCAACTTATTACGTCAGCGCGCTCGGGCGATTCTGTCCGCTCATCAAAGGCCATTCGTAACAACGCAGAGAGTACGCTACAAACCAGTGAATCGGCGGCTGACCCAAACGCTACCGACATAATTGGTGGCTCGGTTAACGTACTTCCCCTGTTTGGCGAACGCCCGAAAACGGCCGATCAGATTGATCAGGAGATTCACTTTCTGAACGACTGCGACCGCAACTTCGCCAGTCGCTCAGAAGCAAGTGACTTTTTTGCCAGCCGAGGCTGGGATTACGTTGGTGATGGACAGTTAGACACGGCCGCTCATCGGTTCAATTTATCCTGGCTGCTAAACGACCGGAACGCCGATGCATACTGGGGATTAGGCGTCGTGTCGTATCAAAAGAACCAACTGCCCACTGCCATTCGAATGCTCAGAAAGGGCGTTGAGATCGCCGATAGCAACGCGACTCTGATCACGGACCTGGCCACCTTAGAGATTAAACATTATCAGGAGAAACAAAACACCGACGATCTGGCCCAGGCCGAGAATCACCTGCAGCGGGCTGTGGCAATCAACCCATCTGGAGGAGCTTTTCAGAAATTATCGTTGGTCTACTATCTAAAAGCTGACTACCCCAAAGCCTGGGCGTATTTCCACCAGGCGCGAAACCTTGATTTTTCAATACTGGACTTCGGCTACCTCAACGACTTAATGGCCAAACACCCGGACCCGAAAGGCGTATTTAAATAAACCCGAGCCTTTTCAAATCCATTTAACGACTAGCCTTTCCATACGGCCTACAAAGTGCTAACCTGTCAGCCTACGTTACGGTTAAGCTATGCCAAGTTGAAAGAGTTGCTACTCGCCCACGATTTTGCCTATACACCGATCATTTCTTGCCGCTACTGGCAAAATTGACCACATTGAGAAAAAGCAAATTCAAATTGCCAACCAAATTATCCCTATCAGGGGCACTTACTCAAAAGCTTTTTATAGAATGGTGAAGGCCGGAATTTATTCCTCCCTTATCTACTAAGCTTATGCGTATGGCTGAAGCATACCCAAAACAATTCATAAATCGTGATTGCGACCTTTCTGACAGAAAGGTTTGCCTTAGCGACTCCATAAGGCTACTATCGTGCGAACAGTTCCAAGCACTAATAGCCATCGTTCGATTAGTTGCTGTATATCATCTGACATCCAACTGGCCCAATCTTGATTGAATCAAGGTAGTATTCTCTGTTTTTGTCCTATACTAAGTGGAAAGACTAAAACTGAGATCAAAATAATCCGGCATAAGCTTTGGGCATTGCCGCCAGGTGTTTAATACGAATGTCCCGGTAAAATACTTCAGCGGCTTCACTTTGTAACTGGATCTTACCCCGTCTCATCGGCACATCCTGCCCATCGGGTTTTGTATACCGGGAGTCTTTAAGCACCATTACCACGTGTCCATTGACGATATGAAGACTTTTGCCCTCGAAACAAATCAGTTCCAGCGTCGTCCACTCCCCCGCCGGACTTTCGTGATTGGCTGACCGCATGCAATACGAATCACTGCTTTTTTTAAACGTACCGAAGGGCTGTTTCTCATCGGCTACCCGGTTCATTACGCCTTCGGACTGGAACGAACGGATATCAATGGCGGAGTTGGCCTGACACCAGAAATCACCCATATGTCCTTCCATGATCTGAAACTCCTGCGACAGCATCCACGAACGCCAGTATTCGGCACCAGCTTCGCCAATGGAATGATAGAGGATGCCCGAATCGCGCAATTTTGCTTTTCTGGGTTCATATTTCAGAGTCCCCCATCTGACTTGCAGCTTAAGGTGATAATTCTCGTATTCCTGACGGGTGAACAGGCAACCGTATTTCTCACCGCTTATGCGTAGAACAGGGCCACCCGATTCGTTCAGTACGGAAAATACATGGGTATCATCTTTGTTATAACCAATCGGTTGAATCGGATTGCCCGATGCATCTTTTGGCACACTTCCATTATAATTGAGCTTATGTTCGTAACTAAGGTAGTTTTCCCACTGGGTCAGGTCTTTGTCGAGTAGAGAGACCCATTCATCAGGTTTTTGCCTGGGTGAGAGGAAACTTGTCGTTAACAGATTGAGGACTAATAAAACAGAGAATTTTATCTGGATCATATCTTGGTAGAAATCTATAGAACAGCAAAACTACGGCAGACTGGAGGTTGATAAATTGTAAAAATCTATGTTTTACTGGTAGGTTTGTTGCTCAGCAAAGGCTGATGAAACGATACGTATTGCCTGCTTACCTGCCTAATTATGTAGGGTGCATACTATCCCTAAGCTTACTTGTACGAAGATTGGCAAGCAGGGTATTAGCAAATTCGGGGATCTGGATCAGATTCAGTTTTTTATTGCCGGCTCAACCGCATCTACTGAAGCCGTACACATTCTCGAAGACCGGGGAATAAAAGTTATTATCGGTTCGTGATATACATTTATAGTAAAGTCCCCATGTACAATTAGTACTCTACTCTACCCTCACCAGCAACAGGTACCTCGATTAGATTGTCACCGAACTAAAAAGCGGTGCCGAGAAGTCTCAGTACCGCTTTCTGGACCGAATCCAAATTGCTTTTACTTATTTAAGTAGTCAAATCCAGAGCGACTCATGTTTAGCTAGTTACCAGTTTCGTCTTCTTCGACCACTTTTTCTTTGGCCCGCTCGTAGGTCACCTTTCCTTTCTCATCCCATTCGGTAATTGTGTAGGGCTGAAAGTCCTGATCCCACTGGTCACTGGCGTACTGGGTTAGCTTCCGGCGCATGCGTCGGCCACTTGGATTGATTGGGTAAAATTCGGTCCAGCGACCAACTTTTACACCGTTGTCGTATTTGCCTTCTTCGGCCAGCAAGCCGTTTTCGTGGAAGGCCATGTACATACCTTTAATTTTTCCATACTCAATGGGAATGATTTCTTTAACCTTGTGATGAGCCGAATCGTAATACGTTACCCGCGACTCCGCTGGAAGCCCCCGGTGCCACCGCGTTTTGTCGATGAGCATGAATTTGGTATCGTACCGCTCCCAGCGCCCATCCTTCATGCCAGCGTAGTAGTAGCCTTCTTCCACCAAATCCCCGTTTTGATACCGCTTATAAGGACCGTGCAGGAGCAGGCCCGTTCCTTCGTCCCGAACGATTGAACTCGTTACGCGACCCGATTTCTGATAATACCGATAAACATCACGCACATACGGCATCGGCTTAGCTGCATCATTGTCACGCAGAATATAGAATTCCTCAATAATGGTACGGTCGCCACTACCTAGCTTGGTATACGTTTTAATCATCGACAGGCCTTCGTATTCCGTCTTGGAAAGCTTATTTTTAGCTTTCTTGTCAGCCTTCAGCTTTTTTAATTGCTTTACTTTAAGCCCTAAATCGGGTATTATACCCGATAAATATGCATCTTTTTGTTCGTTCAGCGAGGCCATTGTTGGCAGGCCAAGCGTCGTTAAGGACGAAGGAACGGAAGAAAACGGAGAGGCAGGTGCTCCAGATGGGGCCAAAACCGGTTTCGCTGCCGTTGTAAGTGATGCAGGTTCAGTTACTTGGCACCAGCCCGTGGCCGTTAGTGTGCCGCTGAGTAATAGGACAAGGATTGATATTTTTGAATTTAAGGCAAACATGATGTGGCAAACGATTGGTGCCTGAAGTTTGTTAGTTTTGCAACGCTACAACACGTACTATTATTTTGTCAACCGTCCGCCGGGAGCCCGGTGGCTTGCTCACAATCAACTCTCGTGGAAAAACAGGCCCGCATTTACGTCGCTGGACACCGAGGCATGGTCGGCTCAGCCCTTGTTCGTAAACTTCAAGCCGAAGGATACGCCAATATTATTACCCGCACATCGTCAGAAGTAGACCTGAGAAACCAGTCGGCGGTTGCTGCCTTCTTTACCCAGGAGCAACCAGAATACGTATTTCTGGCTGCGGCCAAGGTAGGCGGTATTATGGCCAACAACACCTATCGTGCCGAATTTCTGTACGATAACCTGATGATTGAGTCAAACATTATTCATAGTGCTTATCAGACTGGGGTAAAAAAGCTCTTGTTTTTGGGCTCTTCGTGTATTTATCCCAAGATGGCTCCTCAGCCACTCAAAGAAGAATACCTGCTGAGCGGTTACCTCGAACAGACTAATGAGCCGTATGCGATTGCGAAAATAACCGGAATAAAACTCTGCGAAGCGTACCGGAGTCAGTATAGCTGTAATTTTATCTCAGCCATGCCGACCAATCTATATGGGCCTAACGATAATTACGACCTCCAGGGTTCGCACGTACTGCCAGCGCTTATCCGCAAATTTCACGAGGCAAAAGTTAATGGGCAGCCATCCGTTGAAGTTTGGGGTACCGGCTCTCCCCGGCGCGAATTTCTGCACGCCAACGATTTAGCCGATGCCTGCTTTTTCCTGATGGAAAACTACAACGGCGAATTGTTTGTGAACATTGGTACGGGCGAGGACGTCACGATCCGTGAGTTGGCCGAAATGGTGCAGGAAGCCGTTGGTTACGAAGGCGAACTTCGCTGGAATACTGACAAACCCGATGGAACGCCCCGTAAATTGATGGATGTATCCCGGCTCCATAGTATGGGTTGGCGGCATACTACCGATTTAAAAGCAGGTATACACCAAACGTACCAGGACTTTCTGACCAACGAAGTGCTATATGTAGAATAAAGAGAAGAGAGGGAATAAAAGGAGTAAGGAGAGGAAAGGAACGCTGTTGAGAACCCTTTCTCCCCCCTTATTCCTCTTATATCTTCTTCGCAGGGTTACCAAATACTGTAGCGCCCGCTTCTACGTTCTCAACGACAACAGACCCGGCTCCAATCCGGGCGTTTTTGCCAATCGTAACCCCCCCTACAACGGTTGCACCGGTGCCGATAAACGCACCCTCTTCGATGGTTACGTTACTGTTGATCAGACTACCGGTACCCACCTGAATGTAATCGCCCAGCTTAGCCTGGCTTTCAATAACTACGCCGGATTGAATAATGCAGTGCTGGCCTACTTCAGCAAAGGCGTTGATAACGGTACGGGCCGCAATCAGATTCCCATGTCCTATCGACGCGAACTCAGATACTAAGGCGGTGTCGTGGATTGCATTGACCGGCTGAGTCTTCCGCCGTTCGTTCAGCATCTTCACCAGTCGTTTACGTACGCGGGCATCACTAATGGCAACAAAAGCCTCACACTTCTGACCAATGAGTTTCAGATAGCCGTCGTCGTCGGTATCTCCCAGAACCGATACGTCCCCAAACTCTTTGCCCTGAAGGCCTTTATCGTCATCCAGCAACCCGTATATAACTACACCGTTACGGCGAAACAGGTCTAACGCTGTCACACCAAGACTGCCTGCTCCGAAAATTAGCACCGGATTTTCCATCTAGTTTGTTTTTGTTAAGTCAATGTAAACAAGCGTTTATACAACGCCCTATACTTGTCGATTTGGTAACAGTTCGGTAAATCCTACTTCATATATGGGGTGTATTTTCGTACATGAAATCATGTACACAATTTCGCACGATTGTGCTCTCCGATATTCATTTAGGTACGAATGGGTCGAAAGCCCGCGAAGCCACTGAATTTTTGCGAAATTATTCATGTCAGAAGCTTATCCTCAACGGCGACATCATTGACGGCTGGCAATTGAGGCAGTACGGTACCTGGAAGAAAAAGCATACTGCTTTTTTTAAAACGGTTTTAAAGCAAATCGTTCACTACGATACCAAAGTTGTTTATCTGCGCGGCAACCACGATGATTTTCTGGATCAGGTGATGCCGTTAAAAGTCGGCAGAAACTTTTCTATTCGTAAAGATTACACCCTGAACTCAGGCACCAGAACGTTTTACGTTACCCACGGCGACGTATTCGATTCCATTACGTCGCAGCTGAAATGGCTGGCCTATCTGGGCGATATTGGCTATACGTTTTTGCTGTGGGTCAATAAGTTTTATAACCAGTACCGCACCTGGCGAGGGCTGCCCTATTATTCGCTTTCTCAACAGGTTAAAGCGCGCATAAAACAGGCGGTTAACTACATCTCGGACTATGAGCAAAAGTTAACCGAACTGGCTCGAGCCCGTAACTGTGATGGTGTCATTTGCGGCCATATTCACCAACCCGCCATCCATGAGTTTGATGGTATCATTTACATGAACTCCGGCGATTGGGTAGAGTCACTAAGTGCTTTAGTCGAAGACCACGACGGCAACTGGAGTCTACTCTACTACACGTCTGATTTAGCTCAGGACGATGCTGAATCTGAACAGAAGCAAAAGCAATTCGCCAGCTCAGACTCATCCTTCCATTAGTTACTCTACTTATGCGTGTTCTATTCATTATTCAAGGAGAAGGACGGGGACATTTAACGCAGGCGCTCTCGCTAGCCCAGATTCTAAAAATGGCGGGTCATGAGGTCACTGGCGCAATTGTCGGCATAACCGCCGAACGTAACGTACCTCTCTTTTTCACAGAAGCGTTCACGGCCCCGATTATTCCCATTTTTAGTCCGGGATTGGTATACAACGCTGGCACAAATGAGTTGCAGCCTTTCAAAACCACCGTAAAGGCGGTTCGTTGTATGCGCTCTTTCTGGCGTAGTCTTAAGGCGGTTCATAAGGAGATCAAAAGTCAACAGCCTGATGTTGTCGTTAACTTTTATGAAATGCTGGGCGGTATTACGTATTTATTACTGAAACCATCGGTCCCAATGGTCTGCATAGCGCATCAGTATCTCGCGTTTCATCCTAACTTCCAGCGCCCAAAAGGCCAGTGGTTTTATGAACAAGCGTTTAAACTGAACACACGACTAACCTGCTTTGGTGCTCGGGAGCTGCTGGGGCTATCGTTTGATAAGCAGGCTGACGAGCCGGGCCAACGGTTACGTATCGTTCCGCCTTTACTTCGGCAGGAGGTTACCGAACTAAAACCCGCTCAGGGTGATTTTCTGCTAGCTTACGTTACCCAGCCCGGTTTAAAGACGGAGCTACTAAAAGCGCATCACCAGTACCCAGACGTACGTATCGACGGCTTTCATTCAGGAACAGCTGCTCCCGATCAGATAGTGGATGAGACGCTTACTTACCATGCGATCGACGGTAAACGGTTTCTGGACTACATGGCTCGCTGCAAAGCGGTTGTGACAACGGCTGGTTTTGAGTCGGTATGCGAAGCGGCTTATTTAGGCAAACCTGCCCTCATGATCCCGCAGCCGAACCACTTTGAGCAGGTCTGTAACGCGCTCGATGGTCAACGCGCGGGTGTCGGTGTTGCGGCTGACCGATTTGACCTCGACCGGCTGTTTAGGTACCTGCCCAGGCATGATGCCGACGTTAGCGAACGATTTCGTAACTGGCACGCGCAAGGGTACTTCCTGTTTTTAGCCTCGCTGAACCGGGTAACAGCTTCTGCCAGTACCCCTTCAGGTGGTTTCTTTCGAACTCGGGTACGGCAACTGTTACGTTCCTAGCTCGTAGTAAAAAGCTAATGGATCAGGGTATTGAAAGGTGTAGTCTGTAGCCTTAAGCAACTTTCCGGGTGAGATCACCTTGTAAGCAACGGGTTGAGCCGGTGTTATAAACGTCGGTAGTGCATAACCAAAGTCAGCACAGCTTTTTCGGTAGATAGCCTCTCGTGTAGGATGCTTCGGCGAAACTGCATTGTAGACGCCACTAACTTTTCGTTCAATGATAGTCTGGAGAATGTTTATTGCATCATCGCGGTGTAGATAATTGACTGGCACATCACCGCTGTTGACCTGCTTGCCCGCCACATACTTGCCGGGGATACGGTCGTATCCCATCAGTCCGCCACAGCGTAGAATGGTTACCGACCGATCAGCAGCCAGCGCCTGTATTTCCTGCTCGGCCTGAACCAGTGCTGAAGCAGCCGCCTGATCCGGCGCTACTACGTCTTTCTCAACCACAATCCGGTTTAACTCAGGGTAAACGGAAGTCGAACTGACATAAATTACATGCTGAATAGCTGATCCGCGAATGGGTTCGATTAGATGCTTAATTTGTTTCGGGTGGAAATCGTCGCCCATCTTACCGGCCTTAGGCGGTATATTAACTATTAATACGTCAGCCGCCAGCAGGTCTTGTAAATCACCAACTGGCTCCGGACTTAGCTTTAATAGATGTCCTTCAATACCGGACTGGCTAAGTACTGCTAGCTTTTCAGCGGAAGTTGTGCTGCCTTTAAGGGTTTTGCCTTCCCCTGCGAGCCTTTCTGCGAGTGGCAAACCAAGCCAGCCGCACCCGATGATTGATATTGTTTGACTACTCATACGCTAAAATCCGAACCCAAAGCTTAGCGCCCGAACGTCGGGACCTTTACCAAGCGCAAACAAGGGGCTTAAATCATACTTGATGAAGAAGTCGGCTCCTTTGATGCCTATGTGAGCCATTAGACCATAACGGTAATTAGTCAACCCAAAATTTTCATGACGACGATCTTTCTTCCCATCAGCCTCCTTTATTTTTCGGTAGCTATCAAGCCGGTAATTTATAAAGCCACCTAAGCCAATATGGCCAAGCCTGCGGCCTGAGCTACTATAAAACGTAACCCGAGGCACAACAGGAATGCCAATCGTACAAACTGTTAGTTTGCTCTTTTGCAGAGCCCGGCCAACATCCGTAAAAACGACACCTGTGGGAGTTGTTTCTGCTACGTTGTTTCCGTCGAACATGAAATTGTTCCAGGCTACTTCAATGCCATAATACAGTTTCAACGAAGCGCGTTTACCTTTAATAAGTGTCGGCTTAGCGCCCATAGCCAATGATACGTAACGCGACCCTATGGGACGTAGGTCATAGCTATCTTCCGGATAACTGGGATTAGGCCCTTGTTGAATAAAGCTGTTTAAGCCTATGCTCCCACCATAGTCAAAATCCCAGCTTTTGCTTCGGTTCTTTTTTCGCTCTTTCTGATAATCCTGATCCTGCCTTCTTGTCGAATCGGCCTTTACGTCATCGCTGCCGTTTATTACAACCGTTACACCATCTTTTTTCTTTGTGATAACTAGCACCGTGTCTTTAAGATAGCGTTCACCATCCTGCAAAATAGCCGTTTGCCCGCCAGGTACTGAATCGAGTTTCATACCCATTTCGCGTACAATCTTGTTCAAATCGTAATTTGACAAAGCCTGAATACCTGCTTTATCAGGTGCATAAATCACCAACCGGGTTCGGTTCGCAAATCGAATGACCAGAGAATCGGCTGGACTGCTGGCTACAGCCTGTGACACCGCAGTTATTACCAGGAAAAGAAGCACAACGGCTTTACGCAAAACATCACTCATTGTTTCGCTGATTTATCTTTATCTAAATTGTGTTTAAGACCGTTGTAAGCACGTCCTAACAAACCACGTTCATCATCGCCAGTGTTATTGTCCCGGCGAGCAAAAACCTCTCCCTGTCTAACCCGATTAATTTGTTGCCAAAGTCCACCTGACCTGGGTTCAGTGTCTACCCGTGCAGTGGCGGTTGACGCTGTTTTTTCAGCAACTATCTCTTTACTGATTTGGCGGGCAGCGACAAGAGTTTCAGGTTCACCAATTGTAACCACCAACACCCGTTCGCTCGTTACCGCTGGCTTTGTAATAGTCTCAGCAACCTGGTCCGTTGGCTTCACAGAGCTGTCTGCAGCAGGTGATGTCACGTCCTCCTTCTTTGGTTTATCCGTCGGCATTGACTGGGCTAACGTAACGTTTTCTGCTTGATCCTGTCCTGTTTTTGATATACCCGTTTTCGATTTGTCAATTACAGTTGTCCCCTCCGTATTTTGCTTGGTAGCGCCATACGGCTTATTCGAAAGCGCCAGCGGCTCCTGATTGAGCTTCTCGTTAACACTAGCCGGTGTTTCCATTTCGGGCTCCGTAGTTTGAGTTGAACCAGCATCAGGTGACAGAAGCGCCTGGCTTTCTTTGGCTGGCTTACGTTCGGGCAGCTGGTTGTTCGCTACCTGATCGCCAGCACCTGCTCTCCCGTTGTTTGTTTGATACAGCCAACCAACCAGACAAACCAGAACCAAACAGGCGGCAACAGCCATGTACCGCTGCACAGACGGATTCTGCCAAAACACGACCCGTGGAGGTGAGTCACGTAGATTTATGCGAGCCTGCAACCGCTCAAAACTATCTGAGCGTGGCGTTAACGACATCTGCCCTAACTTACGAGCAAACAAATCGTCAATTGGCTGTTTTTCGGGACGTTCTTTCATAGGGTACAGTTAAACGTTCTGACTCCTTCTCTATTTTTTTGAGATTAGCCTGTAATAACGTGCGAGCCCGACTCAATTGAGACTTTGATGTTCCTTCTGTAATGCCGAGCGTTTCGGCAATTTCAGCGTGCGAATACCCCTCTATGGCGTAAAGGTTAAATACCGTTCGGTAACCGTCCGGTAATTGATTCACAATACGTAACAGTTCATTTTCATTCAAGGCAGTATCTGCCCACTCATAATCTGGCTCAACTGCTACGTCATCCATTGACACTTCCTGTCTCCACTGCTTATTCTTACGCAGAAACATCAGCGACTCGGTGACCATAATCCGGCGAATCCAGCCCTCAAGGCTGCCATCTTCGCGGAATTGACTTATTTTTTCGAATACGCGCATAAATCCATCGAGCATCACCTCCTCGGCATCGTCCCGATTGGCACAATAACGCGTACAGACAGCTAACATTTTGCCAGCATACCGATCATATACGACCTTGTGAGCACGGTTTTCCCCCTGCTTAAGCGCTTTGACTAGCTGCGCTTCAGTCGTAAAAAAGGGTATAATTCGTAGCATACTGCTCGCTTAGGTTCAACAGCAAGATGCAAAAATAGATAGGTAAGGTTGCGTGTGGTCTTAAAAATTTTTGATAATAATAAGCTGGCATAAAAAAAGGGCTCTTAAAGCCCTTTTAGATAATGAATTCCTGCTACGTCATGTAGCCAGATTACCCGCGATACGCGAAAATTTATGGGTGCAATCAAAACCATGACCGGAGCGATAACGCCTACATACACCCATCCATCTGGGTCATCAGCCAGGTAAAACAGCAAAAAACCAATAACTAAGGCAACACCACCTGAAATTGCATAGCTTACAAACATAGCCCCGTAGAAGTAGCCCGGCTCGACTTCGTAGCGCAGCCTACAATGGGGACAGTGTTCATACATATCGTCGAAGCCCCTGACTGAGTAGAACGGTTTTCGAAATATTTTGCCCTTTCTGCACTTAGGACATAGCCCGTTTAACGCGGCTTGCAATTTCGAGACGTCTTCCATGCTCCAGTTTGCTATTCCGATACCACAAGTAGCCAATTGAACCGACAATCAGGTACGGAATAATCAGTAAGTATACAATGCCAAAGTTAAGCTCAGAAGCAATAACGCTACGTCCGTTACTAACTGTGCTTTCGACTGTTCCCCGGCACATTGCGCACTGTGCCATTAAATCTGGCGTAACTGTTGATAGTACAACTACTATTACCCAAAACTTCCAGTGTTTCATCAATTTCATAAGTTAGTGGACGTAATAGGGCTTTATCATCAAATACACTATTACTCCGGTTACGCTTACATACAGCCAAATTGGGTAGGCCCACTTCACCGTTTTCTTGTGCTTCACAAACTGACCACTTATGGCAAAATAAACAGCTCGAAGAACAAACCAAACAACGATAACTGACAGAACAATATGCGAGATGAGCAGAAAATAATACACTGGCCGTACCCACCCTTGCCCACCAAATTGAGTCGAATCATTCGTTAAATGATAGAGTACGTAACTGATTAAAAAAGCAGACCCCAGCGTAAAGGCAGTCAACATCGTGCGTTTATGAGCCTGAACGTTCTTCTGACGAATGAAGTATAATCCAGCTAACAACAGTATAGAAGTTACTGAGTTGATAATTCCGTTGATATGAGGCAGATATGTAGTCCAGTTTCCTAAATCTACCTTCTGCCGAATCCCCAAAAGAACAGCAACTGCAATTGGAATGGCTATTGACAGAACATTAATAATGCGGTTTGCTTTCTGCTCCTGAACAGGGTGTAGCGCTTCCATAAACGATCAATTATTGCTTACTGTATATATCGAGCAACACTCTGATTTCCAGCACGAGTCGGTCGACATCTTCTTTATCCGTTCCATCGTAGAATCCTCTCACAATGCCCTCTTTATCTACTAATACCAACTTTTCGCTATGGATAAAAGTTTCGTCTGGTTTACCCTCTTTGACCCCAGCATCAACTGCTGGCAGATAATACCCATGCATAGCCAAATCATAAATATCAGCTTTCGGCCCAGTCAGGAAAAACCATTTATTGGGGATGGCTTCGTATTTCTGCGCATACGCTTTTAACTGAGCTGGCTGGTCATGTTCAGGATCAACTGAATACGATAATAGAACTATAGCTGGGTTATTCCGGAAGATGTCTTGCACGCGAGTAAGCTGAGAAGAAATCTTGGGGCAAATAGACACACAGCGGGTGAAGAAAAAGTCTGCTATGTAGATCTTATCTTTTACTACGGACTGATCTACTCTTTTACCATCCTGATCAATCAGTTTAAAGGGTGGTATACGATTGTAGAGTGTATCTGTAACCTCACGTCCATCGGCCAGAGTGACCTTACCCATCAAGGGTTCTCCATTTGTCGAGTCAATCTTTGGAAGATAACGCGGCAATACGTAATGATTCTGCGAGCCAAACCGCAGGAATAGATACAGCAAAGCCGGGACCAGCAGTGTTACAAGCAGGATCCCGGCTTTTCTAGATGTTGTCATGCTTTACCTAAGTTGGAAAATCGAGCCGCCTTCCGTTAAAAGCGCAACCAGTAACCAGACGATAAACAGCACTGGAAGGGTTATAGCCCATATTAGACTTTTTACCTCATGTTTCAAGTGCATAAACTCGCCAACGATGTAAAATGCCTTAACGAGCGTCATACCAACGAAAATTGATGTACGTAGAGTCCCAGCATGCATCAGATATGCAAGAGCAAATTCAAATGCAGTTATTACCGATAGGATAATAAACGTACGCCAGATTACTCCAGTTTGGGCTGGAACGTTTTCGGTTCCAGCGTGGTGTTCATTAGGATGTGCGTGATCAGCCATGATTAATTACGTTATCAGACCAGGTAGAAGAAGGTGAATACAAATACCCAAACAAGATCAACAAAGTGCCAGTATAGACCTACTTTCTCAACCATCTCGTAGTGGCCGCGACGATCGTATAAGCCGGTTGCAGCCCGATAGAAAATCAGGATATTCAAGATAACCCCACTAAATACGTGCGTGCCATGGAAACCCGTGATGAAAAAAAACAGGTCAGCAAAGGCTGGAGGACCGTACTGGTTTTCGACAAGGTTAGCCCCAAAGATGGTACGTTGAATGGTCTGGCCCCCAACGAGCTCGCTGATAACAGTACCCGTTTCTGTTCCGTGGATAAAGTGCGACCATTCCCAAGCCTGACTACCTAGGAACGTAAAGCCACCCAGGATGGTCCATAACATGTATTTCTCTACATCCCTGCGATCCATACGGTGACCAGCTTCTACAGCTAATACCATTGTTACGCTACTGAAAATGAGAATAAATGTCATGATACCGACGAAAATCAGCGGAGCATCGACACCATGTAAAAACGGTACTGCGTTATAAACCTTTTCTGGAGTTGGCCAGTACAGATTTGAGAATTTAAACACCTCACCATAAATGGCAGGGTCCCAAGCCGGATAACTATATCTGATCAGACCGTAAGTTACCAGCAAGGCCGAGAACGTAAACGTATCTGAAATCAGGAAAAACCACATCATCAACTTGCCATAACTGGCATTCATCGGTTCGACACCACCCATCCAGGTTTTCTTGTCGAACGTTCCAGCTGATTCTGTTGCTACGGTGTTTGTCGTCGCAGTAGCCGCCATGCGTCTAAGAGATTATCAATGAAAATAGACTAAAAAGAAAAACAAATACAGCCAAAGAATGTCTAAAAAATGCCAGTAAGCGGCCGCAATTTCAATTTGATTCAAGCTTTTCGCGTGTATACGAAGCCTAAAAGCCGCCACTAACGCAAATATTAATACGATTAAGCCTGATATTAAATGGAAGCCATGTAAACCCGTAAAAATATACATGAACGAGCCAGCGGGATTTCCAACGAAAAAGACCTTCTCATTAACTAATTCAACCCATCCCTGGAACTGCATGTATAGAAACGCGATTCCCAGTGCAAAAGTAATAGTTATTGCTGTCTTCAAACCGGCGAAGTTGTCTTTTTTTGCCGATACGTACGCCCAGTGCATTGTCAGACTACTTAACACTAAGACAACAGAGCTGTAGCTGAATACAGCTGGAATATTATATTCCAGCCAGTTACCCTCTGCCCGTCTTACCAGATAAGCACTGGTCATGGCAGCAAAGAGCATGATTATACTCACAATAAATAACCACAATATAAACTTGCGGGGATTCATTGAGAGCGTTTCTTCGGGCTCTTCAACAATTGAAATGTCATTTACTAAATCACTCATGATCCGTTATACTTTATCTAACAAGTAAACAATCTGTACGATTGGTAAGTAAAGCAGCGATCCAAACATCATTTGTAATGCGGCTTTATCCGTACAGGTTCTCATTAAGTGAAACGTTTGCGCTAAAAACAAGATTCCGCCAACCATGGCTACAAACGCAGAATTGATACCGGTTACCCCTAGAAAATAAGGCAGCCAACCTACAGGTATCAAGAACAGCGTATAAACCATGATACGGAATGCAGTCTTTGTCGTTTTACCGTTGCCCGGCATCATTTGGATGCCTGCCTTCTTATACTCGTCAAAGGCTATCCAGCCAATGGCCCAAAAATGTGGAAACTGCCAAAAGAACTGAATTGCGAACAAAATACCCGGTGCCCAGCCGAAATGATCTGTAGCCGCCACCCAACCAATCATTGGTGGAAAAGCGCCTGGTAGAGCACCTACAAACACGGCAATCTGGCCTTTGCGCTTAAGTGGCGTATAAACAAACCCATACAGCAAAAGCGATAGAACAGCTAAAGCAGCAGCTCGTACGTTAAAAACCTCTACAAACAGATAGCAAGACACGCTAAACAGTATGAAGGCAAAAACAGCAGCTTCATTTACCGTTAATCGACCCGTTGGTAAAGGCCGAATAGCAGTACGCTTCATTACTTTATCAGAATCTTTCTCAATAATCTGATTAATAATATTTGCTGCTCCAGTTATCGCAACAGACGCAACGGTTAGCACAACGATCTTCCACCAATCGATATGATCAGCAGCGAGACAATAACCGAATACTCCAGAAAATACGACAGCCAGCGTTAACTTCAGCTTAATTAATTCTATGTATGCTTTGACCTTAGCGTTGATAAGGCTTAAGCTCATTACTTTCTCCATACTAAACATTTAATAAGCCTGGCTTATATTCAGTCAGCTTATGAGTAATCATTGAAGGTCTTAAGAGTACCCACGCTATAAATTGGATGCCTATTAGCATTATAGCCAGTTCCAGGTGAATGGGTTGCGCTACAGCAGGTACTGCAAAATACGCCATCATTATGCCAGTCAGAATTTCTAATGCAATAGTGACTAAAATAGCTTTAGATAATCTACTGATCAGGCCCTTAATCTTCAGTTTATAAAGTTTGTAGGCCACTAGTCCCTGAAGTGCAAATACCACAAGCGAAAATGATCTGTGAACATAAAAGCGCCAATCAAGATTACCAATCCAGCTTTCTCGCTGATCATAACCCAGGCTCTTGACTACCTCATCCAATGCTTCCCTAACCTGAGTACCAAATGCTATTTGTGCAAATGAAACCACAATTGCTATTACTAACAGATTGCTTAAGACTGACCTTTCATTGTCAGCTACATATGTTTGCATTAGTCCTTTGTAAGAACGAGCAACTACAAATGATAAAGCAAACACAACGAATATAGCCAGCAATAAATGAAGAGAAATCAGGTGTTGCGCTAATTCCGTTGCAACTACGCGAGAGCCAAGCCAGCCATTTACGCCTATAAGGAAAAAGGCGGCAAAACTTCCCCAGAAAACTAACTTATCCTTTCTAAGGTAAGGAATGGATGCCAATAAGGTAGCAAAAACAAAGAAACCGGAGAGTACGCCAAGCAAACGATTAACGTATTCAATCCAGGTTTTAGTAGCATTAAATAGTACTTCACCTTTAAGCTTAGCCCCGTATATCTCTTGATAATTTGGAGGTAGTTGAGAAGCTTCGGTTGGAGGAATCCATCGGCCAAAGCACTTTGGCCAGTCAGGACAACCCATTCCAGAGCCTGTTCCTCTAACGATACCCCCTGCCAGAATAAGCAGGTAAATAATTAGTACGGTCAGAAAAGCAAGGCTCCGGAATCGGCGTTCACTTTTATTAGTGAGGTTGTTTAAATTGGTCATTCAGGTTTTGTGCCTCAATCTCTTTCTCAAGCGTAATCAACTCATTCTCATGCGGAAGATTTGATTCTGGAGTTTGGGAATATGGCACGTTTTGGGGGATGAAGTCATCCTTGGCACCTGGCTTGCTATAATCATACGGCCAACGATAAACCGCCGGAATTTCACCCGGCCAGTTACCATGCCCCGGACTAATTGGAGTTGTCCATTCAAGCGTATTAGACTTCCATGGATTCTGGGGTGCTTTACGACCTCTGAACAAGCTATATACGAAGTTCCAGACAAATACCCACTGAGCCGTGAACGTAAATATGGCGGCCAGGCTAATGAAGCTATTCATATCATTGAAGATATTCTTCGTAAAGTCATAGCTCGTGAAAGCATAGTATCGGCGTGGAAACCCAGCTATACCGATATAGTGCATTGGAAAAAACACCAGATATATACCAATGAATGTTAGCCAGAAGTGAACATACCCAAGTTTTTCGTTTAACATACGCCCAAACATCTTGGGGAACCAATGATAAACACCAGCAAGTAGACCGAACGCAGAGGCAGCACCCATCACCAAGTGGAAGTGAGCAACTACAAAATAGGTATCGTGCAACTGAATGTCTAATGCCGAGTTCCCAAGAATCAGGCCAGTTAAACCACCCGAAATAAAGAACGATACAAGGCCAATCGAGAACAGCATTGCAGGCGTGAAACGAATATTACCCCGCCACAATGTCGTAATGTAGTTAAAAGCTTTAACCGCCGAAGGAACAGCAATGATTAGCGTTAAGAACATAAATATCGAACCCAGGAATGGATTCATACCGGTTACAAACATATGGTGGGCCCACACGATAAACGCTAGAAACGCAATCCCCATCATCGAAGCAATCATAGCGCGATAACCAAAAATCGGCTTGCGAGCATTGGTTGCTATAATTTCTGAAGTCATACCAAGAGCCGGTAACAATACGATGTATACCTCCGGATGTCCCAGGAACCAGAACAAGTGTTGGAACAGAATAGGACTACCACCTACGTTTGGTAATGCTTCACCATTGATATAAATCTCTGACAGATAGAAGCTCGTTCCGAAGCTACGGTCGAAGATCAGCAATAGAGCAGCCGATAATAACACAGGAAACGAAATCAGACCCAATACTGCTGTCAGGAAGAAAGCCCAGATTGTCAACGGTAACTTGCTGAACGACATACCCCGCGTGCGCAGGTTAATTACTGTCGTAATGTAGTTAATACCACCCAGCAATTGCGATACGATAAACAGCGCCATGCTTATCAACCAATACGTCATTCCTATTTCAGATCCTCTGTGTGCTTGAGGAAGTGCACTAAGCGGTGGGTACACTACCCAACCACCCGCTGCGGGTCCGGTTTCAAAGAATAAAGAAGCAAACATGAGCACACTAGCCATGAAAAAGAACCAGTAAGACAACATGTTTAAAAAACCAGATGCCATATCGCGGGCACCAATCTGAAGCGGAATCAAGAAGTTGGAAAATGTTCCACTCAAGCCAGCGGTAAGTACAAAGAACACCATAATAGTGCCGTGCATTGTCACCAGAGCAAGGTAGAAGTCAGGATCTAGTTTTCCTGATTCATTAATCCAACTTCCGAGGATCGGACGTAAGAACTCTAGCTTCATGTCGGGGAAACCCAACTGAAGCCGAAACATAACTGATAAGCTAATGCCAATAACCGACCAGATGATACCTGAAATCAGGTACTGCTTGGCTATAGTCTTATGGTCTTCAGAAAAAATGTATTTGCGCCAAAAACTTTGCGGCTCATGATGCTCATGCTCTGCGTCATGAGCTATGGTTGCCGTGTTAGCTGCTGCAGTCGCCATAGTTTTGGTTTGTTGTAAGTTTTATTAATTAACGGATGGTAGCTTTTGCTACAGACATCCCTCCTTGTTGATTTAATGCTGTCGCACTATCTGCGGGAGCAGCGGCCTCTTCAACAGGAAGATACTTCGCGGCTTTTGCTTTTAAGTTGGCAGGAATACGAGCAGCTAATTCAGGTGTTGAAGACAATAAAGGCTTCTGCTCTTTACACCATGCTTGCCACGAAGCTTCATCTTCTACAACCAAGCGAATACGCATCGAGAAGTGCCCACGGCCACAAACTTCAGTACAAGCGATCTCGTAACCAAAGTCTTGATTGCCCGTCAGATTGCGCATTTCGTCCGTTGTTTTGTCGGCAATGAACCAGAAGCGTGTTGGCATACCAGGCACAGCATCCATTTTCACACGCAAGTGTGGGATGAATACACTATGCAATACGTCCCGGGCGCGGATTTTTAAAAGCACAGGCTTGTTTACAGGAATATGTAGTTCCGTTGTAGACGTAAAGTCGTCAAATGAAGCCTCATCTGTGTAATCTATCCCCGTATCGTTACTATTGTCAATAAGCTTATAATTATAAGCGCCTAATTTGTTGTTATCTACGCCTGGATAGCGAACAATCCAGTTAAACTGTTTACCAACAATTTCGAATACTTGCGCATCTGCCGGAGCTTCCGACATGATGTCCCGCCATGCACGCCAGCCAGTAAACACAAGTAAGGCCATCACAACGGCTGGGATAACCGTCCAAATTAGTTCCAGTTTGTGGTTTTCTGGATAGTACGATGCTTTTCTACCTTCTTTATACTGATAGCGCCAAGCAAAGATGAACAACAACGCGTTGGTGACAAAAAAAGCAGCTACAATAATACCCATCGATAACCAGAACAGAAAATCTGTCCGACGGCCGTGTGGGGATGAGGCTTCTGGTAAGAAATACTGAGAAGCATGCAAGTAAGACCATACTGCACCAACCACACCCAAGATAAAGAACACCATAAATAACGCGCCATTTATGCGGTTACTTACGCCTATTCGATTTTCATCAACGACTGTCCCACTTGCGTTCTTTATAACAGCGGCCATTCTTGAGACGACCACAATCGCCAGTCCCAAAAATATTACCGATAACAGAGCGACTATATAAACCATGTTGTAATCGGATTATTAATTAAATGTCGTGGTGCAATGTCTCTTCTAACATTGGGTGATTTTTTGCAATCAAATTCGCTTTAGCTAACTGGGACGAAATAGACCACATGAATCCACAAGCAAATATTAGAATCATACCAAACTCAATCGGACCAAAACCAGCGTGTTCACCAACGGTGCCTGGCATGATGTTAACATAGAAATCAAAGTAGTGGCCGATGATAATTCCCCAAGCAGCTAGCTTCAGAAATATGTAAGTGCGCTTTGCATCTCTTGTCATCAGAACAAGGAATGGAAAGACAAAGTTTAAGAAAATGTTAATGAAAAATGGGGCTTTATAGATGCCGCCATATCCGCTGAAACGCTCTCTGTAATAGATCGTTTCTTCAGGTAAGTTGGCGTAATAAATCAGCATGAACTGAGCAAACCATACGTATGTCCAGAAGATGCTGAACGCAAACATGAATTTACCTAAGTCCTGTAAATGGCTATCATTTACGATCTGCAAATAACCACGTTCCTTCAACGTAACAACAGTAAGCGTTATGATTGCCAGACCTGTTACGTGCCAACTTGCCAAGGTATACCACCCAAACATCGTACTAAACCAGTGTGTGTCGATAGACATCACAAAGTCCCAGGCAGATGTAGAAGACGTAACAGCAAAGACAACCAGGAAGGCTGTACCAAATTTTATGCTTTTCTCGTAGTACTCCGTTCCTCCATATAGATCCTCTTGCAGAGAGAAATTACGTAGCATCCGCCATAACACGTACCATAGCGTAAAATACAGTACTATTCGAATCAGGTAGAATGGTGTATTCAGGAATCCCTGCTTTCCAGCAATAATAGGATCATAATCTACACTCGTTTTATCGTATAAGCCGGGATTCGTCCAATGAAATAAATCATGACCTGCCAAGAAGAACACAGCCAAGATTACAACACCCATATACGGAAGATAAGCAGGCATTGCTTCAGGAACACGTTTGAAAGCCGATGCCCAACCCGCCTGAGCCAGATAGTTATAAGAAATAAAGAACATTCCTATAACAGACGCTCCTGTAAAGTAGATGGCATTTAACCAAATGTTCGCCCATAGCCGGTTTGTCCATTTATAAGCGTGGTGGCCGCCATCATGTCCTTCACTAGCACCTACACCGTGGACAACCTCATGAGTTTCGTGACTGCCAACCCCCGACGCCAACAGAAACGCGCCGATAGCCACCAGCGCAACTCCGGCTCCAATGCCGATAATCAGTCGACGTTTAGATTCCGAAGTAAATTCAAATTGCTCGTCTAAGGACGGAATTGCGTGAGCCGATGCCATTCTTGTTTATTTATCAAATACAGAACTTACTAATTTTCTTGAACTAAGACACCTCATTCCTACTATATGGTAATGTGGGCTGAGCTTATAAAACGTTACCCTTGTTGCAACTTGTGAACGTACTGTACAATTTTCCAGCGATCTTCCGGTGTCATCTGTGAACCATGAGGCCACATACGACCTTTACCATGCGTGATTACGTGAAAAATGTGACCGTCGTTCATCGACTTATAGGCATCAGCAGAATAGCTGGGAACACCTTTGTACTCCTTACCAACCAACCCATCGCCTTTACCGCCTTCACCATGACAATGAATGCAGTACCGGCCATACAACAGTTTGCCTTCTTCTAGAGATTTGTCTGTCTGAGGAATTGGGTTAGTTAATACACGCTCAGCCAACCCGATACTATCTTTCGGGATGTTATAGATCATTAGATCGGTGCTAGCACTATCGCCTGTTCCAAAAGTCGTGTGATAGTTCGGACGAGCTACAGTGCCACGAGCGGGAGCCCGCATGTTTAACCCTTCTGGATTAATCGAGTTTGCTCTTATTTGCTTATAAGGCTCGTAAGGAACTGGATCGTACATCTGTGGCGCAAATTCTGTCCCTGTATCATTGTGGTCATCCTGGCATGAGGTCCCCATGACAATAATACCGACAACAGCCAGCAGAGCAACGCCTGTATGTTTAGTTATCATTTTCATCTCGCGCGTTAGAACTGCTTTACGTTTACTTCGGCAGCTCCCGAATTTTTCAGTATCTGTTCAATATCTCCTTCAGCCAACGTATTCTTACTCATGTCGATAGCCATGGCAAACTTGTTGTCAGTGGTGCGCAAGTCAAACATGAGGGGTTTCACGGTTGGACCAAGACCATTTGAAATTAAAAACGTACCAACCATGCCTAAAGCACTTATTAATACGGTTAATTCAAAAAAGATCGGCACATAAATGACCGGTGAATATGAATCCTTCCCCCCTACAATCATAGGCCAATCTATGCCTTCAGTGTAAGCAGTCAGGAGACCGGCTAGAGTTGTTCCGGTTAAGCCAAATAAGAAAGCAGCAATTCCCAAACGAGTGCGGGGATGACCAAGCGCTACATCCAGACCGTGGATTGGAAATGGGCAATATACCTCATGAATCCGAACGCCGGCTCCTTTAACATCTTTAACGGCTTTCAACACTACGTCGTCATCGTCATAGATGCCAACCAGGAATTTGCCATTACCATTTACATCTGACATATTCAGTAATTATTGGTTGAGGTGTTAGTTTCCAGCCTACAGATAGAGTCTGCGGACTGGAAACCTCTTGTTCTTTATTCAGCGTCTTTATTAAAGGTCGGGTTGGTAACGCGTTCCCCTTTGGCTACGCCCGATACAGAGACTGGCAGTTTTTCTGACGACGACTTGATGATTGCTTTTACTTCAGCCATGTTCACTACGGGCAAAAACTTCGAGAATAGTAGGAACAGAGTAAAGAATAAACCGAACGAGAAAATGTAATCGCTGATGTCAAATAAAGTTGGGTGGAACATAGCCCAGCTTGATGGCAAATAATCACGGTGTAATGACGTAACGATAATTACAAAACGTTCGAACCACATACCAATATTCACAACTACCGAAAGCGTAAACGTCCAAACAATGCTCCGGCGAATAGTACGTGACCAGAACAGCTGCGGAGAAATTACGTTACAGGTCATCATTGCCCAGTATGCCCACCAGTATGGACCGGTTGCCCGGTTGATAAACGCGTAGCTTTCGAATTCAACGCCCGAATACCAGGCGATGAAGAACTCAGTTAAGTAAGCTACACCCACAATCGAGCCTGTAAGCGTAATAACCTTGTTCATCGACTCAATGTGCTCAATCGTAATGTAATCTTCGAGTTTAAAAACGACCCGAATAATCAGCATTAGGTTTTGCACCATAGCAAAGCCGGAGAAGATAGCACCCGCTACAAAGTAAGGAGGGAAAATAGTGGTGTGCCAGCCCGGAATAACCGACGTAGCAAAGTCCATACTTACAATGGTGTGTACTGACAAAACCAGCGGAGTAGATAGACCAGCCAGGATTAAGCTCATATACTCATAACGAGCCCAAGTCTTGGCTGAACCGTTCCAGCCCAATGAGAATGCCCCGTAGATATAACGGGATACTTTGCTACGAGCCCGGTCACGAATGGTAGCTAAGTCAGGTAGTAAACCCATGTACCAGAACACCAGTGACACAGTGAAATACGTACTGATGGCAAACACGTCCCAGACGAGTGGAGACTTAAAGTTAACCCAAAGCGATCCCCATGTATTTGGCAGCGGCAACGCCCAGTAGGCTAACCATGGGCGGCCCATGTGCATCAAAATGAAGCTGGCTGCGCAAATAACGGCGAAGATCGTCATAGCTTCAGCGGCTCGGTTAACAGCCGTCCGCCATTTTTGACGGAACAACAAAAGAATGGCCGAGATCAGGGTACCGGCGTGACCGATACCTACCCACCAAACGAAGTTGGTGATGTCCCATGCCCAACCAACCGTTTTGTTTAAGCCCCATACGCCTAAGCCTTCCCACCAGGTCCAGAACACACAGGCGGTTCCGTAAAGTAGCACAACCACCGAGATAGTGAAAGCAATCGTCCACTCTCGGGTGGGTCGGCCTTCAACCTGTCTGCTGATATCCTCTGTCACGTCGGCATAGGTCTTGCCACCGGTGACGAGGGGAGTTCTTACGGCTGATGTTACATGCGACATATCCTTACTAAATTTTATTTTCTTTTTGCGATAACCGATTTACGAACTGTGGTACTAGGTTGTTTTCTGGTACCGTAACTAAACTGCACAAGCAGCTCTATCGCAAACCATCATTTATGTTAAACCTGCGATTCCTGACGTGTTTTCTGCTGTGGTTCTTCGTCCTTGTTACGAATCTTAGTCAGATACGAAATTTGAGGACGCACATTGATCTCTTCCAACACGTGGAATGCCCGACCCTCTATTTCTGTCTCCATAACTTTAGAAACAGTGCTTTCAGGATTATTTAAGTCGCCAAAAATGATAGCATTCGTTGGGCAGGCCTGTGCGCAGGCAGTTTGAATCTCATCAGGCATTGGCCGACGACGTTCTTTTTTCGCCGTAAGCTTACCTTCCTGAATCCGCTGAACGCAGAATGAACACTTTTCAATAACACCCCGTGATCGTACCGTTACGTCTGGGTTCAACACCATCTTACCAAGGTCATTGTTAAAATGGAAATTGAAGTTGTCGTTGTCGAAATATTTGAACCAGTTGAAACGACGTACTTTATATGGGCAGTTATTGGCGCAGTAACGCGTTCCAATACACCGGTTGTAGGTCATCTGGTTCAATCCTTCTGTGCTGTGTGTTGTCGCCAATACCGGACATACTGTTTCGCAAGGTGCGTTACTGCAGTGCTGGCAAAGCATTGGCTGGAACGTTACTTCTGGATTAGCCGAAGCAACTTCCAGTTCTTTCACATCCTCCGGATCGGCATCACTGCTGTAGTAACGGTCAATCCGAATCCAGTGCATTTCACGACGCATGATCACTTCATCACGCCCGACGACCTGGATATTGTTTTCAGATTGGCAACCAATCACACAAGCATTACAACCAATACACGAGTTTAAGTCGATAACCATTCCCCATGAATGGTTAGGCTTACCGTAGCCATGCCAGAGTGTAATGTTCGTTGAAGCCGTTGGGCCTTCAGACGTTTCAACTTTAGGCGTGTACCGACCTGCCATTGGGTTCTTCTGATAGTCGGCAAGCTTTGCTTCCTGCACTACGGCACGACGTCCCATTACAGTTTCGTGCGTTTGCGTTTGCGCAATTTCACGAGTCCCACTTGCCTTGTCAACTTTAGCGTTAACAGCGGCAAAAGAGACGTAACCGTTCACCAACGTAGCGAATGGAAACGCATTCTTACCAACGCCATTTGCTGATTTACCTGCTTTCTCACGGCCATAACCAACAGCTACAGAAACTGTATTATCTGCTTGGCCCGGCTGAACCAAAACCGGCAATTCCATTGACTTACCGCCAACCGATACCGTAACGAGATCGTTTTGGGCTAAGCCTAAATCATTCGCCGTTTTCTGAGAAAGAGCAGCATAGTTATCCCAGCAAGCTTTAGAGACTGGGTCAGGCATTTCCTGCAACCAGGGATTGTTTGCCATAGAGCCAACACCAATGCTTACCTTCTCATACAGCGCCAACTCCATACCCGACGTTGGCTTGTATCGTTGGCTGATACCGCTTGCAGCCTGTGCTACGTTACCTGTGAACGCAGCACCAGCTCCTGTAGCGGCCTGGCCCTTGTTAGGTTCAAACACACCATCGTGCAGACATTTAATCCAGAAAGCATCAAACGAGTTAAATCCAGACGCCAGGGGATAATAGGTAGTCCGCCAGAAGTTCTTCAGGTAATTCTGATAGTCGTTCGGTTTTCCAGCCCACGTCAGCAAACTCGATTGAAACTGACGAGTTTTGAAAATATGCGTAATGGCAGGCTGCATCAGGCTGTAAAAGCCCTGTTTTGGCTCAGCATCATTCCAGCATTCGAGGAAGTGAGGAGCAGGCGTGATGTACTTCGCCAGCGAAGCCGTTTCATCGGCACGCTCTGCAAACGAAACAGAAAGGGCAATCCTTGGTAAAGCTTCCGCTAACTCTGCACCTCGTGGGTGATCGTAAACCGGATTTGCACCAAAAAACAGAACAGCACCTACACGACCCGATTTCGCTTCATCGATAAAAGCGTTCATCTGCTGGTCATTACCCTGACGATAATTGACCGGTGTATTTATATCGATTGTTGTCCCATAGCTACCCAGTAAATTGTTCAGCGCATTTACAACGATCTGAACGTTTGGGTCATTCGAACCCGATACCACCAGAGCCCGGCCACGCGAACGAACCAGATCAGTAGCCGCTTTATCAAGGTACTGTACGTCAACAGAGGCTGAGCCAGCAGGAGCGCTACCTAATTTCTGAGCCACCTTATTGTAAAGCGCCAGCGCAACCAATCCTTCCTGAGATGGCTTATACGTACCTCGGTAATCGGCATTGGCACCAGTCATCGACATATTTGTCTCAAACTGGTAATGACGCGACATCGTTTTTTTACCACCGCCTACAGCACCGATTTTGCGACCCGTTGCGTAAGGCTTAGCATATTCTAACGGAGCAATCCATGTACCGAGGAAGTCGGCACCCAGACTAACAATTGTCTGCGCTTTCCCGAAATCATAGGAAGGAATTACCGCTTTACCAAACGATGCCTGGTTTGCCTGCATAATACCAGACACCGAGTTAGCATCATACATGATGTGACGTGCCGTCGGATATTTCGCAGTGAAGTCAGCTATAACTGCTTTTGTAGCCGGGCTAAGAATCGTTGATGTTACAATGCGAATAGCTCCGTTGCGTGATGCTACCGTGTTCAACTGGTTCACAATTTCCCGGTCAGCAGTAGACCAGTCAATGGCGGTTTCTCCACGACGTGGACCGTTTAACTTGTCGATATCATATAAAGAAAGTACAGATGCCTGAACTCGGGCAGTTGTACCTCCTTTAGAAATGCTTGACAGCGGGTTGCCTTCAATTTTAATAGGCCGGCCTTCACGCGTTTCTACCAGAATAGCAGCATAATCACCGCCATCGACGTAGGTCGATGCGTAATAATCAGAAATTGTGGGGAATGTAAACTCTGGCTTATTGAGATACGGAACAGCTTTGCGGACCGGGGTTTCACAGGCAGCAAGTGATACTGCTGCCATACCAAAGCCCATTACTTTTAAGAAATCACGGCGTTGGGTGTTCGAACCGCCAAGCAGACCATCTAGGCCATCCGACGATTCGCTCGGATCAGGATTAGCAAATTCACTCTCGGCGTTCTTCACGAACGTCGCGTCATTGCGCAGCTCCTCAACCCCTTTCCAATACCGTTTAGTTGTATTTTCCATGCGTGTTGTATGCGGTATGATACCCTATTGGTTAAGCCGACCTAACGAGGCCTGGTGGATTAATAGTGACACTTTGAACACTCTAAACCGCCGATGTTTGCCACTTTAAGCGGCTCCTTGCTCTCTTTCCGATGAAGAGCTACGAGCTTGTCGTAGTAAGCGTTGTCTTTGGTATTAACCTCTGTTTTGCGGTGGCAATCAATACACCAGCCCATAGTCAATGATGAACGGTGCTCTACTACTTCCATCTTTTCAATTTCGCCGTGGCATGTCTGGCACTGTACATTACCGACGTTTACGTGCTGAGCGTGGTTGAAATACGCAAAGTCAGGGAGGTTGTGTACCCGTACCCACTCGATAGGCCGGTTCTGCTCAATCGCTGCGTAAATCTTCTGAATTTCGGGCGACTCTTTCTTAATCACTCCGTGGCAATTCATGCATATGTTAGCGGCTGGAATCGTAGCTGATTTGCCTTTATTAACACCAATGTGGCAGTAATTACAATCGATCTTGTATTGGCCAGCATGCAACTTGTGGGAATAAGCGATAGGCTGTTTAGGCGCATATCCCTGCTGAATCCCGACGCTGTATAAGCCATCAAAAGACTCCTTTACTACTACAAAGAGGAAAAGCCAGATAACTATTGAACGTAACGTAGAATTGCCAAATGCAGCAGACAGACCTTCTTTGAGCCGTTGTCCAAACGGAGCCGTTGTCTGTGTGCCATCAGTTGTTGTTACGGGAGTAACAGCACGAGACAGGATAGTCACGATAACCAGCAGAACGCCCAGCACTAATAACATGACGACAAGTAGTGCTACCAGAACAAAGGTGAACAGCTCAGACGGTCCGGAAATCGACGAACCAGATCCGTTCTGGTCACCACCGGCACCACCACCGCCACGCGCCTGCTGCTCACCATCACCACCTACAGTTGCCTGAGCCGGTGCACTTGCCTGTTCAACATAAGCCAGAATTCCGTCGATGTCCGCGTCCGTTAAATTTGGAAAGCTCGACATCTGAATTTTTTGAAACTTGTTGAAGACCTGAACGGCATAGGGATCGCCACTGGCAATGACAGCCGATGAGTTACGAATCCACTTGTGCAACCAGTCTTTACCGGGAGTCCGAGACATAATCCCTTTCAACCCTGGGCCTACTACAACCTCTTCTGTTACAGCATGACACTGCGCACAGTTGTTGGTGAATAAGACTTTCCCTTTCTCGGCATCGCCACCGCCAGACGGAGCTGGCGTAGCAGCGGCCGGTCCACCGTTAGCAGCCGCAACCGAGTCCTGCGCCTGCACCTGAGCGCCGTTTACGAACAACGTCAGCGATAGAGCTACGGCCCCGCAAAGCTTGGATAAGCTACTCATTTTATGAACTATATTTATTGAGTTAATCAACATAATTACCACTGACTTTTCACTGGCCCACAAAAGTACGACACGATTGCTGGATAGGCAAAAATTGCTGTTTAGTTATTTTTTACTCTCATTTTTATTTATATCGTTTCTAAGTAAGAGGTGAAAATCGGCTGTAATTGCCCTGATAGCGATTTGTTTAGAGCTATGTCCAACAAAAAGAGCCACCCTCCAAAGCCAGCTGGCTTTGGAGGGTGGCTCTTCACTTAGTCTGTAGAGGTTCCGAGCGGATTCGAACCGCTGTACGAGGTTTTGCAGACCTCTGCCTAGCCACTCGGCCACGGAACCTTATTTTTTACCAAACCCTATCGAGGATGAATTTGGGAGTGCAAACCTACGCTTTTATCTAGTAAGAGGAAAGCGTACTCCTAAAAAAATGTCCTCACTACTCAAAAATAGTGAGGACATTTTACAATCAACAGTAGTATTGACTTAGTTGCGGCCTTCCATTTGTTCTTTTAACGCAGCCAGTGCATCGAGATCGCCTAAGGTAGCACCACGCTCTGGCTGGCTAGCCGCAGGAGCTGCTTTCGGCGCTTTCGGCGCTTTAGCTTCCTTGGCTGGCTCATTTTTCTCTTGCCAGGTTTTCGTGTGCGAAAGCATAATACGCTTCTCTTCTTTCGAGAACTCAGTTACTTTAAAGTCCAGCGTTTCGCCAGCTTCGGCAAACGTACCGTCTTCTTTAGCTAAGTTCTTCAGCGAAGAGAAACCTTCGATGCCGTATGGCAACTCAAGGGTAGCCATTTTATCGTTTTTGCTCAGGATCGTGCAACGGTGCACGGTGCCAACAGCAAATACAGTTTCGAAGGTATCCCACGGATTTTCTTCTAGTTGCTTATGGCCAAGGGCAAGACGACGGTTGTCAACGTCTAACTCAAGAACAACTACTTCAAGTTCTTCACCGACTTTGATGAAGTCCGAAGGATGTTTTACTTTCTTGGTCCACGACAGGTCCGATACGTGAACTAAGCCATCAATGCCTTCTTCCAACTCCAGGAAGAGACCAAAGTTGGTCAGGTTACGAACCGTGCCTTTGTGTTTGGTACCAATCGCGTATTTGGTACGTAGTTCTGGACGGGTCCAGGGATCTTCGGCCAGTTGCTTAATACCAAGCGACATCTTCCGGTCGCTCCGGTCGAGCGTCAGCACCTGAGCTTCTACTTCATCACCTACTTTCAGGAACTCTTGTGGATTCCGTAGGTGCTGCGACCACGACATCTCTGATACGTGGATTAAGCCTTCTACGCCTGGCATAATTTCAAGGAAAGCACCGTAATCCGCTACGTTTACGATCTTACCTTTTACTTTTGAGCCGATCTGAACGTCTTCAGCCAGTGCATCCCATGGGTGGGCCTGCAGCTGCTTCATACCTAGCGAAATCCGCTTTTTATCCTCGTCAAAGTCAAGTACCACTACGTTGACCTTCTGGTCAAGATGCAGTACTTCCGACGGATGGTTGATACGACCCCACGAAATGTCCGTGATGTGCAGCAGACCATCAACACCACCCAGATCGATGAATACACCGAAATTGGTCATGTTCTTGATTACACCTTCCAGTACCTGACCTTTCTCAAGGTTATTCAGGATTTGAGCACGTTGTGCTTCGAGGTCTTTCTCGATCAAGACTTTGTGCGAAACGACTACGTTATCGTTTGCATAGTTGATCTTGACAACCTTAACTTCCATTTTCTTACCAACGAAAACATCGAAGTCACGAATCGGCTTAACGTCGATTTGCGAACCTGGCAAGAACGCTTCTATGCTGAAAATATCGACAATCAGACCACCTTTCGTCCGGCGCTTCACGAAACCATCAATTACGAGGTCTTCGTCCAGAGCCTTCTGAATTTTCTGCCAAGCCGTAATTACTTTCGCTTTCTTACGCGAAAGCACCAGCTGGCCATTGGGGTCTTCCTGATTTTCTACGTAAACTTCAATTTCATCACCCATCTTCAGGTCCGGCATATCCCGGAATTCAGAAGCTGGAACCAACCCGTCCGACTTGAACCCAATGTTTAGCAACACCTCACGGTCTGTAATGCCAACCACGGTTCCCATCACCACTTCTTTCTCCTTAACCTCCGACAGGGTGTTGTCGTAGAGTTCCAGCATCCGGTTGCGTTCTGCATCCGAATAGCCACTTCCGAATCCTTTGTTGTCTGCCCGGTCCCAATCAAATGCCGGCAGTTCGCGTTGCTGCGTTTTGCTCATAAAAAACGATTTCCTGACCCACTCGGTACATCAGCCCGTGGGTCAATGGCGGGCTGACTTTTGGTTTATAAAAAATGTCCTCAAAAAAGGACTGCAAAGATAGCAATTGCTTTCGGAAAAAAGTTTCGAACCAAACAAAACTGTTTGAAAAAGAGGAGAAAAGGAAGAGGGAACGAAAGGGCGACCGGCAGCTTTACAACTATCCGGTTCCCTTCGTTCCCTCTTCCCTTTCTATTAGTTCGTTACTGAAACGCTTTTTCTTTCTTACTTAAAAAAGGCATCCAGCTTTGCTCCAGCGACCCGGAAAACTCACGCAAAAAAACCAGGAAGGTAGGTTTGAATGGTTTCTGCCGTAGCTTGAGGTTTGCCTCCTCCGGTGTGTAGTCCCCTTTTCTTGAATTGCAGCGCTTACAGGCTGTTGCCAGGTTGTCCCAGCTTGTTTTACCCCCTCTTGATTTCGGTAAAACATGATCGAGGGTGAGGTCCTCGGAAGTTCCGCAGTACTGGCAGCGGTGGCTATCGCGCTTGAAAATATTCTGCCGGGTCAGCATGACGCCTTTATAGGGCAGACTTACGTACCGATGAAGCCGAATAACCGACGGCATTGGAAACTCGGCTGAAACGGTTCGGAGCGTAAATTGCTCGGATTCGGCAACGAGTTCGGCTTTGTCTAAATAAACCAGCAAAAATGCTTTGGGAACGGAGCAGATGCTGAGTGCACTGTAATCTTGATTTAAGACTAATACTTTCCTGCCCATATCGCGTTTAGATGCCTCTGTACGGTAGCAAGTTACAGAGTTATCCACATATCGACAAGTAATGTGGAAAATTTAGTAGCGTTCCCGTTGCATATCCCGTTCCACCTCGCGCTCTTTGATACTGTCACGCTTATCATAAAGCTTTTTACCTTTTGCCAGTGCTATTTCCAGCTTGGCAAACCCCCGGTCGCTTGTGAAAAGCCGAATGGGTACAATGGTCAGCCCCTGGTCCTTTAATCGTTCGGTAAGGCGTTTAATCTCGCGCTTGGTCAACAGCAGTTTGCGATCACGCAAAGGTTCGTGATTATAGTGAGTCCCCTCTGTGTAGAGAGAAATGTTCATTTGCCGAATAAACAATTCATTTCCTAACAGAAGGCAGTACGCATCCTGTAGATTGACTTTGCCTTGCCGGATGGATTTTATTTCCGTTCCGGTAAGGATGATACCCGCCGTGTACTTGTCTAAAAATGAGTATTCAAACGAAGCCCGGCGGTTACGAATATCAACTTGTTTAGTGATGGAAGCAGAAGCCATAGGAATTGATCAACAAGGCTACAAATGTAGCTAAGTAAGACCAACAACACCTGAAATCAGGTAGTGGTTTGCCAAGCTATTGGAAAGAACGGCATCAAAGGCGCATGAGGACGCCCGGCGGGCCAGTGTTTTCGTTCGAAGAACGGTATCGAAGTCACAGCCTCCAGACTCGGTACAGCACCAGCCCAACCAGACGATGTTGAGCGTATTATGTAAATACGCAACTAGCGTTATCTTAGTTACTGTAAGCAAAGCAAATAAACAAGTAATTGTATAATTATCAAAGAAACCAACTACTGAAACCTTCTTCTGCCCCAATTTACGTTTGTGTTTACAATATATATCTCGAACTATCAAAAAGTAAATATACACATATAGTATGCTGCGGTAAAACAATACGGGGTGCAAAACAAGCATTTGTTCTACACCCCGTATCAATGAAAAGACTTTATATCTGCTTACTTCTTGGCTGGCGTCTGCTTAGCCTGATACTCTTTGTTCAATCCATCCAGTATGGTTTTTGTTTGATCGGCCGCTGGGTTGGCAAATAAGATACCTCCCCCTTTTGTGTAGCCAAGCACAAACTCATACTTGTTTTGAGCATTAATTTTTTTCAGATAGTCATAAATCTGGTCGTACAACTCTTTATTCTTAGACTGCTCTTCATTGGCCAGACTTTGGGCGGCCCGTTCCCGATAAGCCAGAATATCTTGCTGTTCTTTTTGCAGAGAGGCCTCGGTAGCACGGCCCTGTTCCTGGGTCATTGTTGCAGCCCGTTGCTGAAAAAAGGCTACTTTATTTTGAAGATTACGTCCTTTAGCCGCTAAGTCGTTTTCCAATTGAAACCGTTTGCTTTCGAGTACCTTTTGGGTGTCTTTAAAATACTCGTATTTCGTTAACAGCGAATCAACATTCACGTACACTATTGACTTACCTTTTGCCTCAACAGGAGCAACAGGTGCGGCTTCGGGTTGGCGATCTTTGAAGTGTAAATAGTACAGGACAGCTACGGCAATCGTCAGGATGACGTTCAGAATTAACGAGGCATTCTTCACGGGAAATGAATTAGTTAGTTACAAGTTTATCCTACAAATGTAGGAGATTTAGGATTCAGGATGCACGATTTACGAGTTGATTTCCGGTAGTTTGCCGAACAAAGTAGCCAGACACGCCAGCCAATCCGCCAACCAATCCACTAACAATAGCAGTCACAAGGGCGGGGAGCACTGGTGTACTAGTTTGAAACAACAGTTGGCTGATACGTCCTACGTATGCGCCATCTGTCTGCCATTGGATAATGAGGGCATAGATGAGCCAAACCAGTGCAATCCCGCCAAAGCCAGCGAAGAACGACTTGGTAGCCGTGCTGCTACGCCAGAAACAAACCAGAAATGCAACCAGAGCCAAACTCCACCAGGGCAAAAAAAGCTGGGCTACTGCGCTTAAAACAGCAATTAAAAATAGTTGAATCATGGGGTCATTAGTTAATAGTTAACCGCCGTTTGATACGTGGATGTTTGTCCTGAGCCGACTGTAAATAAAGTAATTCATTTAGCTGGCCCGTGCGCCACGTATCAATCATATTCATGTAAAAAGGGCTACCCGGATTGCCCGACTGACCGCCCGGATAAACGCCGTAAGCCTTGGGCTGGGGTCCAACGGCCACTATCATCCGCCAGGAAGGGCCGTTACGTTCGCTGGTTGCGTTTACAATCCCATTGCCACCACCAGTCTGCACATTTACCGCGCTTAGCGCATCCAGACGAGCCAGGTGGCTAATTTTTGTAGCTTTGTGCTGACCCCATTGCCAGGTCGAACCCATTGCCCCGTGCTTTTTAATAAGTGTGTCAACAGCCGCCTGAAAGCTTTGCGTTGTAATCTGGGTGATAGTTTCCCGAACGGGCGTTTTGACGTTATCAAACCAATGCGCTGTCGGTTCTGTCCGGGCGAGCTGGAGCGTCCGGTCGAAGCTGGGATAACGCATCGTGATCGTGTCATTGCTTTCAAACTCATCGCCCCAGAGTGCATCCATAAGCTGACGGGACCATTCCGCAAAAACGGTTGGCCCCACTTCCGTTACGTCATTATTATACCGCCAGGATTTGATAACGGCTAGAGCGTTACGTTGCTCACCCGTTAGTTTTTGGGGCTGCACGTAGGGAAGGAAAACCGGTAATACGTTTGCGGCACGCAGGTTAAAATTATCGTTCTGGAGCTGACGAAGACTATCGGGCGTTACTCGCTGCATTCCGCTCAGACGTTGATTGATACGGGTTCCGCGTTCTGACGGGGCAAACTGCCAGTTTATGTAGTAGGGATACGTTGGGTCGGTTGACGATTGGTTCGCCGAGCTGACGAAGCCCCGCGCCGGATTTTTTACGTGTGGGTTCTGGTCCATGGGAATCCAGCCATGCCAGTCGTGAGCCGGATCAGTGCCGTCGAGAAGGTATTTGCCCTGCTCTTTCCACTTAAGCGGAAAACGTCCGTTTGGGGTGATGGCAATGTCTTTCGCTACGTCGGCGAACACAAAATTCTGGGCGGGAGCAGCGTAATAACTCAACGCCTTCCGATAGTCATCGTAGTTCTTGGCCCGGTCGAGTAAATAATACGTCAGAAAATCATTGGATTCTTCGTGAGCAATCCAGCGGGCAGCGTATCCAACCGGAACGTTTTTGGCGAACGGTTTCTCCCCTACTGTGTACATAACCGGGCCATGATGCGTGTACAGGACCGTATCCACTACGTCGGGTTTTCCTTTCACTTTGATTGCCTCGATTCTGCGCTTGACCGGCTTCCACTGATTATCGTGCCAGTATTGTTGTCGAGAAGCATCTTTGAATTTGATCTGATAAAAGTCGAGCACATCAGCACCGACGTTTGTAACACCCCAGGCAACTTGCTTGTTGAAGCCAATGATAACGCCCGGAGCCCCCGGCATGGACGCTCCGTATACGTTTAGGGTTGGGGTAACAAGCTGAATCTGGTACCAGATCGACGGTAAGTTTAACGCCAGGTGCGGGTCGTTTGCCAGAATAGGATAACCGGTCGCCGACCTCTGGGGACCAACGGCCCAGTTATTACTTCCAATAGTTGGGTCATGCTCAGGCCAGCGCATGGCTAGTGGAGCCGAGTTTATAACCGCGTTTGCGGGAGTCGATGGCACCGGCACCGGTTTGAAGTCCCACTTCGTACCCGCAGGAATAATGGGATCTTCCTGAGATGGATAATCGGGAAACAGATCGTTCGTTACCACGGCTCCGTACTTTTTCAGTACGTTACTCATGTTCAGGTCATCAGCGCCCAGCGCCAGCACACCCGACATATATTTCAGAAAGTAAGCGCATTTGATCGGTTGCCAGGGTTCCGGCGCATATCCAAGAAGTTTGTACTCAAGTGGGTATTGAGCCGGTTTTAACTGCTTGATATAGGTGTTGATTCCGGCGGTATAGGCCTCGATCGACTCACGAGAACGCGGATCGGCCAGCATGGCCTTTACGGCCTTTTCGGCACCGAAGCCCATTCCCAGTCGCCGATTGTAGCGATCCAGCTCCAAAGCTCTGTCACCGACAATTTCAGCGACCCGACCAGCCGCGGCATGCGTTTGAAACTCCATTTGCCATAGCCGGTCACGAGCCGTCAGGTAACCCTGAGCGAAGTACGCATCGTAGTCGTTTTGCGCGAATACGTGCGGAATGGCCAGATCGTCGAATACGACCGTTACCGGCGCTTTGGTGCCCTCCAGCTTAATTGTTTCGTCGGCACCCGTGTCGATTGTTTCCGCATTTTGCCAGAATCCAACAAAAGGGCTTAATAAAGGACCAAAAGCCGGAACACTTCCCCAGGGGCGATTTAATGCCCAAACAAGCGCTATGGTAATGATTAAAAAGAGACCAGCTTTTACGTATTGCATGAGTCGTTGAACTACCGATGATAATCGAGTCGCAAGTTTACTATTGCACCCTACAAATAAAAAGTATTCTTTTCCTAATTAACTATTTCTTTTTTTATATTTGTATACAGCGAATGTCAGAAGCTGGGTTAGCTCCCGCCGTTCGTAAAGCCTCTAATTTATGTACGTGGAACTGACAGATTGGGAACTGGCCCTGCGCCTGACGCAGAACGATAAGACAGCGTTCAAAACCCTGTTTTATCGCTATCATGGGCATTTGTATACTATAGCCAGCCAATATCTGAAAGATCCCGTATTGGCAAAAGAAGCTTTACAGGACGTTTATCTGAAGCTATGGAACCAGCGACATAGCCTGGATTTGTCGCAACCCATTAACGACTACCTGGCAACCGCAATGCGTCGCTATGTTCTTAACCATATTCGTAACGATCGTCAGGCTATTCTTCGCCACATCGAACGTCAGCATAGCTTAACGCTTATTGACACGCTCACGGACGAACAGCTCATTTTTGACGAATACAATACGGTTGTTCGGCAGGGTTTGGATAAACTACCGGCCCAACGGCAGTTAGTATTTATTCTTCGCTCGGTTGATAACTTAACCGACGCAGAAGTGGCTTCTAACCTAGAGATTTCGATCAATAGCGCTAAAGTTCATTACCAGCAGGCCTGTCTTTTCCTGCGGGATTACCTCCGGCAGCATACCGGGGTTGAAACGTTACCCGTCTTGGCACTCTCATTCGTTAATCTACTACAACCTGCCCTCCTCTTCGACTAATCCGGTACACCACATCCTGTACAACCTTTACCTATGACCGAACAATTACTACAGCGCTATTTTACGAATCAGGTATCTGCTGATGAAGCCCGCTATGTACTGGACTGGTTTACCACGCACGCTGGCAAGACGTATCTGACGCGTCAGCTTACGGCTCAGTTGAACGATACCGACTGGCACGTACCTCCGGTCTGTAACGTACCAGATGCGGATCAGCTATTCCAGCGAATTCGCCAGCAAATGGAAGTGCCTACGCAAAGGCTTATTTTTGCTCAGAAGCAAACCTGGTTTAATGATTCCATGCGCTGGGTGGCTATGCTGGTTGGCGCTGCCCGTGTTCACAAGTGACTATTGCGTGCTTATACCAGGCTCATTGCTACCTATCAGCATCGCGAAAAGATAACCGACCAATTACGCTTCTAAACAGTACGACTACGTATCGTTCCTATGGCTGACAAATCCAAAACCGGATGATTGCCAGCTGCGGCTCTACGACAGGAGCCACGAATTTTGTTTACCTTTCCTCCATGCGAGCTTTTTCTATTCTGACCGGATTCCTCTTCCTTACTCTGGTCAGCTGTACACATACCTCCTCACGCTTTGAGCGGTTACCGGCTAGTCAAACAGAAATCGACTTTACGAACGAAATCATTGAAAGCGACACGCTGAACGTAATGGACTTCGAATACCTCTATAACGGCGGGGGCGTCGGTGTGGGCGATTTCGATGGAGATGGCCAAAGCGATTTATTTTTCGCGGGAAACCAGGTATCAAGCCGGTTATACCTGAATAAGGGGAAGTTCAGATTTGAGGACGTAACGGAATCGGCAAACGTAGCTACCCGCAGCTGGTGCACAGGCGTAGCGGTTGCCGATATTAATCAGGACGGCCGACAGGATATTTACGTCTCCACCATTCACCCAAAACGCGACAAGTCGGTTCCCAATCTGCTCTTCCTCAATCTGGGAAATGACGCCAATGGCGTACCGCAATTTAAAGAGGTGGCCCATGCCGCTGGACTGGCCGATTCGAGTTACACTTCTCAGGCTACATTTTTAGACTATGACCGCGACGGCGATCTGGACGTTTTTCTGTTAACAAATGCCCTGGAGTCTTTTAATCGCAACAACGTAATCGGCCCCAGAAACGACGGCTCCGCCCGAAGTGTGGATAAACTGTACCGAAACGACGGCCTCTCAGCCGACAACATCCCTCATTATACCGATGTATCGAAGCAAGCCGGACTAATTCATGAAGGATGGGGCTTAGGGGTACTTGTCAACGACATTAACCAGGATGGCTGGTCAGATATTTACGTAGCCAATGATTTCCAGTCGAACGATGTCTGGCTGATCAATAATCACGACGGAACCTTCACCAACCGCATAAGCGAAGCCCTTAAGCACCAGAGTCACAACAGCATGGGCGTTGACATAGCGGATATCAATAACGACGGCTTGAATGACCTGATGGTGGTAGACATGCTGCCCGATGACAATCTGCGCCAGAAAACCATGTTTTCCAACGTACCTTACGACCGCTTTCAATTAGGTCGTCGGCTGGGTTATCAAACGCAGTACATCCGAAATGTGCTTCAGCTTAACCGGGGATTTCGTCCGCCATCTGCAGGTTCAGCACGTAGCGTCACGTCCCCCAGCGGGCCAAATGATGTGCCTTTGTTCAGCGACATTGCTTACCTGACCGGAACAGCGGCTACCGACTGGAGTTGGAGTGCTCTTTTCGCTGACCTCGACAACGATGGCCTCCGCGATTTGCTGGTCACGAATGGGTACCGCAAAGACATCACCGACCTTGATTTCACCACCTACAACCGGGAGGCCAATGTCTTTGGCTCGGATGCGGATCGGCGGGCTGGTTTACTAAAACGGATTAACGATTTAGAACCTGTTTATAAACCGAACTTTCTGTTTCATAACGACGACAGTCTTCGATTCTCGAACGTAGCCGACAGTTGGGGGCTGGCAGATCCTTCCTTCACGAACGGAACCGCTTATGCCGACTTCGACAATGACGGTGATCTGGATCTGGTCATGAATAATATCAATGATCCGGCTTTTATCTACCAAAATCACACGATTGATGCCGACAACGAATCGCCCAGGCCCCATTACCTGAAGCTGAAGCTCATTGGCAAGCAAGGCAACCTGGAAGGCTTAGGGGCACAACTAATCGTCTGGACTGGTCAGCGTATGCATTATGCCGAATACACCCGGCAGCGTGGTTACCAATCGACGATGGAAGCAGGCGTGCACTTTGGCTTGGGTAATTCGGCCAAGATCGATTCACTGAAAATTCGCTGGCCAAGCGGAGTCGGTCAGGTGCTCCGCAACATCTCCGCCGATCAAACGCTGACGTTGACTGAACGTCAGGCGACTGCTCAACCGAATACGTTTATGCAGCGCCAGCAACCGGCCAGCGCCTTACTCACCGACGTATCAACCTCAGTTGGTCTTGCGTTTCAGCATCAGGAAGATGACTTTGTCGATTATAAAGCGCAGCAGACCTTACTGTTTCATAAGCATTCTCAGATTGGTCCGGGACTAGCGGTGGGCGATGTCGATAACAACGGCTTCGATGATATTTATGTCGCGGGTTCAGCGAATAAAGGTGGGACATTCTTTTTACAACGTCCGGACGGTACGTTCCAGCGGAAAGATCGGCCTGCCAAACGGGCCGAAGAAACGGGGGTGCTTCTGCTCGACGTTGATCAGGACAATGACCTCGACTTATACGCGGTGCATGGAAGTACTGAGTTCGGCAAGAATCCGGCTCTGTATCAGGACAGCCTGTACCTGAACGATGGGAAAGGCAACTTCAAGGTTGCGCCGGGAGCATTACCACGTACCGAAGCCAGTGGCTCGTGCGTAATTGCCGCCGACTTTGACCAGGATGGCGATCTGGACTTGTTTGTAGGCGGCCGGGTTGTGCCTCAGCGTTATCCAGAACCGGCGCGAAGCTATTTGTTACGTAACGATAGCCGCCAGGGCCAGGCTCGTTTCACCGACGTTACCGATCAGTTAGCCCCCGGTTTAGGTCAGGCGGGTTTGGTCTGTGCTGCGCTCTGGACAGATGTGGATAACGACAACTGGCCGGATCTCATGCTGGCCGGTGAGTTTATGCCGATTACGGTTTTCAAAAACCAGAAAGGCCGTCAGCTGTCGCAGCTGACCATGCCGTCTCTGGCAAGTACCGTCGGCTTTTGGAACAGTCTTACCGCCGGCGATTTTGACAACGACGGCGATATGGATTACATCGCGGGTAATCTGGGGCGAAATAACCGCTTTCAGGCTTCTCCCGAGCGGCCCGTATCCGTATACGCGGCCGATTATGATAAAAACGGAACGCTGGATCCCATCCTAAGTTTTTACAATAGCAATACGGAGTATCCTGTTCATCCACGAGATGTGTTAACCGATCAGATACCATCGTTTAAGAAAAATATGACCTCCTATGCTGCCTACGGGAAACTTACGCTGGATAAATTGCTTTCGGTGGATCAACGTAAGGAAGCGATCACAAAACGGGTTACCTACGTATCATCGGCGTATATTGAGAACCGAAATGGTACGTTTGTTATCCATGATCTTCCCTTAGAAGCGCAGTTTTCACCCGTGTTCGGAACGGTGGCTACGGACGTTAATCAGGACGGGAACCTGGATATACTGCTGACCGGAAACGATCACGCTATGGAGGTATTGTCGGGCTGGCAGGATGCAGGCTTAGGGCTGTGTTTGCTGGGTGACGGTACAGGGCATTTTAAGCCCCTAAGTCCTGAACAGTCTGGCTTTGTCGTGGATGGCGATGCCAAAGCGTTCGCGTCCGTTCTGCTGGCCAACGGGCGCATTTGTTACGTAGCAGCGAATAATAACGGTCCGCTCAAAGCCTTTGAAATTACCAACAGCCGCGCCGTTTATAAACCTGTTAATGGACACGTATCTGGTGGTGATCCGAAGCGTCAACCCAGGGTCGAATGGGGGGGTGGTTACCTTTCGCAGTCGTCGCGGTTTATGGCTGTTGTCCCTTAACTACTAAAAGAAATTGTACTTTTGAGCCGACCGTTCATCCATCTGCATGCGCTTCATTGGACTTTTTGTCGGTATGATAACTACTGTATTTGTCTCGTCACCTCCGTCCCAATTCGATCTACAGGGACATCGAGGGTGCCGGGGCCTTATGCCCGAGAACACAATTCCGGCGTTTTTGAAGGCCCTGGATTTAGGGGTTACAACGCTCGAACTGGACGTAGTTATCAGCAAAGATCGGCAGGTGGTCGTATCGCACGAACCGTATTTCAACGCAGCGTTTAGCTATAAACCCAATGGTCAGCCGGTCAGCAAGAAAGAGCAGAGAGGCCTCGTGCTCTACCAGATGAATTATGCCGAAATACGCCAATTTGATGTCGGCTCGGCTGGCAATCCGGCGTATCCTGAACAGCAAAGGTTAAAGACATTCAAGCCTTTGCTCAGCGAAGTGATTGAGCAGGCAGAAGCGTATCGAAATACGAAGAATTTGCCGCTCTTCTCGTATAATATTGAGATTAAAAGTGAGCCATCGGAGTATAACAAAAGCCAGCCGGAGCCTGCTCTCTTCTGCGACCTTGTACAGGCCGTTATCACTAAGCTTCTTCCTCCGGACCGCGTTGTGATTCAAAGCTTCGACTTTGCCATAATCAGGCATTGGAAACAACAGGCGGAACGTATCGACAGACCGGCAGATAAATATCCTTCTGTTCAACTATCTGCTTTAGTAGAAAATCTGCGTAGCCCCGAGAAGAATCTAGAAGAACTTGGCTTTACACCAGATGTATACAGCCCACACTACCGCCTGCTCAGTCAGGATCGAATTCGTCGGCTGCACGAACGGGGAGTTAAAGTTATTCCGTGGACAGTAAACAGGCGGGCGGATATGAACCGACTGAAGAATTGGGGCGTTGACGGCCTTATTACCGACTACCCCAACCGGGCAAGTGGTTTGTAAACTAAGCCACACTTTTGTAAGTTTCTATGATTAACCGACGTTGGCCAGCCGGTTACCAATCCTGTTGATAAGACTATGACCTTTTTAAACACTACACTTAAATGGCTTCTGCAACGGCGCTTGCCGCGCATTGAAACCATGATGACTCAGCCCGGTGTAGTGCAGCAAAAGGTGTTTAATCAGTTGATCCGTTCGGGCCGCCGAACGGAGTGGGGCCGAAAATATGATTACAAATCCATTCGTAGCGTACAGGATTTTCAACGTCAGGTTCCCATATCCAGCTACGAAGACTTGTACCCGTATATCGAACGGGTCATGAAAGGCGAAAGTAAGGTACTGTGGCCGTCGCCGGTTCGCTGGTTCGCTAAATCGTCGGGTACGACCAACGCCCGCAGCAAATTCATCCCGGTCACGCCCGAGTCTTTGGACGAAAGTCATTTTAAGGGCGGCAAGGACATGATGGCCTTATACATAGCTAATAACCCGGATAGCCGAACGTTTGAGGGCAAAGGCTTATCCATTGGGGGCAGCTTACATCAGAATCCATTCGGCTCGAACAGTGCCGCGGGCGATGTATCGGCCGTGGTGATGAAAAACCTACCCAGCTGGGCGCAATTCATACGTACTCCTTCCATTGAGATTGCCCTGATGGACGAGTGGGAGTCTAAACTGGAGCGAATGGCTGAGATAACCGCGCAGGAGAACGTAACGAGCATCTTGGGAACACCAACCTGGGGGCTGGTGCTTATCGACAAAATTCTGGCAAAAACCGGTAAGACAAACATCCTCGAAGTGTGGCCGAACTTTGAGCTGCTGGTACACGGAGCCGTTAATTTCCAACCCTACCGAGATTTGTTTCAGCAACAGGTATTTCCGTCGAAAACGGTTCGATACCAGGAAGTTTACAACGCGTCCGAAGGTTTCTTCGCCATTCAGGACGATCTGAGCCGCGTTGGCGAAATGCTGCTGATGCTTGACTATGGAATCTTCTATGAATTTGTGCCCATCCACGAAGCGGATCAGCCTTTCCCGAAAGCGTTGACGATTGAAGAGGTTGAAGTCGATAAGAACTACGCACTTATTGTCTCTACCAACGGGGGACTCTGGCGGTACCGGGTCGGTGATACGGTACGGTTTACGTCGCTCTACCCGCACCGTCTGAAAGTCAGTGGTCGCACAAAACATTACATCAATGCGTTTGGTGAAGAGGTCATTGTAGAGAATGCGGAGGCCGCTATCACGCGGGCCTGCGAACTGACGGGTGCCATCATTACCGACTACACAGCGGGTCCTATTTATATGAGCAACGGCACCAACGGCTGCCACGAATGGGTTATTGAATTTGCTCAGAATCCCGAGAGCCAGCAACGGTTCAACCAGATCCTCGACGAAACGCTCCGCCAGGTCAATTCCGATTATGACGCCAAGCGGTATAACGATATGGTGTTAAAACGGCCCCGTGTGCATGTGGTGCCGCGTGGTACGTTCTACGCCTGGATGAAGCAGCGGGGCAAACTGGGTGGCCAGCACAAAGTACCCCGCCTGGCCAATACGCGCGAGTATCTGGATGATATTCTTGGGCGAGTGCTTGAACTTTAACTCCCGAATTATCGATTAGATTCTGACAGCCAGTGAAACTGCCGTTCGGCAAGCTGGAAGTGCCGCTTCTGCCGTTTAAGCGCAATCGAAATTGTATCGTTTCGGATCAGCCCCCGCAAGAGTAAATGGTTAGTGTCGGGCATGGTATAGTTCAGCGTGAACAGTGAACTCGTATCTGAACTAAACTTTTTGAACGCAATGATATTTTTGGCGGAATCCAGCGCATACGAAAAATATCCCCGACGATAGCGTTGCCGCAGCAGCGTATCCGCTGTCAGAATACTGCCCGATGTGTTCTGTTCGAAAATCACGTCTTTCCAGCGAAGGCTATCAGCTACGTTTCCCTGAAAGCGTTCAACCTCAAAATAGCCAGTAGTTAACCTGCCCTTAGCTCCGGAATCAGTATACCTCGTCATGTTGTAATACATACCCCACAAAGGCAGAACCAGAAACAGCACAACAAAGGCCACTTTCAGACCAGTTCGCGTCATTCGTAACCGCCGGTTTTGCAGGACTATCCGGAACGCCGGTTGGGTTGGCTTATTCAGAACAAAGAAATTTATCAGCCGCTGGGCATCTCCCAATAGCAGGAAGTTACTCATTATAAACAGGTGAATCGAAAACAGCTTCACCGGAATGTCGTAGCACAGATTCATCATCATAACATTCAGGAAAACGCCCGTTGCTATAAACGCTCCCAGGGTGCTCGTTCGCCGGAATAGCAGCAAGACGCCCGCCAGCACCTCGATTGCCCCCGAAAAAAACTGGTATGGAGTCGAATACCCGATAAAAAACCAGGAGAAACGCATGGGTAGGAAATCTCCTAATGGAGTGGCTAAAGCACTTAACGACGGAAAGACCATTTGCTGCCCAAACAGTTTGATGATGCCGTACCGTAGCGCAACCATAGCTACGTAATACCGTACCCCGACCGGTAGCCAATAGTACCCAACATCGTAGTTCTTGCGCTTATCCAGACCAGTCCAGATTACGGTTCCAACTACAGCCAGTAGCGTGAACAAACATAACTGCGCGTACCCATACGACGTATCGCCACTACCGTTGAGCGGCACCAGTACGTCTTTGACATGAAACAAGTATGTGTTTCCCAGGTTAACCAGCCAGTTTTCGGCTTGGGCAAACAACTCCGCTATTACATTTAACAAGGGCAGATCGCCCAGCCAGCTCCAGGGCGACATATAGAGCAATAAATAGATGCATGAGAATCGAAACAGTACCTTACGCCACCAGGGCCAATGGTCAGCAAAACGTACTATAAAGCTGTTTTCGTTAGTCAACGACGAAGTCATATTTGGAAAAAGTTTAGGAATGACTTCACCAAATATAAGTAAAACAGCTATGCGCGTATCAGCTTCTTTTCCTTTAAAAATGAGTAAGTCATTACGTCCTTTTCGGGGTTGAGCACGACTTGTTTTACTACTTCACATACGAACAGTTCATGATCGCCAGCGTCGGTGCTGTGCAGAACGCGACATTGCACGTAACCAATAGCCTCAGTTAAATAAGGACAGCCACGGTCATCGAGCGCATAGGGCAGATTCTTAAACTTATCTGTTGTTCGGCCCGACTGTCTGCCAAGTTTCCGGATTAAGCGAGTCTGGTCTGTGCTCAACAGGTTAACGTTCAGAATACCACTTTCCCGCACCAGTTCGATTGTGTAATCAACCTTATACAGCGCTACGGCGATCACTTTACCACCCATAGCCGTCTGCATGATCCACGTAACGATGTTTGCATTCCTGCGGTCGCCAGCTACCGTTGTAACGCTTTGTACGTCATAGTTTTTGTAGGACAACAGTCGGTTGGGCATATCGCTAAATCGGTTGGTGACTCATGCAGACAGGTATGCTAGAAAGGGTTAGTTTTGTAGCGAACAAAGCGTGAAAAGCATTTGTTGAAATTTAACAGAGGTCAACCTTACAGCGCCATTACCAGCGGCCGGACGCGGCACAGATAACCAGCTACCGACAATGAAATCGTTCGATATACCCGAGTATTACCGGAGCAGCCTGATCACCCCGCTGAAGGAGTTTCGGCGAAAACGCGACAAACTCAAGCGCGATTTTACGCCGACTCTGCTTGACTTTGGTCCGATTCGGTTTCTGATTGCCCGTCACTTCGGCTTTTGCTATGGGGTCGAGAACGCCGTAGAGATTGCCTATAAAGCCATTGCCGAGAACCCGGATAAGCGCATTTTTCTGCTCAGCGAAATGATCCATAATCCCGATGTCAATGCCGACTTGCAGGATCGTGGGGTGCAGTTCATTATGGATACGAGCGGCAAGCAATTGACGCCCTGGTCGGCCCTGACGGCCGATGATGTCGTTATTATTCCTGCGTTCGGTACAACGCTCGAAACACAGCAACAACTAGCCTCTGTTGGGCTGGATATTGAGCGATACGATACGACCTGCCCTTTTGTGGAGAAGGTCTGGAATAAAGCCGGGCAAATTGGCCAGAAGGATTATACCGTTGTTGTGCATGGCAAACCGAGTCACGAAGAAACGCGGGCTACATTTTCGCACAGTAAAGAAGCCGCGCCAACGGTCGTTGTTAAAGACTTGAAACAAGCTCAGCAACTGGCCAAATACATTACCCGCGAATTGCCGGCTGAACAATTCTATCGGGATTTTGCCGGTCAATTTTCGGAAGGATTCGACCCAACCCGTCATCTGGAACGTATTGGCGTGGTTAATCAGACGACGATGCTGGCCTCCGACACGCAGGGCATTGCCGATTATCTGAAAAAGGTGATGATGAATACATATAATCTGACGTCTGATCAGGTTGAAGCCCGATTTGCCAACACACGGGATACGCTTTGTTACGCTACAAACGATAATCAGGATGCTACGTATGCGCTGCTAACGTACTCTGCCGATTTTGCCATTGTGGCGGGTGGGTACAACTCTTCCAATACGTCGCATATCGTCGAACTCTGCGAAGAAAAGCTTCCTACGTATTTCATTGAATCGGAGCAGAAGATACTTTCTAAGTCATTGATCCGTCACTACAGCGGACATACCCGGCAAGAGACGGTTACGGAGAACTTCATTCCTCAACACGACGAAGCCAATCCGGTTACGGTCTTACTGACCTGTGGCGCTTCGTGTCCGGATGCGGTTGTCGAAGGAATTTTGCTCAAACTGGTTAGTTTCTTCCCCAACGCCAGGTCGGCCGGGGAAGCTCTGCAAGCCTACCTGAATTGACGTTACGGTACTTTCACCACGACTTCTTTGCTTTCGTTGTGGAGTCGATCTAAAGCGGTTATTACGTAAGTATACTTCTTTTTAAGATCGGCCGTCTTGTCGACAAACCGCGTTGTTTCTTCGCCCATGCACCGGGCGACAATGCATCGGGGGTCTTCCAAGCGCATACGAGGCCGTCGGCCTTCAAATCGGTAGATAACGTATTGATTCGCGCCATCGCCATCCTGAGCTTCGGCTGGTTGATGCCAGAACAACTCAATACCTTCGGGCGTCATAGCGGCCTTCACCTCACGGGGCGGCAAGGGTGGAATACTATCCAGCCAGGGCATTGTTGGCACCAGCGCCGTATGTCGATAGAAGTTTGTTTGCAGAGAGTCCCGAATACCAAGTGGATTGTCCCTTAAACTTTTGGCGCTGAAAAACACGCTGCCTGCCACAGTTGGCTGCTGGCGGTTATACCGCATCTGATCCGGAAATTCAGTAGCCCTCCACCAGCCCGGATCACGTTCGGACCCCCGTCCGACCCGATAAGCGCCCTGTCCAATGTAAAGATGACAGTTTCCAGCGTTACGAGTCCACCACTCTACCAGAGTTTTGTAGGGCACCCGTCCAAATGCAGAGCTAAAATATACCTGTGGAACGATGTAGTCGATTAATCCTTCCCGTACCCATTTACGTGTATCGGCATACTGATCGTAGTAGGACTGACCGCCATTTGTTGGAGAGCCATCGGGATCATTGCTTTGATTTTTCCAGATACCAAACGGGCTTACCCCAAATTTCACCCATGGCTTGTTGGCCCGTATGGAGTCTCGTAGTTCAACGATCAGCTTATTGACATTGTCGCGTCGCCAGTCATTCTTCTTCATGCCGTTGTAGTTGGCCTGGTACGCTCCGTCGTCATTCAACGTTTGGCCAGCAACTACGTAAGGATAAAAATAATCGTCAAAATGAATGCCGTCTACGTCGTATTCGCGAACCACATTAGCGACAATACCAGCAATGTAGGAACGTACTGCAGGCAGGCCCAGGTTAAAGAGTTTACGCCCTCCGTAGCTCAGTATCCACTCCGGCTTGCGGTAAATAATATTCGTAGGTGCCAGGCTGGCGTTCTTACTAAACATAGCCCGGTCCAGGTTGAACCAGGCGTGAAATTCCATACCGCGCTGGTGGGCCTGTTCAATCATAAACTCCAGGGGATCATAAAACGGCGCAGGAGGCAGGCCTTGCTGCCCCGTTAGCCACTCTGACCAGGGCTCCGAACTCTTCGCGTAAAACGCATCGGCGGCCGAGCGAACCTGCACAACCACGGCGTTCAACCCCATTTGCTGCTGTTGATCAAACATCGCTACGATTTCGCGCTGCTGATCGGCAACGGGCAGCCCTTTCCTGGTTGGCCAGTCGATGTTATCTACTGTGGCAATCCAGACAGCCCGGAATTCGCGTTTGGGGGGCGGAGGGGTCAGGTCGACGACCTCCTCAAACTCAACCGTATCTTCAGGCGGAACAACTACCGCCGTTGTTGGTTTGGGAGTCGTTGTCTTCGGCGCAGGAGGCTTGACAGCCACTGACTTTTGCGGAACGGTCCGGGCAGGAAGTGGTTTCTTCGTAGCAAATGGTTTAGACTGCCGACAACTACCCCATACTATAAAACTCAAAAACAGGCAAACGTAAACAAGTGAGCGCATGGGCAATGGGTTAATCGTCAAAATTAACGATAGTTCGCAGACCTACGTCGTCTGGGGCGTTTTTTGCCGTTTACTGGCAGCACGACAGGCATCGCTACAATATAGGACGTTGTCCCAGTCGCGCTCCCACTTTTTGCGCCAGCTAAAGGGACGATTACACACCGGGCAAGTTTTTGTGGGCAAATCGGACTTCTTACGCATTTTCATCGGTAAAATATGTTATTAGCTTACACAGTCCGTTTAACCGTTATGAAGAAACCCGAACCAATCCGCCTGACGAACATCGATATTGACCGCATTGTTGAAATGGCCTGGGAAGATCGCACTCCCTTCGACGCAATTACGGCCCAGTTTGGCTTGTTGGAACAGCAGGTGATTACGCTGATGCGTCGCGAGATGAAACCTTCCTCGTGGCGGTTATGGCGGGCCCGCGTGCAGGGCCGGTCTACAAAACACCTTGGTCTTTCGCAGGCGGCTGCGCTTCGGTTCAAAGCGGATCGTCAACGTGTAATCGCGCACAACAAGGTATCCAAACGGTAAGCCCCCAATTTGGCTACTCAATGATTTCGCTTAATTTTGTGCCGCTAAAGTCCAGAATAGGCTATATTTCTTCTGGTTTTTGCAAAAAACCAATATAGTTTAAGACGATTTTAACGTATTGATAGTAGCTTTGCGCAGTTCTGCAACAAAGTTTCAAAAAGATCACCTCGTTTATGAACCACAAATTAGATCATATAGATCGCAACGTATTGGAAATTCTTCAGGCCAATGCGAAAATCACCAACGCTCAACTTTCTAAAGAAATTGGTCTTTCTCCGGCTCCGACTCTCGAACGCGTTAAGAAGCTGGAAACATCGGGCATTATTCAAAGCTATCACGCTCAGCTTAACCGCGAAAAGGTTGGGTTAGGTGTAACGACTTTTGTAACAGTAACCCTGGTTAGCCACAAAAAAGATACGACCATGTTGTTTGTGGAGAAGGTGAATAAAATCCCTGAAATTATTGAGTGCCACCACATTACCGGCTCGGGCGATTTTATGTTAAAAGTTATCTCGAAAAATATTGCTTCTTATCAGGCGTTAATGCTTGACGTAATCAATGAGATTGAAGAAGTTGCCAGTACGCAAACCAGCGTTATCATGTCCACGTTCAAGGAGAGCAAAGTACTGCCTATCCCTTGATTGTCCGGCACAAAAGAAGGCGGATGTTAATGAGAGTCTCATTAACATCCGCCTTCTTTTGTTATAAAACATTGTTACTCTCTACGTTTCCGGCGCTCGTCCCGTCTCGACTTTTTCGCATCTTCCAGCGCTTTTTTGGCTTCCTTATATTGATTGGATTTGCGCTCGGCTTTGTCCATCACTTCCTTAAAATACGACTGCGCTAAATCATAGTTCTTTTCTTCCGTGGCAATCTTAGCCAGGCCCAATACCGACGACCAGTAATAACCGGCATTCATGGCATTTGTCTGCTTCGCAAAATCAATAGATTGCTGGTAGTACTTCTTGGCTTCGGGTAGGTTCCTGTAGAACAGATGGTTGACATAGGCCAAGATATAAGCTGCGGTTCGTCCACTTACGCCTTCGTAGCCCGACTGGGTACGCGACACTTTTTCCAGAATGTCTTTAGAAATACGTTCCGCTTCGTTCAACCGCCCCTGCACAAAGGCGGAACGGGCGTAATAGCGCTCGAAAAACGGATTATCAGGATACTGTTCAGCCATGTACTTCGCCATCTCATAGGCTTTGTCATACTGATTCTCCATGCTGTAAATCTGGAGTAAAAAGTACCGGGCCTCAACCCGGGTATAAAACGCCGTATTCGCCGTTTTTTCCAATTGCTTTATACCACTCTGCTTATTTCCTTTTGGAAAAAACACCAGAATTGGCTTCAGCAAGGGATAATTCTCGGGTATCCACTGGGCGTAGTAATTGTACATACCATCGCCGAATAGCAACTCTGGGCTGAAGTCAGCATTCCCTTTGCACTTTTCAAAATATTTGAGTGCGCTTTTACCCGCCAATGTGGCCTTGGCCCACTTCTTCCGCTCGGAGTATAATCGACCTTTAAAGGCGTAGGCAGCGGCCAGGAAAAAAGAAGGTTCAAGCTTATTGTCGCTCTCTTCGTACAGATTTTCCGCTAACGTAATGGTGGAGTCCATATACATCAGGCACTTTTCATCGTAATCTGTTACGTCGGTATTGGGCACAATTTTCCACCACTCAGCCAGGCCCATCAGGAAGTAGGGCATCGGATGCTTCGGGTAACGAACGCGCAACCACCGAAACTCTTTGTCAGCCTCGTAAAATTTATAGTTATACATCTGGTTGATAGCTTCCGCCGATTCAATCTGAACCCCTGGATGCTTCAACAAGCCGTCATATTTTTTGTCAAACGCCGACGGATCGTACAGTTGGGCCTGTGCAAAAGCAGCCAATCCTGTCAGCCATACCGTCAACAATAGCTTTTTCATTCGTTTTTAGTTGCTTACCGCTTATATCAACGTAATCAGTCGACTGTACGTTTGCATTCGCTTATTTTTCGACGAAATTTTGTCGGCTAGCCTACGCCCGCCGTATCTTTGGCGCTTGCCGATGCTGCTATGTTAACAATTAAGGACAAAACGTTCGTCCCATTTATTGCCGCCGATGCCATTCAATCGCGAATACGGGAATTGGCCGGACAAATCAACCAGGCATACGCCGACAGGCAGCCGCTCATTGTGGTGGTCTTAAACGGAGCTTTTCTGTTTGCCGCCGATCTGATGAAGCACTTGACAATTCCGTGCGAGATTACGTTCATACGGGTAGCTTCCTATACCGCTACAGAATCGACGGGGCAGCTCAAACAGATCCTGGGCCTGAGCGAGCCGATAACCAACCGTGACCTGATTGTTATTGAAGATATTGTCGATACCGGCTTAACAATCTCCGACGTTTGTAATCAATTGCTTGGTCACAAGCCCGCATCGCTTGCGATTGCTACGTTACTGTTTAAACCAGCCGCCTTAAAGAACTCCATTGATTTACAGTACGTTGGTTTCGAAATAGAAAACCGCTTCGTCCTTGGCTACGGTCTCGACTACGATGGTCTGGGGCGTAATACGCAGGATATTCTGGTGTTGGAAGAAAGGAGTTAGCGACGGGAACGCGGCTACTTTCTACCGATCCACTTCTCCCATCACGACGTCGATTGATCCGATAATCGCAACCAGATCGGCCAGCATAGCTCCTTTGGAGATTTCGCTGATAACGGATAGGTTGTGGTAACAGCAGGAGCGGCAACGGCAACGTACGGGAATGTCCGCCCGGCCGTCGGTTCGGAAAAAGAAGCCCAACTCCCCTTTCGCGCTTTCGCCCCGAACGTAAAAGTCCATCGCCTTCGGCCGGATTTTCTTCGGCACAACGGCTTGCGGATCATACTCACGGTTGCGCTTATGTTCGCCGGTTAATTTATCCAGGCACTGCTCCACGATACGTAACGACTCCCAGCACTCCAGCACCCGAACGTTATTCCGGTCCCAGCAATCGCCTACGGTACCCATCTCCCCTGTGCCAATTGGAACATCAAATTCCAGCTCTGGATACACCGAATACCCATCGACCCGACGCAGGTCGTACCGTAGGCCAGAACCCCGCAGCATTGGCCCCGTACAGCCGTAGTTAATTGCTACCGGTAAAGGCAGAACCCCCACGCTGGCAGTACGTTTAATGAAGATCTCATTTTCAATTACCAACTGCTGCAATTCGACTAACTTAGGCTTTAGATACGTTACAAACTCACGGCAGCGCTCTTCAAAACCGACGGGCAGGTCATAGAAAAGGCCACCAATCCAGATGTAATTATACAACATGCGGGCACCACTCACCCATTCGAGCAGGCGCTGAATATGCTCCCGATCGCGCATAAGCCACAGAAAAGGCGTGTACGCTCCGATATCCAGCGCATACGTACCAACAGCCACAAAGTGAGCGGCTATCCGATTAAGTTCAGCGACTAGCACGCGGATGTATTCCGTCCGTTTTGGAATATCGTTCTCGATTCCGAGCATTCGCTCCACGCCCATTACAAAAGTGTGTTCCGAATTCATAGCCGCCAGGTAATCGAGCCGGTCAACAAACGGAATTGTCTGGTTAAACGGCAACGACTGAGCGTGCTTCTCGAAGCAGCGGTGCAGGTAGCCCAGATGCGGCACTACGTCGACAATAATCTCGCCGTCCGTAACGACTTCGAACCGTAACACACCGTGCGTAGATGGGTGCTGAGGGCCCATATTTAAGATCATTTCTCCTTCGTTGAGCATGTCAGGCCGGTACAGGCTCGGCTCTGACGCCCGAAAGTGACCGGGAGCGTATTCGTATTGGATCGATTGCGTAGTCATTTCCTATCCCGCCAATAGTAGTTAGCTACCGGCGACGTTATAAACTCAAAGGTCGCCAGAGCTTGCCCTAAAATCAACGCGTGTTGAGAATTTATCGGGTAACCAGCTACAAATCATTACTTTTTATTGACAACCTGTTTGTCAAATACCAGATAGTTCGTACCTTTGCGCTCCTTATCGAGAAAACGAACTTTAGCAATGGCAAAGAAAGGCGCCAATAGAATCCAGGTTATTCTGGAATGCACCGAGCAGAAAGACAGCGGTGTACCCGGCATGTCCCGGTACATCACCACGAAAAACCGGAAGAATACGCCGGCCCGTATTGAGCGGAAAAAGTACAATCCGTTCCTGAAGAAAGTAACGCTGCACAAAGAAATTAAATAAGAGTTGATCAGTTAGTGAGTGGGCTAGTGGGCCAGTATTTAATAACGAATCAACTGACAAACGAATTAACTGACAATTAAGTCATGGCAAAAAAGGTAGTTGCAACCCTGAAAACGAAGGACAACGGCAAATCATTCGCCAAGATTATCAAAGCCGTTAAGTCGCCTAAGACCGGCGCGTATACCTTCAAAGAAGAAATGGTTCCGGTTGACGAAGTGCAGACTGCTTTGAAAAGCTAGTTTTCACGAATCGCTACGGCGAACGAGTACCGCACAGAAATACAGGAAGTCCCACAGCCAGCATGGCCACGTGGGACTTTTTTTGCTAAAAAACAGTTAGGTCGTTAGTGAGTCAGGCAGTATCTGAGTAATTATGCATAAGTGACGGCCCGGCAAAACGACTGAACAACTCACTGCCTATCAATTCATATGGCTCTATTCGGCTTATTTTCAAAAGAGAAAAAAGAAACGCTCGATAAAGGACTGGAGAAAACTAAAGATAGTTTTTTTTCTAAGTTAGGTCGGGCGGTCGTCGGCAAATCGACTGTTGACGAAGAAGTGCTCGATGAGCTGGAAAACGTATTAATTTCGTCAGATGTCGGCGTTGAAACGACGGTGAAGATCATTCGCCGGATCGAAGAACGGGTAGCTCGGGATAAATACATGGGCACGGATGAGTTAGACCGTATTCTGCGCGAAGAGATCGCGGCACTGCTCTCGATCAATACTACAGCCACAACCGCTCGTGACGGTTCTGATGATTTTGCTCTGCCAACCGACAAAAAGCCGTATGTGATCATGGTCGTTGGTGTTAATGGCGTCGGTAAAACGACAACTATTGGCAAGCTAGCCGCCCAATTTCACAAACGGGGTAAGCAAGTCGTGTTAGGAGCCGGTGATACGTTCCGGGCAGCCGCTGTGGACCAGCTTAAACTTTGGGGTGATCGCGTTGGTGTACCGGTTATCTCGCACGGCATGAACACCGATCCATCAGCCGTAGCTTTCGATGCGGTGAAGAAAGGAACCGAAATGAACGCTGACGTTGTTATTATCGACACGGCGGGCCGTCTGCACACGAAAGTTAACCTGATGAACGAGCTGACTAAGATCAAGCGCGTTATGCAGAAGGTTACACCCGACGCACCGCATGAAGTACTTCTGGTACTCGATGGTTCTACGGGACAAAATGCGTTTATTCAGGCAACGGAGTTCACGAAAGCAACCGAAGTAACAGCTCTGGCCATTACCAAACTGGATGGTACGGCTAAAGGCGGGGTGGTGATTGGTATCTCTGACCAGTTTAAGATCCCGGTTAAGTACATCGGTGTCGGCGAAAAGATCGAAGACTTACAGACGTTCAATAAAATGGAATTTGTGGATTCATTCTTCAAGAAGTAAGCTAAATGCCGTATCAGCTTTCCTTCCCTGATCGCGGGCATTGAAAAGCCTTAAGAAGATACCTAAATCTGACGCTCAACGAGTACTTGACGCTTTAGAAGAGCTAGCTCAGAACCCTGACACTAACGTTAAGCGGTTAACTAATCACCCGGACGCTGTTTTCAGATTACGAGTAGGAGATTGTCGCGTTTTGTATGACAAGCAAGACATAGTGCGCATTATTGCAGTTATCGACGTTGGACATCGAAAAGATCTTTACGAATGACGCTTAACGCTCAAGTTATTCAATCTGAAGGAAAGCCGAAGTTTGCGGTTATTACGTATGAAGACTACCAGGCGCTGGAGAATAGCCTGGCTTCATTTGATAGCCTTGAAGACTTGTTCGATTACGTTCATGCGCTGAATGTAAAGAATGAGACCACGACTTGGCATTCGTTAGAGGAAGTGAAAAAAGAAACAGGCTTATGAGGGGCCTAAACGTCTCGTTTCGTAGTCAATCGCATTCATTTTTGACTCGACTAGCGTTACTTAGCGTAACCTTACTAGTAGCTCATACTACTTTCGCTCAAAAAAGCTCTCGTCAAAAATCCGCTACAGCCATTGTCAGACAAGGGATTTGCGGAACTGTCGTCGAGAAGCGTGGCAACTACATGCCAAGCCCCGACTCACCTCAGCCAGACTCAAACGGAACTCCCGCCGAGCGTGACGTATTGATTTTTCCGTTGCTGAACTTAGGCCAGATAGACGCGGGCGATAATGGCTTCATCAACTCGGTTCGTGGGGTGAAGCCAATTAAAACCATAAAATCGAAGAAAGACGGTACGTATTGCGTGAGCTTACCCGTTGGTCGCTACTCGGTTATGGTACGCGAGCCAAAGGGCTTGTATGCAAACCTGTTCGATAGCCAGAGCAACATCAATCCGGTTACCGTTACCCGAAACCGCCTGTCCCGAAACAGACTGGAGATAACCCATCAGGCCGTATTTTAGATTTCGGGTAAGCTTTTTTGTCTACTGACAATTCGTTCGGCTGCCCATCAATCCTGATTAGTACTCACTTACTGACCCGATTTAACGAACTTTGCGCATAAAACTGCCGTTCTTCCAATCACGGCATTGTACAATTACTGTTTTGAAAACAAAAGGCTTACGTACCAATAAAATTAATATAGTCACACTGGGTTGCTCGAAGAATCTGGTCGATTCGGAGGTGCTCTTTACGCAGCTCAGAGGTAACGGAATGAACGTGACGCACGAGTCGAAGAAGGATGACGCAAACATCGTCGTTATTAACACCTGCGGCTTCATCGACAACGCCAAAGAAGAGTCTATCAACACGATTCTGCGCTACGTAGACGCCAAAGACGCGGGCGTCGTTGACAAAGTATACGTAACGGGTTGCCTCTCGCACCGCTACAAAGATGAGCTGGAAGTCGAAATGCCAACGGTTGACGCCTGGTTCGGCACCAACGAACTGCCTCGCCTGCTGAAAACCTTAAAAGCCGATTATAAACACGAACTGGTTGGCGAGCGACTGCTGACAACACCGGCTCATTTTGGCTACCTCAAAATTGCCGAAGGCTGCGATCGTCCCTGCTCGTTCTGCGCAATTCCCTTGATGCGCGGTGGTCACATTTCCCGATCTATTGACGAGTTGGTAACCGAAGCGAAGTCGTTGGCTCGCCGGGGTACTAAAGAGCTTATTCTGATTGCGCAGGATCTGACGTACTACGGATTAGATCTGTACAAAAAACGGAACCTCGCCGACCTGATCAATCGGTTAGCCGACGTGGAAGGTATTGAGTGGATTCGGTTACAATACGCGTACCCATCGGGATTTCCGATGGATGTGCTCGACGTAATGCGTGATCGATCGAACGTCTGTAATTACCTGGATATGCCGTTGCAGACGGGTTCGACCGAGCTACTAAAACTCATGCGCCGGGGTATCACCCGCGAAAAAACTGAAGCGCTCATTCAAACGATACGTGATCGGGTGCCGGACATTACGTTGCGGACAACGCTTATTGTGGGTCACCCAGGTGAAACTGAAGCCATGTTTGCCGAAACCTACGACTTTGTGGAACGGATGCGTTTCGACCGGATGGGCGTGTTTACGTATTCGCACGAAGAGAACACGCATTCGTTCAGTATGCCCGATGACATTCCCGCCGATATCAAACAGGAACGCGCTGATGAGCTGATGGATCTTCAGCAGGGCATTTCGCAAGAGCTGAACCAGCACAAAGTAGGCCGGACGTATAAAGTGTTGTTCGACCGCAAGGAAGGGGGCTATTTCATCGGTCGAACCGAAGCCGATTCGCCTGAAGTCGACAACGAAGTACTCGTACCCGCCAGTCAGTACGTACGACTGGGCGGGTTTGCCCAAGTTCAGATCAATCGTGCCGAAGAATTTGATTTATATGGAGAGGTTGTTCTCTAAGTAATTTAAAACCCGCAAGGCAGGCAATATTGACCGAACCTTGCGGGTTTTCTCATTGTTGAGCCGAATAAATCCTAACCTTCAATGGACTGTCAGTACCTACCGCTTTCATCTACCGGCCAGTTTTCTCAGTTATTCCTTGATTACCTCGACCAGAAAGACAGTCTTAGCCCGTTCTATAGCCGTTTTCCTGAGTTAGCCGCTTTCAAAGAACAACTGCAGGATAAAACCTTTGATGAGTCGAAACGGCGGGTTTTGGTTAAAAGCCTGGAACGACAGTATCAGAACATCCCCAACAGGCCCGACTTTTCGGTATTGCTGCACCCCAATACCTTTACGGTAACTACGGGGCATCAGCTGAATATTTTTACCGGACCGTTGTACATCGTTTACAAGCTGATTACGACGATTAAACTGGCCCGGCAACTCAAGGAAGCCTATCCTGACTATACCTTTATTCCGGTGTACTGGATGGCGACCGAAGATCACGACTTCGCCGAAATCAACCACTTCTCCCTGTTCGGCAGAAATTACGCCTGGCAAACAGAACAACGGGGTGCGGTCGGTCGGATGAATCCGCAGGAGCTCAAAAGCCTGTTCAACCAGATTCCGGAAAAGCTGACCTTGTTTGAAGAAGCGTATCTGAAACAGCAGACACTGGCAGAGGCCGTCCGGTATTACGTTCATGAGTTGTTTGGTGCGGAAGGGCTTATCTGTCTGGATGCGGACGACGCTGCCTTGAAACGCGTTTTCTCGCCCGTTATGCGCGATGAACTGGTCTCTCAGCATTCGGGTCAGCTTGTTCAGGAGCAAACAGAGCTATTGGCCAACATGGGTTATAAGACAGTTATCGCTCCTCGCGATATTAACCTGTTTTACCTCGACGACCAGCTTCGCGAACGAATCGAGCGCCAGGAAGATGGTACGTACAAGGTAATCCATACGAAGATTCGGTTTTCGGAACCTGAGCTGCTGGCCTTGCTGGATGAGCACCCCGAACGGTTCAGCCCGAACGTAGTGCTACGTCCTTTATATCAGGAAACGATCCTGCCCAACCTGGCCTACATCGGTGGGCCGTCGGAGGTGCCTTACTGGCTTCAACTAAAAAAGGTGTTCGACCATTTTCAAACGCCTTTTCCAATGCTGATGCCGCGTAACTTTGCCATGTACGTACCCAACGTCTGTGCAAAGCGCATTCGTAAACTCGGCTTAACACCCGAGGAGCTGTTTAAAGATACGCTGACCTTGAAGCACGAATATGTCGATACGCATACCCGACATTCCCTGAAATTCGACAAAGAGAACAAGACGGTTAACCAGGCGCTTGATGCGATTCTGCACAAAGCGCAAATGGTTGATCCAACGCTTGAAAAAGCGGTACTGGCGGAAACAAAGCGGTTTGCCAATGCCGTTGTCCGGCTGGAGAAGAAGTTGCGCCGGGCCGAAGAGCGTAATCAGGAAACCGGACTGCGGCAGTTGTTGACCGTCAAAAACGAGCTTTTCCCTAACGGTGGCTTACAGGAACGCAGCGAAAACTTCCTGACCTTTTATCTGAACGATCGGGCGTTTTTGAAAAAGATGCTGGCTGCGTTCGACCCCTTCGATTATCGGATGCAACTCTGTTTAGAGTGAGCATGTATGGCAACCAAAGCTGAATTGAGAACGCACTTTTTGGCCCTACGGCGTTCTTTATCCACCAATGATGTCGATACGTCCAGTCGATTAATTACTTCTCTTTTTTTCGATACGATTGTGCTTGGAGGAGAATTCAAATCGTCCGCCAAGGCATTTGTTTTACATACTTTTTTGCCCATTAAGCGGCAGAACGAGGTGGATACCTGGCCCATTATCCACCAGATCTGGCAAGACTATCCCCACGTTCAGATTGCGGTTTCAGTGACCGATACACAATCCGGCCAGTTGGCTCATTACATCCTCACGTCCACAACGAAGTTAGCCGAGAACCGCTGGGGTATTCCGGAACCTACTGTTGACGATCAACGAGAGATCAGCGTTAAGCGTATCGACGTAGTACTCGTTCCGCTTTTAGCCGTTGACAACGCTGGCCACCGCGTCGGGTACGGTGGAGGCTTTTACGACCGGTTCCTTGCCGAATGTCGTCCTGATTGTATCAAGGTAGGTTTGTCGCTCTTCGATCCAGCCGGGTCAATTGCGGACGTTGAGCCAACGGACATACCGCTAGACTTCTGCATAACTCCCAACAAGCTCTTCAACTTTGGTGTATAATCTGAATTGCTATTAATTAACAGCTCCCTTTTAACTCTCATAAAAATAAGTACATTTTTTTATTCGACAGTCTGCTTGGTCTGCGTACACGACTACTTTTGCACCGATATCCGCAATATCATTCACTTTAATTTTCAGTTTCCATGACAAAAAGATTTACGCTGGTAGTCGCTACGTTGGTATTATGTAGCATGGCATCGTTTGCTCAAGTTCGGGTCGGTGTAACAGGTGCCGTTCAGTTCGCCAACCAAACGCTTAACTTTGGTAGTGTATCCTTAAAAGGCACCAATAAGATTGGCTTCCAGGCAGGCTTACTGCTCGACGCCCCGCTGAGCGAAAGCTTTTCGATTCGGCCCCAACTGCTCTATTCGGTAAAGGGTACCAAACTGGCCAATCTTAATTTCGGCTTAGGTGCGGGCGACGTTACCACGACGTTTAATTACCTGGAAGTTCCTATTCAGTTGCTGTACAATATTGAGGCTGGACCGGGTTTTGTTACGTTAGGCGCTGGGCCTTACGTAGCCTATGCCTTAAATGGCAAAACAACCGGCGAGGCCTTAGGGCAATCAGACAGTCAGTCTATTGAGTTTGGTTCGGGTGAAGACCAGACAAAACGGCTCGACTATGGCCTCCGGTTATCGGCGGGCTATGAGCTATCGTCAGGAATCAGCATCAGTGGTTACTACGCGCCTGGTTTAGGTAATCTGAGTAACACTTCTGGAGGGAAGGCGACTAACACCGCCTTTGGTTTATCACTTGGTTTTCTCTTCGGTGGTGAGTAATTAATTCAGGTTTCTCCCGTACGTAACGTTCAGACCGCTCAGGCATTTATACCTGAGCGGTCTCTTTTTAAGTATACTTTAACAACAATCTGAAGTAGTATTAGTCTAGAATTTATTAACTTATCATACTTTTCTAATTAAAACCCTGACGATTATGAAAACGATATTATTCCCTCTGCTCCTTGTTTCCTTTAAGCTTTTGGCTCAGTCACCTGTGGTGCCAAGTCTTATCCAGTCAGACACGCTGAAGCTGATTGAAAGTGAATTGCAACCCGGTTATTACAACCGGTATGGTCAGACTGTTCGGTCCCAGTACATGTACGATGGTCTGGATATAAAAGCGAAAAATCTGAAACCGTATATAATGGCCTCGGGTGACCCTGTGGCAATCCGTGAATTTCAATCCTACATGAATGGTCGCCATACGGGAGGCTGGTTAATTGCGGGCGGTATCACGTCTGCCATTATAGGCGCTATTATTATGGGGTCGAACGGGCCCAATTCCAACGGTAAGTTCATCGTACAGCAACCTATAGTTTGCCCACCCGGCTATGCCTGTGGTGGTTCTGCTACCGGTGGAAAGCTTGTATACGGTGGGCAGATCGCTGGATATCAGGACGTTATAGACACAAAACGTCAGAATACGTATGCGGGTGGGGGCATTACTCTTATTAGTGGAGCTATACTGGCTGGAATTGGCTGGTGTATGCAAATACCTGGTCCACACGTACGTCGAGCGGTTCAGCATTACAATCGCACGCTAAAACAACGGGGCGTATCCTGGCAGGTAAAACCTTACTCGTCGTTTAGTAATTCAGGTGTTGGCTTAGTAGGCCGATTTTAGATTTTTTCGATTTACAGCAGCTATCCGTCAACGTTTTACGTACCTTTGCGCTCAATTTCACAAAAATCAGAGTAAATCAGTATGAAAATCGCAGTCGTAGGGGCTACCGGCCTAGTCGGTGGCGAAATCCTGAAGGTATTGGAAGAACGTAACTTCCCCGTGTCCGAACTCATTCCCGTTGCTTCCGAGCGGTCGGTTGGTAAACAGGTTGAGTTTAAGGGTAAGCCATACACGGTTGTTAGCTTTGAGGATGCCATTGCCGCCAAACCGGCCGTTGCGATTTTTTCGGCGGGTGGCAGCACATCACTGGCGCTGGCTCCTAAGTTCGCCGAAGCGGGTATTACGGTGGTCGATAACTCGTCGGCCTGGCGCATGGACCCCACCAAGAAACTGGTCGTACCCGAAATCAACGCCGATACGTTGACCCCCGACGATAAAATTATCGCCAATCCAAACTGCTCGACCATTCAGATGGTAGTGGCCCTGAAGCCGCTGCACGACCGCTACAAAGTGAAACGGGTAGTTGTATCAACGTATCAGTCGGTGACGGGTACGGGTAAAGCCGCCGTTGATCAGCTTTTCGCCGAGCGGGAAGGTAAGTCGGATGTGCAAAAAGTATATCCGCACCCGATCGATCTCAACGTATTACCCCACATCGACGTGTTCCTCGACAATGGTTATACAAAAGAGGAAATGAAGATGGTCAATGAGACCAAGAAGATCATGGGTGATGACTCGATTCAGGTGACGGCCACAACGGTACGTATCCCGACGATCGGTGGTCACTCCGAAGCAGTGAACATCGAATTCGAAAACGAGTTTGAGATTGCTGACGTCATCGAGTTGCTGAGCAATGCCGAAGGCGTGATTGTGCAGGATGATCCGGCCAATAAAGTATATCCGATGCCCTTGACCGCCCACGGCCGCGACGAAGTTTTCGTGGGACGTATCCGCCGGGATGAAAGCCAGCCGAAAACGCTGAATATGTGGATTGTTGCTGACAACCTGCGGAAAGGCGCGGCCACCAACGCCGTTCAGATTGCCGAGTACCTGATGAAGCATGAATTGGTGGCTGCTACGGAGAGCGTAGCCCAGTAACCGATTATCCGAATAAATAACCTGGAGTCCCGTTTGGCTTGCTGCCGAGCGGGACTTTTTCGTTATCTTTCAGAGATGCTGCCCCTTCCAAATGGCGTAACAACTAGCGACATGAACTCCATTATCCAACTCCAGGACGTCTATAAATCATACGGGTCAACGCCGGTTCTGAAAGGCATAAACCTGAGCGTCGAAGCCGGTCAGGTTGTGGGCTATATTGGTCCGAACGGGGCCGGTAAGTCCACAACCATTAAGGTTCTGATCGGGATGCTACCCGACTTTTCGGGCGAAGCGACCGTGCTGGGCATGAACGTCAAGAGCCAGTCGATCGACATCAAACGCCGGATTGGTTACGTTCCCGAAAATGCCGCGCTCTACGATACGTTAACGCCCCTTGAGTACCTGCAATTCATTGGTCAGCTCTACGAACTGGATACCAGCCACATCGACCGGAAATCGCTCGAACTGCTCCGGTTGTTTCAGCTCAGCGACCACGCAACTGCCCGCATGACCACGTTCTCGAAAGGGATGCGGCAGAAGGTACTGCTTATCTCGGGCCTGCTGCATAACCCGGATGTCATATTTCTGGATGAGCCGCTCTCGGGGCTCGACGCTAACGCCGTTGTACTGGTTAAAGAAATTATCCGGCAGCTGGCCAATAGCGGGAAAACGATCTTTTACAGCTCCCACATCATGGATGTCGTCGAGAAGATTTCGGATCGGATTATTATTATCAATCAGGGGCAGATCATCGCCGACGGCACCTTCGCGGAATTGCAGCACCAGCGCCCCGAATCGCTGGAGCAATTGTTCGCAGAGCTAACCGGTAGCGATGGCCAGAGCAGCGTAGCCGAAGAGTTTATTCACACGCTGAACAACTAGCCCAATGACCAACGTAATACTTTGGGTGCTCGACCGGCTCCAGCCGCTGATTCGGGCAGCAGGAGCGGATTTTGGTCAGCTACGTGCCATCGTACAGGTGAAGCTCACGATGGACAACCGACGTAGCATGGGAACTTTGGGTAATTTCGGGAAGCAGTCGGGGGAGAGCAACAGCAGTTTCACCCGTATTCTGGTGATCTATCTGTTGGTGGGTGGCCTGATCAGCGCCGGTATGCTGGCGGTACCGCCGAAAGATACGCTGTTCTTCCCGCTGACGCTCCAGTTTTCCTACGTCATGGCCCTTTGCGCGATGACGCTGATCTCCGATTTTTCGTCGGTTATTCTCGACTCGTCCGATAACCAGATCATCTTACCCAGACCGGTGAGTAGCCGAACACTCTGGCTGGCCAGGGTCATTCACATCACCAGTTATCTGTTCGCCATTGCTTTGTCCTTATCGGTTATCGGCATACTGATTGTTGCGTATCGGTTTGGGGCACTGGCCGCACTGCTATTTCTGGTGTTAAGCCTGCTATCGGCGGTGCTAATGGTGTTTCTGACGAATCTGGTATATCTGGCACTCATGCGGTTCATCAGCGAAGACAAGCTACGGGAAGTCATCAATTACTTCCAGATCGTGATGGCCGTGCTGTTCTACGGCGGTTACCAACTGCTACCCCGGCTGATCGATTCCAGTATGCTTGGCCAGGCGTTTGCCCATAAGACCTGGCATTACGCTGTTCCACCTATGTGGATGGCAGGTGCCCTTGAACTTGTCATTGGCCCCGTGCTGGACTCAACCCATCTGGTGTTTCTGGGCCTGGCGCTGATTATGCCCTTCGCCGGACTGTGGTTTATGAATCGCTTCCTGACGACCAATTTCACCCAGACCTTAAGCAGTATCGATCAGGAAAATCGTCCCGCGCTCGCAGCAGAAGCGTCATTAAATACCCAGTTTAGTACGAGTTGGGTGGATCGGCTCTCCGCCTGGTTTACTACCAATACGTTGGAACGGGCCTCCTTTGCCTTTACCTGGCGCGTCACCAGCCGCGACCGCAAGTTTAAACTCAAAACATATCCCCAGTTAGGGTTTGGGCTCGCCTACGTAGTAGCCATGTCTTTTCAGACCCGAAGCCTGGGCGGCAGCAATTTTTTCTATCTCTTCGCGCTTTATTTCGCTGGCATCTACGTAATGGTGGCTCAATACCAGTTGAGCGTTTCAGACAACTACCGCGCTTCGTGGATTTATGGAAGCGCCCCCATCCGCGAGCCCGGAGACGTATTATCCGGCTCCTTAAAAGCACTCATCCTAAAGCTGCTCACCCCGTTCTACGCCGTACTGGCCGGGTATATCCTGTATCGGTATGGTCTTGATAAAATCAGCGACGTATTGCTAGGGTACAGTAACTCTCTGGTTATGCTGATCGGCGCAGCTTTGCTATCGACCCGACACATGCCGTTTTCCGTAGCGCAGGATGCTCTCAAGCAAAATAATACCGCGCGGGGCCTGATGGTCAGCGTAGTTCTGGGCGTTGTCGGCTTCTCCCATTACGGCCTGACCTACCTCCCCTACGGTGTCTGGGCTGCCATTCCCCTATCTATTGCGCTCTTCTGGCTACTGTTCCGGCTGTACCGACAAACGAGCTGGAATCAAATCGAAATGACGTAACGAAAAAAGCCCAACTGTATCGGGGACAGTTGGGCTTTAAGTACTATGCCAAGTTATAATATAGCCCATACGCCATTTTTTGCTCTAGGGTTGCGTTGGTCACTAAATATTTACTGGCGTAAGTGAGTGGGTAATCATCTTACATAAGAAAGGTCAGTTTGTCAACTGAACACAGTTCTGGCACCTGGCTAAACCAGCTAAACTTAATCAGATTAGCTATGAAGTAGATCACATAGCACTTGTGAAGAAAAAGAAAACGGTCTGTAAGATATCTTACAGACCGTTAGTGCCGAAGGCGAGACTCGAACATGTTTAATTTCTATTTTATTCTACCTAATAGAAAAAGCTTAAAATATGCCTTTAGTTAATCATATAGCCACATTTCTAAGTTACGCTCGATTAAGTAGAGTTAGTACCGATTAATATAAATTAAGCCATTCCGTCCCCCATTCCGTCCCCCGTTTGTATATTCGTGTCATACCAGTATTGCTAGTAGGTAAATGGCACGTACCGCAAATAGCCCAGTCAGTTATGTTCTCCGCGACCCGAATGGGAAAACTCCTACTCCCATCATTGGGCTGGTCCGCTTCAATAACGAGCGTATTAAAGTCGCCACGGGATTTAAAGTCAAACCAGCTCATTGGAACGACGATAAGGGACGGGTGAAGAACGTTGTCGATGCGTTTGATAAGGACGAGATTAACGGTTACCTGGAGCGGTTGGAGAAGGCCGTTGGCAAGATCGTTACGGACCTAAAAGCCAATCTCACTCCGTTAACGAAGGAGACGCTAAAGCAACGAATCGATGAGTTTCTAAACCCAGTCATAGAAGTCGAGAAACCTAAGACTTTACTTGATTTCGTTCAATGGTATGTTGATACCTGCCCGACACGGTTAGTCCGTGGTTCAAAAGCCCGAGCAGGTCGATTTATTTCTCCGGATACCATACGGCGATATAAAACGACGCTGAACGGCCTTAAAGCCTTCGCCCAGACATACCCCCGCACCCTTGACTTTGACAACATTGATGCTGGGTTCTATAAAGCATTCACAGCCTGGCTTACAGCAAGGGACTACGCAACCAACAACGTCAGCAAATACGTCGAAAACGTCAAAGGGTTTATGAGTGCGGCCGTTGATGAAGGCTTTACTGCAAATATGGCTTACCGCAAGTTCAACAATCTGCGAGAGGATGCTGAAAACATCTATCTGACAGAAGCGGAACTTCAGCGGATTTACGAGCTTGACCTAAGTGGGAACGTTCGGTTAGACCGGGTACGTGATCTGTTCATATTCGCGTCCTGGACTGGTTTACGATTTTCCGACTTTTCAACCCTGCAACCGGAACATATCAAAACCGATGAGGTTGGAAACCAGTACCTCGATCTGCGACAGCGCAAAACTGGTGGCCGGGTACAAATCCCCATCGTTCACGAAGCGATTACAGAACTGCTCGCAAAGTATTCGGGCAGTTTACCGGCTGGCATCTCTAATCAGAAGACCAATGATTATCTCAAGGAATTATGCCAGTTAGCCGAAATCAACGAACGTATTCTAAAGCACGTTACCAAGGGAGGAAAGGCAATGGTGAAGACCACGGACGGTTGGGGCAAGATGTCAGCTGGCGTTGAGAAGTGGACACTGGTCAGCTCTCATACCGCCAGGAGAAGTTTTGCTACTAATATGTTTAAACGTGGTATGCCAACAGTATTGATCATGAAGCTAACCGGCCATAAAAAAGAAAGCGAGTTCCTAAAATACATTAAGATTGATGCAGCTGAAACGCTTGATCTAATGCGCCAATACCTTGGCCGGAAGCAGTCTAACATTTAAGGTAAGATAATAAAGAAGCCTGCCATAATCTGGAACCCTATAACGAGCCAATAATCATATAATCAAAATGGTAAACGAAAATAATCCACAACATTTATTTGCAAAAAATAAATGGTTGGTTACAGATATCGATAAAGTAAACTCATTGTTCTACGATACCGTCAACGCCTTACCTTGGCATAAAATAGATCAAGCATATACATGGAGACACATACTACCTCCGCCTGTAATAGGGCCATCTGCTACAGAACTAGAACTTCGTACATACTTTCCTAAAGGAGCCCAGAGTGACGAAGAGATTATTAAGTCGAATAAAAATCTTTGGGAAGGCAAAGCTGATGAGTGGTTTAGTTATGCAACACTTGAAATTAGGTTGAAGAAACGACGGGCGAAGTGCGTCATAAGAAAAGGTTTACCTACTCTAAACAAAAGGCATCGTACTGATCTTGCAGTAGACGAAGTTTATGATATATGGGTAAAATCAATTAGACAGCTTACCTGGCGTGAATTTGAAAACTTAAGTGTAACAGACAAAATTATAGGTCCTGAAATAGGAAAGATTGTAAAAGAGTTGAGTGATAATTTTACTCCTAAAGCTCCCCCTGATCCTGATTATAAATCGTTTGAAGAATTATTTTATGACCCTAACGATATAAACAAGTGCCTTGAAGCATTACGCAACTTTCGTCCAGATAAGCCTGTACTTGGAGAGGGTAAAAATTGGACAGGAGGACCAAAAGACGTAGGTATACTTGTAGCATGGATTGATCGGATGGAAACAATGAAAAAAGCTAAAATACGTAAACTCACAGATCATCCTCAATTGGTATGTTTGCTCAAGCAATTCTTCGTTGGCCTTGATAAGATGGGTAAACAGGCACGAATATTTGACAACATAGTTAAAAAAGATCAACGGGACAGATTTATCGCATTAATGCCTGAATAGGCTAAACGTGCGAATGGTGCATTATCGCATCATTCGCACTTCCCCATTAAACAGACCCGCCAACTTGCGTCCATGTTCAACGCTAAACAACGCGAAACATGGAAATGGTACTAATGCCCGCAGACCAGTTGCGGACTATGATGATTGAAGCGGCCAGTATTGCCGTAAAGCACAATTTGCCACCTGTTGCTCCAGTCCCTCAACCTGATGAGCTACTTACTTGTGAAGAAACTGCTAAAGTTCTTAAGGTTTCCAAAGTCACAGTTTGGGATTGGTCCAAGCGTGAAATCCTGACTCCTCACAGGATCGGAAACCAAGTTCGCTATTTGCGTTCCGAAGTATTGGCCGCTGCCAAACCGAAAGGAGGTAAGGCGGTATGATTGTCTCCCAACCCCTCGATAATTCTATCAATCGACGTAAGAAAACGGCCGTACCCATTCTTGCTGGTGACGTCGCAAAAGAGATTAGGTCGGTTGGCGCATCAATCTGGCTTATTCAAAAGGCAGCATGCGGCCTTCTCTTTCGATGTGAGCTTGGGGCGCGCCAGTTTCGTCTCGTTCTGCCACCAATCAGTAGCCTATCTACTGAAATACCGCAAGAGGGGCGAGTTCCTCTCCATATTGTCACTGACCTGTCCAGTCTTAAAGATTGGTTGCAAGAGCTTTCCGCTTAAAATCCACCCCACAAAAAACGGGTAACAGCCCCCGCCGTTACCCGCCAAAATCTCTGTTATAATGATCGCCAAAGATACAGCATTACCGCCTTCTTTCGTCGGTTTGTCAGGAAACTTTTATATCCGCCAGCACCGAGCCGATGGAAGTGGATATTCCGATCGAGTTACGAAATGGCCGTCGGTTGACTCCTACAACAAACGTACGCCCGTTGCGCTTGAATTTTGCGATGTGGCCGATGCGCTATTGGACTTTAGTCACGAATTAAAAATTTATTCCGAAAGCTTAACAACGACCCCACCAGTTTACGAACCTGATCGGGATGAAAGTGACCGCGGCCTAACTCCTATCCGTAATATTTGGGCTGATCGATTGCAGCGCGCGAGGGAGGGCCGTAGCCATGTCGCATAAAGTCTCGGTGTATGCTACCGTTTCTCCCAGCTCGTATAAAGATGATTATACAGTTGAGGAGGTGCTGAAAGTAGTACGCTCACCAAAATTCAAAACACCAACTGAGCATCTACGATCGTTGGTTGACCCTGAGGAAGCCCGAATCTTCAAAGCTGGTCAACAGGATGAACAAGGACGCTTGATCAAAGCTGGCCATTTCTACGGGGTAACCTGGACGGGTCGATTTGAAGGCGGAAAAACTGCGGCTCACCTTAAAGAATATAGCAGGCTCATTTGTATGGATATAGATGGACTTACCGCCGACCAGGTAAGTGCATTGATTGAGCAACTTCGTGCCGACGAATACACCCATGCTTTATTTGTGAGTCCATCGGGTACTGGCGTCAAATGGGTGGTAAAGAATGATGTGCAGAACCTCGATGAGCACAAAGCCTTGTTCTACCAACTATCGGAATACCTACACGATAATTACCAGCTAACTCGGAAGCAGGATGTTGCAAAGGGCGCTAAGCCCCAGATTGATCCTAGTGGAAAGAACGTTGATCGCTTGTGCTTCCTGCCCTACGACCCCGATGCCTACCACAACCCCACTAGTTCGGTTATGCCGCTGGTGGAAGATTATCTATCCCAGCAAAAGCTCCATGCCGCACCCACTGAACCTACTGAACGATATGCCGCAACGGAACCAGTTGAGGACAAGACCCGGCGTCTGCTGAATGACTGTATAAGTGCGCTCCAGGCAAAACGGATTGATCTGACAGATACCTACGAGGCTTGGGTAGAAATCGGCTTTGCTTTTGCCAGCATGGGCGATGAAGGACGCATTTATTTTCATGAGGTCAGTCGGCTAAATGCTGGCTACAACTATCAGCAATGCGACGCTAAGTTCAGTGAACTACTCCGAAATCGAAATGGCAGCGTTTCAATCGGAACCTTCTTTCGCCGGTGCGAGGAAGCGATGGGGAGGACCTGGGAGCGGTCAAATACAATTACAAACAATGCCTCCCTTCAGAGAGCAGCCGTTGATTGGCCACAGCCAAAGCCGCTTCATACTCCCCTTTTGCCGGTTTTGCCGGTAACGCCCGATATGCTTCCTGATTCTTTACGCCCCTGGCTGATGGACATCGCGCACCGCATGAAATGCCCACCGGACTTTGTGGCCGCTACCTGCGTGGTTATGCTGTCAGCTTTGATTGGAACTCGTTTGGCTATCAAGCCTAAACAGCGAGATGACTGGACCATAATTGGGAATTTATGGGGCGGTGCAATTGGAGACCCTTCGACCATGAAAACGCCTTCTGTGGCCGAAGTCTTTAAACCCTTGTACCGGCTAATGGCGGAGTCAAGAGAGCAGTATGAAGAGCAGCTGATCGCTTATGAAGCGGAACGTATTGGTTATGAGACTCAAAAGAAAGTTTATCAAACCCAAGAACAGGATCGGCTGAAAGGCAAAGCAGTCTTATCGCCTGTTGAGTTTCCGACTCCTCCTCAGAAGCCCACCGAACGGCGATTTATTGTCAATGATTCAACGATCGAGAAGTTAGCTGAACTTTTAAACGAAAATTTAGCGGGACTGTTGGTTTGGCGCGATGAATTGACGGGGCTGTTAGCGGGTTGGGACCGCTCGGGTCGTGAGGAAGATCGGGCCTTTTACCTGGAAGCCTGGAATGGCAACGGGTCAAAAACAGTTGATCGGATTGGTCGGGGAACAACGCACGTTAGCAATCTGTGCGTGTCATTATTCGGAGGCATCCAGCCCGCCAAGCTACTCGGCTACCTGCAAGCGGCTACTGGGTACGACAACGATGGCTTTGTTCAACGATTGCAACTGGCGGTATATCCTAATAAGCCGCATTGGCAATATATTGATGAGCATCCTGACAGCTATGCACGGGATACGGCGTTTAACATCATCAAGCAGTTGGTTGAGACTGATATATCCCTGATCGGTTATGAAGCTGACCCCTATAACCGGTACCCTTATACGCGATTCTCGGAGGAAGCCCAATCCACCTTTAGACAATGGCTAACCGAATGGGAAACTCAGGTATTACCTGCGGAGAACGGACTGCTACTTGAACACTTTACGAAGTATCGTTCTCTGATGCCTTCACTGGCATTGGTCTTTCATGTCGTCAACTGCATTGCTCAGTCAGATTCACCAATTCCGTCAAAACAACCCGTCTCGTTGGAAGCGGCCCAGATGGCGGTTCGCTGGTGTGCGTATCTGCAATCCCATGCCCGGCGTATCTACGGACTACTTGACACCATCAACGTTACGGCCGCCAGAGAACTGCTCCGCCATTTAAAGGCAGGTGATCTGAAAGATGGCTTTAAAGTACGGGATGTTGCCAAGAAGGGCTGGTCAAATTTGACAACAGCCGACAAAGTAGAGTATGCCCTGGCAGAACTAGTTGCCAGTGGATGGGTGCGAGAAGTACAACCACCCGCTCCCGCTACTGGTAGACCAGAAGCACCTTATTACCTGATACACCCTAAAATTTTTCAAAACGAATAGGTGAGTTACCGGCAAAACCGGCAAAACCCCTTCTGCCGGTTTTGCCGGGTAGGCGAGTAATACATTTTACATAATTGGATGGCTTTAATCACATAGCCATCGATCTGAATTTTCACATAAACCAGCTTGAACTCATGGAAAACCAATCTGAATTTACCCCAACCCAGGAAATTAGCGATAATCAGTACCGCATGATTCTCTATTTGACAACGCCACCGACTAGCTACTTGGGGGGCGTAACCTGCGGGTTTGACCATCAATCGTTAACTTATCTACAGCATGCGGATTCGGTCGAGCTAGCCCTTAAGCAGTTCCTGGCGGGCATGACCACTGGCTACGACAACCTCAATAGTGAAATACAAGCTTTCATGGATGTCGATCAAAGGATAGCCTCAAGGCTTATTACCTCCGTAGTACGAACAATTCAGGAGGACATACTACGCCATGATTGGGTTGACCTTATGGCAGACTACCTACGCCTTTACCAGCACATCTTTCTTGAATTTGGCATCCTTGTTCCATGAGACCAGCTACTCCCTTCATTTACGCGGCCTATCATTACCAGCCCGCTTACGGGTGGCATCAGCAGCTTGACAATATAGAGTTGCCACCTCAAATCAAGCTACAACCGCCTATAGATACTCGGTTGTATAAAGGCATTGACACGGTGGCTAAGGCCCGCAATGGCTATCGCAACTGCCTCTGGTTTGCCGCCTGGCATAGCACTCCCCTGCCTGATGTTTTCTTCGAGGTTATTACCGGTGAGCAGGGGAAAGATTTGGCTTGCTTTTACCAACCCGTGCCAGGTCACAAGTGCCCGTTTTTTTTGGTTTTATACCGAGTGGACGAACACTTCCCCTCGGTTAAACAAGCCGGATTTTGGGCGATGGTGCGAACGCATCTGAACACGCTGCCTCCGCTGCTTACCGACGAGACTACTACCCGGCTCCCTGACTTACATCCTCATTCCTAACACCACACTTTTATGCAACCCACTCCCGTCAAGTCACCCAAATTACCCTCTCTGACCTACCCCCACGATGTAGCGGCTCGCATGAAAGCCTCAGGCAACGACCCGCTGGCCGCCGAACAACGACTGGCGGGTATGCCCCGTGACGAAGCCGAGACGACGTTAGCCAACGTTATTGATTATTACCGGCATAGTACCGATATGGCCAGCAAAGTTGCTGCCTACCAGGGAGCCTCACCCGCCTATCAGCAAGCCCGGATGCGAAAACCGGCCAACGAAAGCTGGACCACCTTTGACGATATGGGGTCTCGTTTTAAGAACTCGTTTATGGACCTGGCGCAAGGGGTGACTGATTTCATTCCCTCCACGGTTGATCTGGCTATGTCGGCGGTCTCCAACCCCAGCGACACAAGTTGGTACCGCCAGTGGGATAAGGCTACGGATGATTACTTCGCTAAATCCAAATACTACGTTAGCCCCGAAGCACAGGCCGCTTTGTGGGATGAGAAAACGGGCTTGAATTGGCGGGCAGTGGCGGGTATGGCGGGTAGTACGATGGGCTTCCTGACCTCGACTATGCTGCCTCTGGTGGGGCAGGTCGGCCGGGCCGGTCGGTTGATGCAGGGTGGTAGTTTACTGACCCGAGCCATCACCGATCCTCGCTTGCAGTCGGGAGCTATCGGCTATTTACAGTCGCTACCCGGCTATAAAGAATCGGCTCTGAACGCGGGCTTCACTCGTAACCAGGCGGCTGTTATTACTCCCGTCCTGTCGGCCGCGCAGTCGGTACTGGAATTTGCCGGAGCCGATGCCTTAATCAAAGGCGCTAAACTAGCCCCCGCACAGGCCAGCCGGATCGTTCGGCAACTGGGTCGGGAATCGGCGCTGGAAGGCTTTTCGTCGCTGGCCGGTCGGGAGTTAAGTGAAGAAGCGTTCCGCGATGTGATCAACGTAACGGGCAAACGTTTCTTTGGCAAACTCGCCCAACCCGAAGTTCGTCAGGCGATCTTGCAGAACATCAAAGCCAGGGCCATCACCGAAGGGCTGGAGGAGCTAACCCAGACCGCAGCCGAAAAGGCGATTGAAAAAATGGCTGATCTGTACTACGGTTACGGGGCTGAGGGCGGCAAAGGTTTCGATCCGACTGTCAAACAACTTCTCATCGAGTCGGCGGCTGGTGTGTTGATGGGCGGAGCCGTGGGTGGTTCGATGGGTGGTTTTCTAGGAGCGGTGCCTACGTCAGTAGGTCAGCAGACCATTTGGGGTAAGCTAGATAGCGATGTACGCAAGCTGCTTAACAACAATCCCGATCTGAGCCTAGAGAATAACAAAGCCGGACTGCCGATCTACCGCATGGCCGAAAGTCTGGCTCAGAAAGGTAAGCTCTCGGAGGAACAGTATTTTCAAGCAATGGCTAACCTCGACCACATGGCTAAGGTTAGCGAACGCCTGGCCAAAACAAGTAGCGCGGATGCACCAACCCGCTATGCTCTCTATAACTTGGACAGCGAACAGCGGAGTTGGTTGTCTACAACGCAAATGGAGGTTGATCAACCCCTGTACCGATTAGCACAACTAGCGGACGAACGTTCACCGGGTGAATGGTTTCCCAAAGCTGACCTTTCAGCCCTTGATTTGAATGAAGCCCATGAATTGATCAGCCAAAACCTGCCCCGCAAAGCACAGTTGGCGCAGACTATACAGCAGACCATCAACGAGTCGATTGCTGGGCTGGCCAATCCCCAAACCCGTCAGCAGGTGTTGGCCTCATACCGCCCCCGGCTGGATGCGCTGGCCGAAGAGTGGGACAATGGGCCGGTTGAAGCCGAGCAGGCACCCGATCGGTACAACGAAGATGAGTTATCTGGTCTGGTACAGACACTCGACACCCCCGATGGCCGGTTTGCGCTGGTTGAGAATGCCGATGGTCGGCAGGTAGTCCGGGTGGAAACACAAACCGATGGCGCACGTACTGACGTTAGTGAAGACAAAGACCCGGTAGTGGGTCGCTTCAAAGGCTACCAGCTTCCCTCCAAAGGGCAGCCGGTTGTTACGTTCCATACCATTGCCGACCAGACCCGTCACGATGAACTTCTTGATGCGTTTGAACGCAACAGCGATGCCGCCGAAGATTACGGTGCGTGGCGGTCCCGGCTGGCCGAAGGCTACGGTGATGATCAGCTAACGGGATTAGAGCAGGCGCAAACGCAGTATCAGCAGGAACGGGATTCGCTACCAGCCGATGCGCCGGACTGGCAGCGGCAGGATTTGGCCCGTAAGCAGAACTGGCTGAAAGCAGCCTATGCCTCCCGTGCATCCGACAGTAACGAATCCCGCTACGGCTGGGCGAACTGGGCAGAGCAGTATCTGGCCGACGAACTAAAGGCGGCTAAGATCGACGCTAAAACGTTGGCCAAGCTACCCACCCCCGCGCAGGCGCAGGTCGTTGATCTGTTGCAATCGGGAGAGCTGCAACAGGCGGCTGAACTAGTCAAGCAGGCACAAACCGGACAAACCAATATCTTCGATGAATCCTTACCAACCACCCCAGGAGCGACTGAGTTATCTACTCAACTTACAGCAGCGACAGAACGCGGCCGTAGCCTTGCGGCAGTCGAATCAGCTATCAACGCGGTACTTGACGGGACAGCGGGCCTTGACGAAGCTGAACGGTTTGCTGAGCCCCCAGAACACGAGCTTGATACCGAACAGCGACTTGTGGCTGAGTCTGTCGAAAGAGCGAGAGCATTGGCAGAAGAATCAGCAGCAATTGCTGCGCTTGATTCAAGCCAGTCCGGCGAGTTTGCTGGCGCTGAAACGGGAACTGGCGAGTCAGAAGCGGCAGGCGATTCAGTTGCCGACGAACTCGGTTTCCAGCCCGACGAGCAAACCGACGCGCAGACAACCGCCGAACGTGCGGATGAACTAGCGCGTCCGGCCAAACGCGATACGCGGGCCAAAAAAGAGCAGCCTATCGACCGGCAGCCGCAGGACTGGCGCGAAGCGATCTTGCAATACTTTAGTGGTGGGGGCCGGATGCGTCGGTCTGATCTGGTACGGTACGGGGATGCCAATATGCTCAAAGGAGCTAAGGGCGGTAACCCCTATTTGGTCTATACCGCAGGCGATGAGAAAGCGCCGGGTTTGGACACGTTAGTTCGTCAGTTGTGGGAAGAAACACTGGGTCGTCCGGCTGAACAACTGGACGAGCAGGCAGCTATGCAGGAAGTGATTGATCTGGTGGAGTCGTTTGCTAAAAACGGTACCCCTCGCCAGCAGTTAAGCCGCTACCAACAGGCCCAGACGCAGGCAGAATTAGACCAATCTGACGCCCAAGTAGCCCAACTGGCAGCCAGCACCCCGCTGGAGACACTGGAGCCGCTAATGAGCAGTATGGATCAGGTTGGGGTTCCTCTGTATATTCAGGACCAGTTACTGACTATTATTGCCGACAGCTACGTAACGCCCGATGGGCTGGACTGGGTGGGCGTCGTTCATTTGCTCCGGGCCAATGGCGTATTTGAACGGTATAATGAGTTGCGGGATGTGCTTTGGCCGATGATTGATGAAGCTGCCCGGCGTTTACCGATCACCAATAAAGAGTATGCAGACTGGTCACGGCTCGTATTGGCCGATCAGCAAGCCAGCCGCCTGAGCGCCGATGCCTGGGAACAGGTCGGCCATTTGCAGGCGTTATCCGATAATGACTATAACCAACTAACCGATTTATTTTATGGACCCCAACCAACCGACACCCCAGCCGCAGGAAAATCAGCCCGAGAACGCACCGATGGGCGAACCGACACCCAACCCGGAGAATCAGCCGGACCCCAACGTGGTCGGGATGGCGCAGCGGGCCAAAGCCCTGGGCTATCTGGCGCGGGAGATAACTCGTCGGGAAGCAGCGGGGCAGACGCCACCGAAAATCAACTGGGAGAAGCCCCAGAACTAACCTCCGCCCAGCAACAACGGGTCGATGCCGCCAACGCGCAGTTCGATGCCGACCGGGCTACTTTAGAACGCCACAACGACCGGCTCGAAAAGCAGGCTGAATCGTTACGTAAGCAACTAAAAAGCCGGGTGTCAACCGGCGAGTTGTTTGGTGATTCGCCAACATCTGCCTATAAATCAGCCCTAGCCGACTTACGAAAAACGGCACAAGTGGCGTTAAATGCCTATAACAATGGCATACCTCTGATTCCAAATACAACAGATCGGCTCGTTATTCGGGATGGTCAGATTGTAGATGTTGGCTATATGAATGGTCAGCAATTTGTCTCGTCAGGGGTTCCGGTAGGCCAGTATATAAAGAACAATCCAGACGTAGTTAGGACGTTTAACAGTATTCGCAAAAACCAAGCGGATTATCTTAACTTAATCAATGAAGGTTGGGCGGATACGTTTGTCAATGTAGCCGATAAGTCTTCTCCTGAAAAGATAGTCGAGTTAATAAAAGCTGCGCCTAGTCAAACCAGGAAGATATTTGAATCGCTGGAAAGTAATGTAAAACGTGAAAGGTATCGCCAGCTTGATCTAACCAGCGGTCAGCAAACCGGTATTGATGCCGAATCGGCGGTTAAAGAACGTCTGCTTGACATCGAGCGGCAGATTGCAGCCAATCAGGATCGGATCGAAAACCTGGAAGCCAGTCGGCAGAAAGCACTGGAAGTCGTTCGACAGGCAGCGGAGCAGACGGTTTTGTTCCAGCAGGATACGACAGCGCCAGCCCCACTTGATTCGGCTATCGTTGAGGGGCTGGTTAACCGGCTCAAGCAAACCTTTGGCTCACTGGTAAACGAGGTTACCCTGTTATCTCAAACCGAACTGGTGGCTAAAGCGCGGGAGCTGGCAGGCAGTCAATTCCAGGTTGTTCCGTTTCGGGACTTTACCTACGACGGAGCGTATTATCATTACCATGAGTATATAGATGCGTCTGGTGATCGAAAGGAACTATTTTCCCGCGACGGCAGTCCGATTACGCGTCAGCAATACGAAGCCCAGCATCATCAGGCGGAAGTTCTCGACGCCAGCAATGTTCCGTACGTCCTGCATACGGCCCCGTCATTTGACAAAGCCGTATTTAAACGCGTTATTCGTCAAACGGCGGAACAGCTGCCAACCAAACTCTATGAAGAGTCGGTCGTTAATGACCTTATTGCAAACGCTTTCGATCAATATGGACAACAAGGAATCGACTTCACCCAGCCCAGCGACAAACTCTTCGCCTGGGAAGCCATACGTCGTATCGTTGAAGCCCTGCCTGACCGATCAGCCACCGGTGAGCTACGGGGGCAAGCGCGTACACCATCCGATTCGGATAACCCGGTAGCGTTCATTCGCCGGTCCGACGGTACCCTCTATGGCTTCCTGCATCAGCAAACCATATATTTGAATGCTGACAGGCTGAATGCCAATACACCGATCCACGAGTTTGGTCACCTGTGGGGCCAGTGGGCCAAGCAGAACCAGCCTAAACTGTACCGGGAAGGACTTAAAAAAGCCCGGCAATCGCCCTACTATGATCAGGTAGTAAATGATTCCTTCTATCAGCAGCAGGCCGACGCTCAGCAGCTAACTGATCAGGCGAGAGCTAATTTCTTTGCCGATGAAGCCCTGGCAATGGCCATTGGGGATAAGGGGGAGGCATTCGTCCAACAAGCCGCCAAGAACGGGTTCAAAGGCTGGCTGGAGCGCTTATGGTCGGCGATTAAAGACAAGTTGGGGCTGGAGACCATGACCACCAGTGAGGTTGAGAACCTGACGCTGGATGAATTTGCCGAATCGGTAGCGGCTCGTCTATTGTCAGGAACCCCACTCGAATCAGCGGTAACACTAACCGCTGACTCAACCCCGCGTTATTCGTACGGCCCAGCGCCAACCGCTACTGATCAGCCTGTTCGGCCAGTGCAGAACCCAACCGCCCAGTCGATCGCAAGATTCGCGGAGGTGTTTGCCAAAAACTCAGCTGATCGGCAAACACTGCTCACTCAGTCGGCTCCTGATCTGGCGAACTTCCTACGGCAGACCTTTGAACCAATGGCAGGAATCATTCTGCGTTACGCCCCTGATTCGGCTGTGGCCAACGGACTAAAGAAAGTTAGAGGGGGCAATCTGACTCTAGCCTCTCCTGATGGCCGTTTCAACCCTTCCGTCTTAGATGCGCTGGCGGCTGAGTTAATCCGAAACAAGCCTAAAGGCAGCGAAGCAACGGGGCGACTGCGGGATATGATCTGGAGTGGAGAAGATGGTGAGCCAACCATCCTGACAGCCTATCGTACGCTGGTCACCCAGCAGGCGATTCTTAACGAAAACGGCGATTATGAGTGGCCCGATCAGGCCGAGGAAAGTCGGGATGTGCTGGCCAGTATTCAGGCGTTCGACAGCTCGGCGAGTGATCCGGCTGGAGTCCGATTGTTGAAAGGTCTGCTGACCGCAAAATGGGCGGGTAATGTCGTCAATCCCGAAACGGTGGGCAAGCTGCTTTCGCTGGGTGAAGGCAGTGCGCTCTCCCGGATCACGAAAGATATTCGACGGGTCTGGAACAACCGGGCCGCTGAGGTGCGTCTGCGTCGTAACCGGACGCTGGGTGATCTAAGTGAAGCCCTGAAAGGACTCTCCCGCTTTGCCTCCCCTTCGGGACAGGTGGGTGACATGAGCCAGACGGTGAAAACCCTGGGGCTGGGCGGTTATCAGGATGGCAAAGCCACTACGCTGGAGCTACCGATAGGTGATTGGCTGGACATCTACCTGACCATTCGCACCCAACTAGCCACCACGGGCCGAATGAATCCGGCTAAAGCAACCTCGACGGTGCTGGCGGATCTAGACCAGGCGGGTCAGCTGATTCCAACCCGATCGACCAAAGACCGTCAGCAGCAGCTTCGCACCGGTGCTTATGGCTATCAGTATACCGCTCCGGGGGAAGATCGGCCCAAAACGCTGCTTATCTCCCAGTCCATTTATCAGCAACTGGAGCAGACGCTGCAAACCGACTATGCCCATATGCTCAAGCTAGTGGAGCAGACGACGACCGACCCGGTTGCCCTTTCGTACGTTGGTGGCTTATATGAAGCGGAAAACGGCCTTGTGTTCCCAGTCGAAAAAGGCGGCACGTACTATCCGACGCAAAGCTGGACATCGCCTACTGAACGGGATAGCATCCCCACTATGGAGACGGTGTTGGAAGAGGCTCGTTTCTTGCAGCAGCGGACAGGCATCCCTCTTAAAGTGGTGGGTCGGGATGTGCTGGCCCGGCTCAAGACCTATGCCAACACCGAACACCGCTACATTGCTAACTCGGCTACCCGGCTGAATCTGACCCGCTGGCGCAAGCGCAATGCGGATGCGCTGGATCAGGCTCCAAACTGGCTGACGACGTATTTGATAAAGCTTGAACACGGTCTGAATAATCCGTATGCGAATCAGGTTGATGAACAAAGTCTGGAATTCGAGGTGCGGGGTGTTGATCTGGGCCTCAGGGCCTGGCTGCGCCGGTTCTCGCGGTCAACCTTTGCCTTCTCGCTGACAACGGGTCCTAAGCAGCTCATCACCTTTGCCAATGCATTTGGGCTGGGCATCATCGACAATACGTATCTCCAGCAGGCGAGTCGTGATCTGGCCCGACTGGCGGTTGATAGCTACAAACTGGCCAAACAAAATGCTGATCGAAGCCTGTTCGGGGGAGACTTGGCAGAAACCAGCTACTTGCAGGAAGCCGCGCAGAATCCATACCTAGCAACGGTGATGGATCGGCTGATTGGTTCGGATGAGGCTTATTTAGGCCGTCCGACCGGTGAGGACATGCTAGCCCTGCCCCTGGATGCGGGCATCGCCCTGGCTCGTCAGGCAACCCACGCCATCAGTGACGTTGGGCTTCGCTGGATCAGAGCCGCTGACCGGGCGGTTATCCTCTCCTTCTGGAAAGCCGCGCAGTATCAGGTTACCGATAAGGTGGCGAAGGGGCTATTGAAGGATACCTCTGGTCAGATCGTCACCGACACCAAAAGTGACTATGCGTTACGGGAAATTGCCCGATTGACGGAGGAGTTGACGTACGCAACCAACACGATGTCAGGCGAAGGGGATGCCTCTGCTCTGCAACGTGACCGCTCCATTACGGGCGCTATTCTAGGGTTGTATTCAGGTCAGCAGCAGCGGCTGTTCTCTACTTGCGTGTCGGCCGTCAACGACTGGCTCAAAGCCAGAGCGATCGGTGATCCAACCGTAGACCAACTCCGGGATCGAGCGATCTGGACCAGTGCCAATCTGCTGCTCTTTAACGCCGTTGGGGTGGCAATGGTCAATCTGCTTTATAAAGCCTTAACAGGTTTACTAACCGGGGAAGAGCCGCAGGAGGAGGTACTCGCTTCCCTGAGTTGGGATGTGGGCCGCAATCTACTGGGGTCAGTGCCGAGTGTGCCAACCGAGGTGCTGATTGCCGCCAGCAGTTGGGTCGATGGGCCGCGCTGGTCAGACGAGGTGCTGGATTACGCCCCCGGTCAATCGTTCGAGCAGGTGGTTAAAGGACTGGTGGCAGCCAAAGACTACCTGGAAGCCGATGATGAGCAAACGGCGGCTAAGCGCTGGAATACGCTGACGGCTAACCTCATCGACGGCGGAGCGCATCTAACGTCATTACCGGTACAGATACCCAAGCTCCTGCAAAAGATGAGTAAAGCCGAGCCGATAAACGAATCCGACTGGCAATAAGTCGCAACAACTCTATTCCTTAATATGGCTATACAATTTAGTGATCAAGAGATTGCCCTACTTGCCAGCTACTTGCAGAAGATTGAAGCTGGAGAGAACCAGTCGCTTGGATCGACGGAAGCATCGGCCGAGTGGAACCAGCTATTTCTGCTACTTAGAAAGCTTCTGGCTTATGGCGTCCATGCAGCGGTACCAACTAGCTCAACCGAAAGTTATACCGACTTGCAGACCAGCACTCAAAAGCCCAACGATATGCGGGTGGGGGTTCATGCTCACTATAGTCTATTTGAACGATTGCTGGCAACGTATATAGCGAACCATTAACGCATCTATCCTCACTGAGCAGGCAGCAGTCACTATCTCACACAGGTATGGCTGCTGCTTTTTACTGTATGAGTCAAACTCGGTAAAGACCGCAGAAGAAGACAGTCCACTTCTCTATTTTTTTCACTTTTCCTCCCCTTTCTATCGCCAAACGACGATTAGCCCAATGAAGCATACCTTTGTTGCTATGTCCTCAGGCGTTTGTTTGCAATGCGTAGAGGTATCCACACGATTCTGATGTATGGTAAGTATGTTTTCTTTTAGTACGGGCATAAATAAATTCTGTCTACTACCAATCTAGTTATAATTCTATTGTATCGTGATTAGCAGATAGCAGTAAGGGGGACCAAAGGTGGGGTTATTGTTAACCTATGAACAGTGACTTTATGACTATGAAGGTTGCTGAGTGAAACTGCGCAGTTGAAATCAGGCTTTTTGATAGAGCGACAAATAGCATTCAGTCACCTGTTAAACCGGCTTTTCAGCCTGATTGCCAGCGTTACGGGATTATCCCTATCCGCTTTTAAGCCTTCAGCGTTTTCTCGCCAGATTGGTAAGGTACTGCTTTTTTTGGCCGGTGCCGGTTTCTTCTCGCCCCCACCTACCTCTCTTTATTTGTCAGGAAAAGATAGTACTCTACATGCGCATTCAAGACAGCAGATTTAATACTGATTATCAGGCAAGTAAGATTTTCGTTACTCCCTCTTGATCAGGATCAGGTAACAGCCAGCAGGTGTACAGTCAGCAGGTATAAAACGATAGGAGTAAAAGAGTATCCCCCGCGCTGGCAGCAAGCCCCGGCCGTTTTTTACCTTCCCCCGGCCTGTTTGCGGGGATGTTTGATAAGGAATCCCTTCCAATTGAAACGTAGGCAGGTTGGCGTTTGATGATTCGTTTTTGAATCAGAACCAGCTAGCGAGTGGTGGGAGAAAAAGCGTAACGGCTGATTATCAATATAGTGTAACCATCTCAGTTCGCTCTTTAGCGCTGGCTATGAATGTGTAATTGCCTGGCAATCAGAATAACCAGAAAATCTGGTAATTGACAATACCAGACCAACAGAAACTAGTTGGGAGTGTTGTCATAGGTTTTTTGCCGCTCGGTTAATGCGCTGTTGAAGTGTCAATGTTCTGCGCTTATTCTTTCCTTTAATCACTCTTTCGGCTACGTAGCAGATGGTTTTGGTGACCACCAGAGAGGCTTTATTGTGGCTGACCGCCCGCATATCGTTCGCTCCTTTCAGCGAGTCCAGCGTTGGTTCTACATCCGCCAGTTGCCGGTGCCAGTTCTTATCCAGTTTTGGCTTTAGCTCGGTATGGAAATAGTTGCGCCAGTAGGCAACGGTGAATTCCTGATTGTCGGTTTGCATAGGCTGTAAAAGTTGAAGTATGAATACATATACTTAACTGTAAAAAGCTCTTATCGGCAAGCACTTACAGGTAAAATATACCGATTAATATATTTTAAATATTTTTAATGTAACATTATTGTTACGTAACAATAGTGTTACTATCTTTGATATAGTCAAACGAAAAGAGGTGGCAACTCTATAATCTCAGCACACAGACCTATGTCACATTCAGCACACAATTCGCAGGTAGAAATTGAGTTTCGTGTTTCAGCAAGTATTGCTCAAGAGTGGGGAGAGTCAGAATTCCAGATTCTTCTATTCGCCTTGGATAGTTACCGCGAGAAGATAATGGGATTAATGGAGCAATGGCGTAATGAAACGGATAGTGAGATTGACCATTACCGTATCCACGCCAACACGGTTCAAACGATCAATCAGATGTCAACACAGTTAGCTCTTAACTTGTGTCTTGCTCATCAGCAAAATCAATCACCCAAAACCAAGGTGTAGTAATGTCTTTTCTCCCACTTAAGGTAGTGGGGGATTTTGCCAACTACTGTTTAATAAAACCGCTAGCGAACCATGAACGAAGAATATAAAGAGTTATCCAAAGAGCAGTCTCGACAGGTGTGTAAGAACCTTGGCAAACTGGCTTCTGACTTAAAAATTACCCAGGAAGCTTTAGCCGCAAAAACCGGTTACCAACGTACTAGCATCAACCGTCTATTTTCTGGCCGCTTTGCTCCCCATCTGGACATTCTATTCTGCATATTGGCCGCAATCAACGAGCTGTCTGGTAACACCTTTTCCCTTAAAGACATTGATGCTCCTAACCAGGAACAGGCAGAGAAATAACTGGAATAGCAAAGTCCATAAGCGTCTACCATTTTTAAAAGCCCTAACGCTTGCTCTAAGTCAGACGTTAGGGGCACTAAGAACCTACAGAACTTGCAATCTTATGTCTAACCAAAATATTGTTTCCACAGATGATCGGCATTTCGCCAGTAAGTTAAGAGAGCTATGCGATAGTTACGGTCTTGATAAGTTCGTTCTATACGGCCGTACTACCGCTACCGTTGGGCCAAATGGTCTTCAGCCTAGCAATTCCCTGGTGGTCTTTGATAACGATCCTATCTTACTGGAAGAGGCATGCTACTATACGGACCAATACCGGCTGGAGTTGATGGAGTAACCAGAGAAGGATTTAATTTGTTGACAGAGAGCGTAGATACTAAAGAAGTCCTTGCCAGATTAGCAAGGACTTCTTTATGTACTTGATAATCAGGCTCATCAAAATTGATGAACGGCTAATTGGTTACGGGTGACAGTTCTGATTTCAAATCCTAGGTGCTAGCTAAACTAATAAAATTTGGTGTCTAGAAAGGCGTATCCCTGACGACATAAAGAATCAGTTAAACGGGAAATTTCCCGTATGAACATATTCTCTTAAGCGGTAGCTTCGGCACTTATGAAAACTTTTATATAATTCTCATATTCGATAAGTTACATTTTGGCCTCATAGGAGTAAACAAAACCACACAAATGAATTATAGCGACCGTATTGACCGGCAAAAAGAAGACGATAAATCCCTACTTAAGGCATTTGTAGAAGACCAGTTAGGAATCTTACTCACCATCTTTGGTGCTTTGCCATTACTTAGCGACTCATTTCGTAAGAATAATGCTCCTCCATTTTTAGAGGATTCGCTTAGCACCATCAACTTTGCTACTATACTTATTTGCGGATTGATCATAATTTTCGTTTATGGAGAACGTCAACGCTTTGTTGGTGAAAAACGGCTGTATGCATCCTTATTTTCACTACTCCTTTTCACGATTGGTATTTCGATGTGGGTGATTTCAATTTATCTATCTCAACATAACAAGGTAAGGCAACAGGTAGCGGCCCAAAACCAATCTGTTTCTGCTCCAGTATCAACTAGGTCAGCATCTACTACATTAGTTTCACCAGTTAACGTTTTAACTCAATCTCCTACATCAACTACTTCACTATCTACCTCAGTCCTTTCACCAAAGCCCAATGTCTATTATATCAGGTATGACTATTGGGTATTGATTATTCTATTCTTAGTTATTCTCTTTATTGGCATATATCAGATTCTCGACCGATTATTTTCATTAATTAATACATACGATATAAAAGGATTAACACTTGAAGAAGGCTTAATGAAAAGAAGTAAGCATCAAGATATGCCTTATAGTCGAGTGGTAGTTTTTAAACATTTGATTACCAAAAGTCGGCTCAACCGGTTTACTCTATCCTTACTAGGAATAGTTATTGTAGTTTATTTATTAACTATTCCGCTTTTTAAAGAATCTATTCCAAAGGCCGAATTTACAGCTGAGACACTGATGTTAATTCATATTCTCACCTATGTAGGTAGTTATCCATTCTTCCTTTTGGGTTCTATTTTCTTATTAATTATGATGCTAGTGAGTTATTCTCGCAAACGGAGCTTTTACCAGCAAATAGCCGGGCTGAGTGATCAATATTATGAACCGATCGAAAACATGGTTGATAGTTTGGTAAATTTTGAAGTTTGGTTTGATCAACAGGAAAAAATTTTACGAAGTAATATGCTATCGTCTAATAGGCAGAAAGACCAAAAATTGTATTCTGAAGATGAAGCAAAACGCTTAGCCCAACGTACTTTCATCTGGAAAGCTATACGAGAAAAGCTAAGCTTTTACAGTAATGTAGTCACTTTACTAGCCTCCAACCATAATCGGACTTTATATGCAGCAGGTGAGCTAATTGATAAAATCCTTCTCTACATGCCAGATAACCCTCAAGACATCAGTGAATTTAAGGCCGTCAGCCACGACGATCTTTATTTCTGGCGAAAGCGGGGTGAAGAGTACCTAGCTTGGAACCGAAGTATGTTTTTGAATAAAGTTCAAGTTGAACGTATCTTTCTTTTTAATAGCTCTCAAAGCTTAACTTATGAAGGCAATATTGTTTTTACTGAAAACCTACAAGCTATTATGCGTCAAATTGGCCTAGGCATTAATATAGGCGTTTGCTATATGGACAACTTAAAAAGCTATGATGGGAGTCAAGCCGAGCCTTATTTTGATTTTGGTGTGTATCCTAACTTTGCTATTTCCTTCTTCGAAAAACCTTTACATGTAGGTGGAAGAAGTTTAAGTATGAATTTTGACGAGAATTTTATTAAGAAATTGACACTTCATTATGACGCAATAAAACGTTCTTGCGAAGACACTTACTTGTCACCAGCCCAATCCAGAATACGTAAAGGTGAGAGCTATATTGAATGGCTAGACAGTTATGAAAAAGAATCTTTTCTACTGATTATGGATTTTGTCGATAACTTCGTCAAGCGATTCATTGGATCAGAAGATCAAAATTCTACGCCAATTGAAATTCATCAAAGTGTTAAAAACGCATTTGAAGGCTGGCTAGCCGAATATCAACGCCAGATCACAAAGGAAATTAGAGAATATATAAAGGATTGTTCAGATTCGGTTGAAGTAAACCTTTTAAACAATAGAATTATAACAAATAGCTTTGGGTTTTCAGCCGAAGAAAGCTTTAAAGAATTTGTTAGAGCAAAGGGCATTATCTTGCCTTGGGAAAGAAACAATTAAACTACTAACGAACTAAAGCCTTTTCAACAGCTAAATCTATCGCTCAACCTTAAAAAATCAGTTTGCAAGATTAGACTAATTTAACAAAATGTACTAACTGCTATTATAAGTTTATAAACCATGTAATCAGTGCATAAATTGACATGTAGTGAAGCGGTAAGCATATAGCAGCTATCAAGCCAACAATACCTGTCGCCAATTTAATAAACCACAGCAGGCCCAAATCAATATTGTCGTAGCGGTAACGAATACAAGCCGGGTCACTAAGGATATAAAGTATACTTAAGCTAATGGAGATGTATAGAATTGAGTTATAAGTCATTAAGCTTCTTCTTTTTTTCTGCTCGATTTTTCTCTTCCGCTTCTTCATTGCACATCCTCAATTCAAAAAGCCAATCCTCAGAGCCAATCGAAAACGAATAGTATAAAAACTCGGAACAATTGTAGGACCTAGAAGATGCAAAATAGCTAGTTGCGGAAATATCTTCATTGCCCCACTTTCTAGTATAAGTCTTTTCCAATCCACCACAGTTTGCAGATGGCTTTTGTTCAGCTTCCAGCTTCGATTTGCCATATTTTACATCAAAGGCATCGTCAAGTGTGTTAGAACCATCGCATCGTAAATAGATCAGCTTGTCATTGAGAAAGGTTAAAATGATATGCTCTAGTTTTATATCCGCTACTTTATAACTGCCAACCATAAACACCCTTGCCTTGCTGCATAGTTTGGCGTCTGAGGGTGATTCATCAGGATTCTTCGGGTTGTTAACGATTTCATACAACTTTCCAGAAGCGGCCTTGAAGCGGTTTCTGGAGTCAATTATTTGAATCTTAGTGCGCATCTCTTTTGCTAAGTCATCAATAATCGTAATCGTTGTCTGGCCAATCTTAAACGGACCAAGGCCTTCAACTTTATTCTGAGCATTGGCAGCAAGCAAAATTAGACTCAGTAGTGTGGATAATATTCCTTTCATATTTTTAGGGATAGTCTGCTACAATCATACGTAGAAAAGTAGTAAAAAGTAAACTAGATAAGTAATACTCAATAAAAAAGCCCGGCTGCATAGCGACCAGGCTTTCCTCCTACTTTATATTCATACGCACCAACAAAGGCGATCTGTCGCGGTTTATACTACCTCTACCTCATCGAATAGAACTGATCAAATGCTCAAGAGCCCGGCGCAGGTAGTGATCGGGTTTCTTTTTATGACCAAGACGTAAGATACAGGTCTTACTTTTTGAAAAGAATATTATGGGCATCATAAAGCTTTGGCCGGATTGGTTTTGGCTTTTTATGTATCTGATAATCAGTCTCATCAAAATTGACGAACGGCCAGTTAGTAAGGTATGACAGTTCCGATTTCAAATCGTAGGTGTTATTGAGTCATTATGTACCTGCTTACAGTACTTGTATTCTGGTAAGCATGGTACAGACTACTGCTCATACCTGCCGTTTTATCCGCTGTAGATACAAATCCAACCCCTGATCACTGCCCTTGCCTGAATCCAAAAAAGCCTTGGCCACTTGCTGGCGATCTTCAGGGGCGAGGGCAAGGGTGATCTCAAAAGTTAACTCTCTAGCCACCCACTGCTGATCCTGACCGGCCTGTCTGGCTTCATCAATAATAGCACGACTAAGCTGTTCAGCGCGGGTCGTATCGTTAAGGGCAAGAGCAAGCCCGTTATGAAGTTTGTTAAACAGGCTTAAGCTTTCAAGTGGCCTTGCAGGTTTTGAATCGTCCCAGCCTAGATTAATAAAGTCAACTTGCAGCTGCTCTAGTACTTCGCGCTCATTCATAGCTCAAACTTACTCAATCTTATCGGCTGTTTAGCTTGAGCTTCGTTTTTGTCAGCAAAAGACCTACCTTTGGGCACAACAGCGTACCAATCTTTGGTATGTTACGGTAGATTACCTAAGCCCTAGCTGCCATGCAGTTGGGGCTTTTTGTAGTTATAGGGGCAGTATTGCCGTGGTCAAATTCTCATCCGTCACCGGCTCAAAGAACGGCCACAGCGTCTCACTAACTAGGTAAACGGTTCGGATAGGTACCTCTACACCGGGACGGTCTGGATGCTCAATATGGCGGATATACGGCAGCATCGCTACCACGTACGTTTTCGGTTTAGGATTTATATCAAGGAAGCATAGTTCGAGTCTGGACTTATAGCTGTAACGACCACCGTAGACGGTTTCGTAATCAGTCCAGATGTCAGGGCCGAGTTGAGTTGCCCGCCTGCGGTTGATGTCGGTGTAAAGCATGAAGCGAATTAAGCCCTCGGCTTTTAGAAAGTCAACGTCACTGTTCATCGTATAAGTTGTTTGGTGTTAATGCACCACTCGGATATCCTTCCAGTTGGTGGTATAGCAAGGAGAAAGAAAGCGCTGCTTCATGTGCCAGTGCCTACTGAAGCCCTGGTTGGCCAGCCGTACCCGATCACGGCCAAAGCGCTGGTTGAGCTGATCAACGGTCTTGAACAGCTTGCTTAACCGTTGATCGGGCAGGTCGGTGAACAGCGATGGCTGCTCAAAATCGGCGGGCATCAGATCCGTCAGCCTCACGCCTACTTTCTGATAGTCGTAGCCAAACTTATAAATTGAATCCAGCGCGGCCAGGGCGTAGCGGGTTATCTCGGCCGTGCTGGCCGTCGGATGAGGCAATTCCACCGCCCGGCTGTTATAGTACTGCTTGGCCAGTTCGCCATTGTAAGAACGCTTAAAGCGGTTCGTATGCAAAAACACGGTGAGCATACCCGCAGCCGAGTTCTGCTTACGTAACTTCTCGCAGGCTCTGGCAATGTGGGTCGTGAGCGCTTCACCGATGGTTTTCTTGTCGGCCACTAGTTCTCCAAAGCTAGGCGCGGTGCAGATGGCTTTCTTGGCCGGTGGGGTAATCTCCAGCAGTTTGCAGGGCACCCCGCGAAGTTCATAGGCCAATCGAAGCCCGTTCACGGTCAGGTGCTGGCTGAGCCAGTCGTCGGGCAAATCTCTGAACTGAGCAGCGGTCTTGATCTTGTTGCGCCTGAGCATTGCCGCGTAGCGCCAGCCAATGCCCCACAGATCATCAATGGCAAAATCCTGTAAGGCATCCGCTATCTTATCACCCGTATCCAGCATCAGTACCCCTTCGTGCTGGGGTTGCCGTTTAGCGTACCAATTGGCCACTTTGCAAAGCGTTTTAGTCGGTGCAATGCCTACACTGACCGGCACCCGCTGACAGCGCTTAATCGTCCTTTTGATTTCCCGCCCTGTTTCCAGTAAGTCCGGGTAGAGGTGCTCACAGCCGTACAAGTCTAAAAAAGCCTCATCAATGCTGTACACCTCCGTAGGGGCAAAGGCGGCTAGCTTGTTATGAATTCTTGAAGAAATGTCAGCGTACAGAGCGTAATTGCTCGAAAAGAATATGATCTCGTGCTGGCTGCGTAGCTCTTCCAACTGAAAGAAAGGCTGCCCCATCTTGATGCCGAGTGCCTTAGCTTCGTTGCTCCTGGCCACCACGCACCCGTCATTATTGGAAAGCACAACAATCTCCTTTCCTTCCAGGTCTGGCCTAAAGATACGCTCACAGCTTACGTAAAAGTTGTTGCAATCGACAAGAGCTAGCATGATTAGAAAAACTTAAGCAAACTATGGGTAACGATGCCTATCACCTCCGCGTCTTCGCCTTCACGCACATAGATTGGCTTGTACTTAGGATTGGAAGGTACCAGTTTGACCAGGTCGTCTTTGACGTACTCGATTCGCTTCACCGTAAAGTCAGTACCTAGGCGAACCAATACGACTCTACCATCAATAATTTCCCTGGCTGTATAGTTGTTATCGACAATCAGCATATCACCCGGCTCAATCCGGTCGCCAATCATGGAGTCTGAACCAACTATGAAAAAGTAGGTATCGTCCTTGTTGTAAACGCACAATTCATTCAAGTCGCAGACCTTCTGAATGTGCGTTTCAGCGGGACTAGGAAAGCCAGCCGCTACGTGATGAGAAAATAAGGGAATGTTGTATTTAGTCTTGGCGACGACCTTAAAAACGTCACCTACTTTGATTTTATCGCGTTCGTCAAGCATAGCGGTCCCGGTCACGTAGAGCAAAGAACTGCTATAATATACTTTTGTTATATATGTTGCAACTTTAACATAAAAGCACCGCTACTGGTGGATTACCGGTAGCGGTGTAAGGCGGCTTAATAAATGATTCAAATCCACGTCGACTGTACGCATACTACATCGGATGGGCTGTGCTCCTTCAACCACTCGGACACGGCTTTAAGAAAAACAATTGAACAGAGAGCAACGGGCTCAGACTGTTGAATGGCCTTGGCTTTCTTAGCTTTCGAGTGTCATACGCTAACATCAGCAGCTACAATTCTGATTTACAGTCGATTATACCTCTACCTTTGATCCTTTGCCGGTTTGCCGGTTGTGATTCCTGACCAAATTGGCAATCATTTCGCGCACCTTGTTTGACATGCTAATTTCGCTCTCATCACAGATAGCCTCAAACTGCTGTTTTAGCTTTGGGCTTAGTAAAATGTGTAAGTGGCTGTTTTCCTTAGCCATTAGCTTAGTATTTTGGTCTGCTAAAGATAGTAAAAAAATGTTGAGAAGTACAACATTTTATTTGTGTTCATACCATGTACATGGTATCTTTACACTCGTTAAACGGACGTTCAACGAGTGTAAAATTTGACTGAAATGCAGCAAAAAAACTTTTCCCCTGATCCAGTATTGCCCAGTGAGGCAGACGCTAAGTCCATCGCTTTCGCCTTGTTGGGCATTGATCCAGATCTAAAAAGACGCAATTCACAGTATAATGATTTCCAGCTTGAGAATTTGAGTATTACAAGTCCAATTAATGCTGAGGGGAGATTTGTTTTGATTGAATTTTTTTTAAAGGAAAAAAGCGATAAGGGCGAGCAAGAGCAAACTTCTCAGTATAGGATTGTTATAAGTTGGCATGACCGGGCCAGTAATACCAACCCTCACGTTATCACAGTACAGCAGCATATTGAAGGTATATCTGGAATTGGCTTTGTTCAAGTTGATCCGCTTTATAATTTAAAGACTGTAATGTCTCTCTTAATTAAAGCTAGAGTTTGGTAACACTTTCAATGGCTAAGAAATCAACCTCAGCACTGGCCACCGTAAGTCCTGCCAAATATGTAGTCTATTACCGGGTATCCACCAGAGCACAAGGCGAATCCGGTTTAGGTCTGGAGGCCCAGCGCTCGGCCGTGGTTAACTTCGTGAAAGGGGTTATCGTTGCCGAGTATACCGAGGTCGAATCTGGAAAGAAGAACCAGCGTGAGCAGCTAGCCGCAGCCATTGAGAGGGCCAAGAAAGAAGGCGCTGTGCTAGTCATTGCCAAGCTCGACCGGCTAAGCCGCAACGCTTCGTTTATCTTTACCTTGAGGGATTCAGGCGTTAACTTTCAATGCGTTGATATGCCCGATGCCAATACACTCACTATTAGCATATTTGCTACCTTGGCACAGCATGAGCGCGAACTGATCAGTTCACGAACCAAGGCAGCATTAGCTGCCAAGAAAGAGCAGGGCGCGCAGCTGGGCAAACCCGAGAACCTGACGCCCACTGCTCAGGCAAAAGGTGTTGAGGGTAATGCACGCCGGGCAGCCCTGAACGAGAACAACCGCCGGGCCTCCTATATGGTGAATATGATGCTGAGGGCGGGCAAGAACTATACGCAGATAGCAACTGAGTTGAACCGGGCAGGTTTCCGTACTTCAATGGGTTGCGAGTTCCAGGCTACCCAGGTTATGCGTATTATTCAGCGCATTCAGAAGGAACCTGTCTTGTAAATGGTATTTATAGGGTGCTACAAGCTTTACATCTTGACTCTGTTTGAATGCCTGCTGCCTTCTCTGCATGTAGATTATCCTTTAGCTTGATTGAAAATATAAAAAGTTACACTTTGCCTAACATCAACCGGGAGAGACTTTATGAATAGGAAAGACCTACCAGAAAATGAAGAATTTCCTTTTTTTTCAATTCCCGACACGATTGGGGTTTTGAATGAATTTGAAAAGAAACATGCGCCAATCAAAGCTTATTATTCTGGCAACCTTGACTTGTTAAGAAAAGGGGGCCGTGTATCTGTAGTCGGAACCAGAAAGCCTACGCTCAATGGAATAAGAAGGGCAATGATTGTTTCAAAGCGGTTGGTTGAAAATGGTATTACCATTGTAAGCGGTCTTGCCGAAGGAATTGATACGGTTGCTCATCAAACCGCATTAAACTATAACGGTAGAACAATAGCCGTTCTGGGGACTCCTTTGAGCAAACCTTATCCAAAATCCAACCAAGAGCTCTTTAATCGATTGGCTAATGAGCAGTTAGTTATCTCTCAGTTTCCGTCGTATACTTCTTATCAGCCAAAAAATTTCCCGATCCGTAACCGGACTATGGCCTTGATAAGTCATGCAACGATCGTCATTGAGGCCTCTGAGAAGAGTGGAACTGTTCACCAGGGGTGGGAAGCATTAAGACTTGGAAGGCCTCTGTATCTATTAGAAAATCTTGTTACAGAAGGAAAGCTTTCGTGGGCTGAGGAAATGATAAAGTATGGCGCTCAGTTGCTATCGAAGGAGAGCTTTGATGATTTATTTTATACTATACCATCTGGCATAGCCAATGAAGAACGCTACGCAGATTTCCCCGGTTAAGTATGCGACGGTAGCCAATTATTCGCCAAGAGGAACTACTGATGTGTCAAAACGCTCGAGAGATACTTGCTACAGATTTAAAAATGGAAGTGCAGAAACATTGGAGAAATTTGCGAATTACCTCAAGGGCTTATATGAGGGGTCAGATATCTTTAATGACTTCTTTGGTGATGACGTTGTACTTGTTCCTGCGCCAAGTAGTTCTCTTTTAGTAGCAAATGGGCTGTGGTCGTCCCAATTGATTGCTACTGAACTTGTCAAAGCCGGTCTCGCCAAAATAGTTATGCCTTATCTCTATCGAGCTCGCGCAATAAATAAGTCTTCAAATTCTCCACAAGGCCATAGACCAACAGTCGAAGAGCAATACAACAGCCTAGCTGTGAAAAAAGTGGAAGTAATCACCCCAAAGCATATAACGGTAATAGATGATGTTCTAACCAAGGGAAGAACATCTTTTGCCTGTGTGTTACGTCTCTCAGAAGCTTTCCCTGATACAGAAATAAGGGTCTTTGCACCTATACGAACTCAAGGGCTTACACAGGATATTACTCACATCCTCGAGCCGGTTATTGGTGAAATAACTTTTGATGGAATCAGTGACGTAAGCAGACATCCTTAATTAGTGCTCACAAATGGGCGATTATCCCTTGTGACATTCGACTCCGAACAACGTAAGTCCTTGGTTCAATCGTAAACGATTAGCTTTATGCATCAAGATCTGCTTACTCAAGATGAAATCCTGCAAGTTTTAGAAGAGGCTAAAAAGCCGGACTGGTTGATGCCAAACCTTATGAATCCGATCGGAGGTAAAACCTCTATTTTTAGAGTGTTAGCAACCAAAGGGCTCATTATGGTAAATGGCAATGAGTCGACTGGCTTGCAACACATCGAACATAGGCACCGATTTGGACGGCAGGTCTGGAGGGAAGATAAAGACGAATTGGAAAATTCTTCAGAAATCCGTTTTGGCGTGGCTCCGTATGATTACATCACAATTGCAGGATCTATTTATAAGCCAGAGAATTTACGCCCTGAGTTGAACAAGCGACCGGATGACTTTGATTTTTATATGGGTGGTCATGTACACAGGAACGGCGACCTAGTGGAATACAGATTACTAACCTACAAAGGTACTGGCATCATTCACACCCTTTTTCCGTCCAAGTCTGATAACAAATCCAAGAAGCTTTTAAAATATCGACAGTGCGGTATTGGACTGGTCAATGATATAATGAGGGGTACTTATATCTATACCATTCCGTATAAAGACAAATCTGAAACGGAGGTTTTCAGGCTAGTAATTCGAGGCATACGAAGCCACCCCGTGGAGCGGTGGTATGTTCAAATAAACGAAGGCAACCCGGTAAATCCACAGACTATATTTTTAAAAGAGATTGTCTTATCTGCCCCTGTCCAGCATGGCCCCCTAAGGGCATTTTTTCTTTCAGATGCAATTAAGTATGAGTTTGAGCAGATTGTATTGAAGATACTCAGAGAGCAGTATAAGCCAGACCCAAAAGAAAAGTTGCATGTAACCGAGGGGCGGACAACCACCATTACACCCACTTACTTCGCCTGGTGATCCCTACCGCTTTTTGCTGCGAGTAATCTGCTCTTGTAGCCTTGCTCTGTTGCGGGCCTGGCTATTCTGCTCTCTGGCCTCAATGATTAAGGCCTGGTGTAAGTCTTTGTTGATAGGCACAAAGGTTTTGCTTTTGGGTTCAGTACTTACGTTCTTAAGCTGCCAGTAGTTCGTGTCCGAGGTGTCGGGTATCGAGGTGTATTGTGCTGTTGTGCTTATCCTTAAAGTTACGCTTTTGCATCCAAATAATTAAATGTTTAAAGCATCCAATGGCAACCACATCAACAAAGGGAGTGATGAGTTGTCGCCTGCTTAGGCCAGTGAAATATATTTCTCATCGATACTCAGTTTTGAGAAACATACTTCACTGGCCTAAGCAGGCGACACGGTGTCGAAACGTAGCGCGGTGTTGACCACATACACTGCTCAAAAGCAGTGTATGCATTTCTCGGATTAGACATAAGGAAAGTGGAAAATTATCCTCTGTTAGCCGCATATTTACGTGCCGTAGGGTTTTTCGATAATTGACGACCTCCCGCATGTCTTCTACGTTGTCAACCTTAAGATGAGAATCGGCATAATAACGTAACACTTCTTCCAAAGTAGCCTGTGTGCCCTCAATCTGAGACGATAGAACTGCTTCTTGAGTTGTAAGAGGGGATAGAAGGATGTTAGTATTTAGTATGCTTTGTAAGATACCATCGTATCGGGCTAAAGCTGCGTTAGCCTTTCCAATAAGCGGAACAAAGCGACCCCAATCTAAGTCTGATAAAGGAAGTTCGTCGGGAATAGTAGCCGTTGGCATACGTTGTCGAATTACAGTAGATATAATGATGACCTCCCGTAAGCGGCTACTAATCAAAGAATTTATCAGCGAAATTAGCCGCCTAGTAATTCATAAAAAGCTACTATTTCTGCCCGCGTATCAAAAACGTAAGCGTATGTTCCGGTTCGGGCCTGCGGTGCAGTCGAGGGCTTTAGGTTTTGGTATTTAATAATGTGTCTGTCAAGTCTACTCATGTCGAAGGATTTTTCCTCATCGTATAGGCGTTTGATTTCACTAAAGAAATTGGGGCCGTTTAGTTGAGCACTAAACTCGCGGGTAATGCCCTCTACAATCACTATCTCTACTACTGGCTTCATCGTTTTATAGGAATAATTAACCTTATATAGCGCTATCAAATTTAGAGCAACGTTTGATCAATTTTTGCCTCAACAACTTGTTGCAAACCTTCTGGTACTTTTGATAGCAAGTTATATCCAGTTTGCTTCTCTACTTCGTCTACGCTGACTCGGTAATTCCCCCAAGATTGTTTCCCCCCTGCACTAGTATTGGGCATCCAAACCGCAATAACCCGCGTCTGAGCGTTTATTCGGTTTACATCGTCCGATCCCACCGGCAACACCACAATCACCTTCCACAGCGCAGCAGGAACCGTTAACTTGCCATTAGCTATACTGCTGGTTTTCCCGTTGTCACCCTCCCCACCTTTGCCTGATGTACCTGCAATGATGTAAAGCTCATTGCCTTGAGCAACTAGGCTACGACAGTACTCTTCTAATAGACGCCACGCTTGCCGGTTGTGCTGAGGTGCCTGGGGGACGATGTTGGTTAGGATAAACGTAGTCCGGTTTTCTTCGGCTGTGCTGTCTCGATCATCGGACGGGCAAAGGTGGCCACGGTCAAAACCAGTATTAGTGTAGTCCGCATGCCGAGCCTGATACCATCCAGAAGGTAAGGACTGATCCGGAATGAAGTTACCCGCGTAGCGCGAAGCCGATCCTTTCCAGGCGGCTGATAGATGCCAGCTGCACCAATTGGCTATACCTGTCGATTGATTGTAAGATAGGCTATAGGTCGGCCGGGTGATGAGGTAAGCATTAGGGCTGGATTCGCTGGCTCTGGCTCCGTCTGGATTACCCAGCGCCAAGTTATCGTCCCGAGTTGGAACAGTCGATTGTGGGGCAGGTGCATCGCCCTGCTTACACTGGCTGACAGCTACGATCAAACATACCCATAACCAAGTTCGGAAAAGTCGTTTCATACAATATAAAATCAATCGAATGTATCCGTCCCCGATTCCGTCCCCGCCCTACAAACAAAAAGCCGCAACCAACTGATTTACAATTGATTGCGGCTAATAACTGTGCCGAAGGCGAGACTCGAACTCGCATGTCCGTAAAGACACACGCCCCTGAAACGTGCGTGTCTACCAATTTCACCACTTCGGCAATTCCATTGTGGCAACACTTTCCCGTGTATTGGGATTGCAAAGATACGGCGCCCAGTTTGGCTTATGCAAGCATTTTCGGCAAAAAATTCACGCGCTTTATCGGGTAAAGGTGAGTCGTTCGCCCGCACGGTCGGTGCGGAAGCTGCCGTTCTGATACACCAGCTCGCCCGAAACAATGGTGTGCGTGACCGTAACCCCAAACGTATGGCCTTCTATCGGCGACCACCCGCACTGGTACAGGATGTTTTCTTTAGATACCTGAGTCGGCGCGTTTGCATCGACCAGGACCAGGTCGGCCCAATACCCTTCCCGAACGTAACCCCGGCGGTCAATCTGGAAACAGTCGGCCGGTGCATGACACATCTTCCGGACAACCGTTTCGATAGACAGCTTACCCTGCTTCACAAAGTCGAGCATCATCAGCAGCGGATGCTGTACCAACGGTAAGCCCGATGGTGCCTGCCAGTACGATTGCTGTTTTTCGTCCCAGGTGTGCGGTGCGTGGTCGGTGGCGATAATGTCTAACCGATCATCGAGCAAAGCAGCCAGTAACGCTTCTTTGTGGTGCGGAGCCTTAATAGCCGGGTTACATTTAATCAGATTGCCGAGCCGGTCGTAATCGCGACTGTCGAACCACAGGTGATGTACACACACTTCCGACGTAATGCGCTTTTCGGTCAGCAGCTTGTCATTGTTGAACAACGGTAACTCATCCGCCGTGGAGATATGTAGAATGTGCAGGCGCGTATTGTGCTGACGAGCCAGCTCTACCGCCATTGACGATGATAGTAAACAGGCTTCTTCATTCCGGATAAGAGGGTGCAAATTCGCACTGGCCTGACGTGGCCCGGCTTGTTCACCATACTCCGCCTTGTACCGCTCGGTATTCGCCCGGATGGTCGCTTCATCTTCGCAGTGCGTGGCAATAAGCATGGGCGCTTCCCGAAACAACTCGGCGAGTACGTGCTCATTATCAACGAGCATATTACCCGTAGACGAGCCCATAAAGACCTTGATGCCGCAAACCGTACGAGGGTCGGTACGTAGCACCTCATCGAGATTGTTGTTCGATGCGCCCATGAAAAACGAGTAGTTCGCCAGCGACGTTTGCGCAGCAATGGCGTACTTATCGGCCAGAAGCGCCTGCGTTAAGGCGTTCGGAACGGTATTGGGCATCTCCATGAACGTAGTAACGCCCCCGGCCACCCCCGCCCGCGATTCAGAATGGATAGTGGCCTTGTGCGTCAGACCCGGCTCCCGGAAATGTACCTGATCGTCGATTACACCGGGTAACAGATACTGCCCGTCAGCGTCAATCACTACGTCAGCGTTCTGATCAGACAAGCCTGTGCCGATCTGGGCAATAAAGCCGCCTTCGGTTAACACATCCGTTTCGACGATACGTCCTTCGTTCACGAGCCGGGCGTTACGTATTAAAAGTCTGCTCATAAAATCCGGGCGGCTTCTTTGGCGAAATAAGTTAGAATGATTTTGGCACCGGCTCGTTTGATGCTCATCAGCGATTCCATCATGGCGCGTTCGCCATCCAGCCAACCCATTTTAGCAGCGGCCTTAATCATGGCGTATTCTCCGCTAACGTTATAGGCCGCAATGGGCAGGTCGAAATTGTCGTTCAGCAGTTTGATGATATCGAGATAAGCTAGGGCTGGTTTTACCATCAGAAAATCGGCTCCCTCGGCGTAGTCGAGCTGCGCTTCGATCAGCGCTTCGCGGCTGTTGGCCGGATTCATCTGGTACGTTTTCTTATCCCCAAATTTTGGGGCCGAGTCGAGCGCATCGCGGAATGGTCCATAGAAAGCACTGGCGTACTTAGCCGTGTAAGCCATGATCGCTACGTCGTGAAAACCGCCTTCGTCGAGCACCTGCCGAATGTAGCCCACGCGGCCGTCCATCATATCGGAAGGCCCGACGATATTAGCGCCGGCCTGCGCCTGCGCCAGGGCCATTTTACCGAGCACTTCCAGCGTTGGATCGTTCAGAATCTTACCATCTTCAACAATACCGTCATGCCCGTCGGAGCTATACGGGTCCATTGCTACGTCGGTCATGATCACAGCCTCGGGAAACCGGTCTTTAACGGCCCGAACGGTTTGTAGGTACAGGCCATCAGGATTATAGCTCTCAGTGGCGTACTTATCTTTCTTCGACTCGGCAATGTTCGGGAACAAATCGAATGTGCGAATCCCCAGATCCAGGCATTCCTGCACTTCGTCCAGCAACAGATCCGTCGACAGCCGATGGATACCCGGCATGGAAGCTACTTCGGAGCGGACGTTCTGACCTGCCATGACAAACAGGGGAAGAATAAAATCGCTGGGTAACAGGCGCGTTTCCTGCACCATATCGCGGATGGCGGCCGATTGGCGATTCCGGCGCGGACGGCGAATGAGATTCATCGTAAAGACAATTAAGCGTTCTGCAATTGAGTGATGGGTACCGTATTCTGAAGAAGATATTCAGGATACGAATAGAACCTTTTGACATCCCAGGCTTGCAAGGGATGACAAAGTAAAGTCCTGAACGGTCTTCTGCTACGTTACCCAGTAACCAAGCTAACGCCCGATACGGATTGTCTGTTCCTAAACGATGAGTTTAAATCCTTCGCCGTGCACATTCACCAGTTGAACGGTTTCATCCGGCCTGAGGTATTTGCGTAGTTTCGTTACGTATACGTCCATGCTGCGGGCGTTAAAATAGGAGTCATCACCCCACACCATTTTTAAGGCAAAACTTCGGCTAACGGGTTGGTTGAGGTTCTGGGCCAGCAGCTTCAGCAATTCTGATTCTTTGCTGGTCAGCTTCTGCGACTGCGCTTCGCCCGTGTCATTCTGGTGAACGAGCAACTGATGGGGGTAATCGAAGGCGAACGAGCCAATCTGATACGTAGTCGGCTCCATGCTGTCGTTCGTTCGCTGATAACGACGTAGTATGGCCTGGATCCGAAGCAGCAGTTCTTCCATGCTAAATGGCTTCGTGATGTAGTCGTCGGCACCCACTTTGAAGCCCTGAATGGTATCTTCCTGCATGGATTTGGCCGTCAGAAAAATGATCGGCACATCGCGACCCGCCATACGTACTTCTTTGGCCAGGGTGAATCCATCTTTCTTCGGCATCATTACGTCGAAGATGCACAGGTCATACGGGTTCGCCATAAACTGCTGCAACCCCTGATTCCCGTCGGTAGCCCGGTCGGTTTCATACCCTTTCAGGGTCAGGTACTCCTGTACCAGCAGGCCGAGGTTCGGGTCGTCTTCAACAAGTAAGATTTTAGGCATAACATGAACGAGTGAATGAGCGAAAGAGCGAATAGGCTGACGCAAACAAGGCGTTCACTCTTTCGCTCTTTCGCTATTTGTATAAGGTAAGATTATCTCGAACGAGCTGCCTTTGCCGGGCTGGCTCTCAACCTGAATCTGCCCGTGGTGCTCGTCAACCATTTTCTTTACGTAGCTCAACCCTAAACCGAACCCTTTAACATCGTGCCGGTTACCGGTCGGTACGCGGTAAAACTTCTCAAAGATTCGGCTGATCTGTTCTTTGGTCATGCCCAGTCCCTGATCCGCAACGGTGATGCTGATGCCTTCGGGCAAACTGCGCGTTTGAATAGTAATGTGCGGATGTTCGGGCGAATACTTGATGGCGTTGTCGAGCAGATTATACAGAATATTAGTCAGGTGAATCTCATCGGCTTCCACCACCTCGTTGTCAGCCTCAAAATCCAGATCGACTTCCCCTTCGCGCTGTTCAATCTGAATACCAATGTTGTTCAAGACTTTCTCGATAACGTCGTGAACATTCACGGGCGATAATTTCAGCTTTATCTCGCCCCGATCGAGCAAGGCCATCTGCAACACTTTCTCTACGTGCGAACCCAACCGCCGGGTCTCATCTCGGATAATTCCCATGTAACGGGTTAGCCGCGCTGGTTCGGGCGACGTAGCGGCCGTGTCCGACCGCAACTGTTCCTGCGCCATTTCAACCGCCAGGGAGATGGTAGAAATCGGCGTTTTAAACTCGTGGGTCATGTTGTTGATAAAGTCGTTCTTAATATCGGCCAGCTTTTTCTGTCGGAGAATGGTACTGATGGCAATGTAAAAACAAGCCAGAATAACGAGAATCAGCACAACCGAAGCACCCGACATAAAGCCCAGCCGACTCAGAATAAATTCCTCCTGCGAGGGAAAATAGACATACACGTAGTTGCCGGTTTCGAGCAGATTGTTGGGGAATAGAGCGGCCTTGTACCCTTTATCCTCGAACTGCCGGAATTCAGACCCCATCGACGTAAACAAAAACTGAGGGCGCAACCGCGTACGAACACCATACGCGAACGGAATCGTAATGCCCCGCTCCACCAGCGCCTGCCGAAGCAACGTATCGAGCGCCAATCGGTTCACCCGATCTTCGATCGGCCGATCCGATAACAACAACCCTTTAAGCACGTCTTTAATCATGTGCGACTGCTCTTCGGCCCGATGCTGGCTTAGACTCGCCGGACGACTAATCGGTACTGAGTCGGCGGCTTTCACTACGTCGGCCTGCTGTACTTTCTGCTGTTGTACAAACCGACGAAGTTTACTTTTGGCCATGCGCATGGTTGAATCTTTCCGGCGGGCCGACTGCGCCACCTGGTTGTTGATGTGGTTCAACTCACTCGTCATCACCCGCTCTACCCACTGATCGAACTGCTGTTGCTGCACCAGCTGCGTTTGCCAGTCGCCCACAGCCATGAGCTCCTCCTGCTGCCGGAAAAACTCCTCTACGACCATCATCTGTTCGGGCGACAATGGTTTTACTACCGGATGCAAAACGTCGGACTGCACCACAACCGCTCCGGCCGGGGTCGTACCCGGAATCATTACCTGCCGGGCCGAGGCCAGGGCATCAATCGGTTCTTTAGGTTTGGGCTGAGTCCGGGTAACCGGGGGGCGGGACGACGATTTAAGCGTTGATTTCGTTTCTTTCTTGGCAATAGCCATCAGCCGATTTTGCTGTTCGCGCGCCTGCACCCGCTGCTTGGTCAGGTAAACGATTTCCTGACGCTCCAGCGTCCGGACAACCTCCTGTAAGGCATCCGTCACTTTATAAGCGAACTGCTCTTTCTGCAATTGCAGCGCACTGCTAATCCAGTACAACTGTAAGCCTACCAAACCCAGCAGCCCAACCGCCATTAGCGCGACAATCCACTGTATGCGTTGTTTAGACATTTTTTTACCCGCTCATGCAACCTTCGCTCAATTTCACTAATCTATTATGAAAAACGGCTTAGGCTGTCAGTAAAAGTACGAACCACGGCGGCCACTCATTGGGCCTTTAACAAACTTTAACAACCCTGACATCAACCGTTTTATCAACTTCTCGTTCCTTCGTCTGATAATGTTTTGTCCCATGAAAAAAACAGTTTTCGTATGGCACCGGTTCGTTCCGGCCCTGTTACTTACGGGTGCTTTGAGCGGAATAGCCGTTGCGCAAAAGTCAGGTTCTGGCTCGCCTAAAGCACCGGGAAAAGAAATAAACGTTCACATTATCGAACGTAACGGTGATGAGGTGCGTGAAATCGAACGTACGTATCGCGTGGATAGCATGACCGACTCGGAGCGCGATAAACTGGTTACGAAACTAGTCGACTCGTTGAAGGCAGCTCGTAAAGATACCCGTAAGCACCAGATGACAATCATCATCGATGATACCAATGGCGACCGGGTCGTAACACGAGAACGGCTTAACTTAGGAAAACGGCGGCTCCCCGGCGACGTATACGTTCACCGTGGCCCACTAACCGAATGGAATAATCAGAACTGGAGTTATGAATTCCGTCGGGGTACCGATTCGCTGGCCGACCGGCTCAACCGGTTTCGGTTTCAGGTGCCCAGAGACTTGGACCGGCAGTTGGCCCGTCCGTTCGAGGATTGGTCCCGCAACCTTAACGCGAAGCCCTCCACCATCCGGGGCCTGGACGCTTACCCGAATAATCCGGATCAAAACCAGCTTAATATCCGGTTCACGGCCCCAGCCAAAGGCGACATAACCATTGTTGTCACGAACACCAAAGGCAAAGAAGTGGCCCGGCGTGACATCAAAGATTTCTCGGGCGAGTTTGTTGGCCAGATTGATCTGGGCAAAAAGTCGCAGGGCACTTACTTCATTACTGTAACGCAGAACGAAGACGGAGCGGTACGGCGCGTGGTTGTCGACTAAAATTAACGCAGTCAATAGGGGACAAGTGGCATTTATCCGTCATCGCACTGGAAAATCCACTTGCCCTTTACTAGCTCTAATAATTTTTAAGAAATTTTAGTACTATGTATTGCAAGATACCAAACAAAACCTATAACTTTGCGTTGTAAGTTTAAAAGTAAGGTCATGAAAACATCCTTAATCATCGGAATTTTAGTACTGGGGCTGAGCGGACAGGCAATGAGCATGGGGCACCCCCACAACGTATTCGCAGCCCGTAAGCAGATGAAAGCCAAAGCGTCGATGGCCATTACGAAAACCAGATCGACGGCTACGGTATGCTGGCAGCCAACGGTTGAACTTAGCAAGAGTACGCTGAGTAAACGCTTCGTGCAGGCCCTGGTACGGATGCGCTCGACGCAAGCATACTAAGCCAACTTCATTACGTTCGAGTTAAATGTCCCAACTCTTGGGCCATACGAGCGCATGGTAGCAGTAGTCTCCTCCGTTGCTGTCCCTGCTGAATTACCTTCTATTCGCTAAGTTGCCGTATCCCGGCTGTACTCGCTTCTTTCACTTTCCTGTACCTGTCCGCTCCCGGCTTTTGATCAGGCACTTTTCGCCTTTTGACGCGGTTCTCCCCCGTTGCGTTTTCTCTATACTACGTGCCTTAAGCGGTGATTTCGCTCAGTTTCTGTATTCTCCCAAATGCCGCTTCCCTCTGCTTTAAGGCCGGATTTTCAGTTATGCCACGGAGTATAGCTTCGCTACGTTAGCTCATGCCCAACTTGTTAGCAGTAATTGGTACAGTTTATTGAAAGCGATAGGTAGCCTATTCTAATTAGGTCATTAAACTTATAGACTTAATTACTATCTAACAATCAGCTTTTAGTCAGGTTCTTAAGGCGTCAAACGGCGCCAATTCATTTCTTTTAAGGAATAGTTAATCAGTTTTCAGAACGATAAAACTTTATTTTTTCGTTAAAAACTTTGACTATTCTAGTACAAGTTATGGATTTAAACAGGCAATGGCTACTTTTATGGTTTGTCGAAAACCACCGATAGCTGACTGTACCTTTTTTACCTCTTAAGTACCCATGCGTAGTAATGTAGTAAGGCCATTCCTATTAATTGGCTGCTTATCTGTCAGTTTATTAACTGCGTTTGGCTTAACAAAACCGGGTCGCTCCATCTGGGCGCGTATTTCTCATTCGGCCTCAAAGGCTGTCGCAAAACGTTCTGTTGAACGTCCTGCACGGGTAGAAGTCCCGACGTACGTACCAGGAGCCGCAGCTCGTCCCGTCGAAGTTTTTACCCTGCCTGACAGTGGTCGCCAGTGGGTCGACAGCGTTTTTAATACGTTAACGCCTGAGCAGAAAGTTGGTCAGTTCTTTATGGTGGCCACCTTTTCCAACCGACACGAAAATCATTACCAATACATTGATCACCTCATTCAAACCAATCACATTGGTGGCCTTATCTTCTTTCAGGGTGGCCCCTACCGGCAGGCTATCCTGACAAACCGGTATCAGGCTGCCTCTAAAATTCCGCTGCTGATCGGTATCGACGGGGAGTGGGGATTGGGCATGCGGCTCGACAGTGCCATGGATTTTCCGAAGCAGATGGCGCTCGGTGCCATTCGTGACAATGACCTGATCTATCGTATGGGGGCCGAAATTGGTCGGCAGTGCCAGCGGTTGGGTATTCACATCAACTTTGCCCCGGTTTCCGATATCAATAGTAATCCGGCGAACCCCGTTATCGGCGTGCGCTCGTTTGGCGAATCAAAAGAGAACGTAGCGCTAAAGGCTTCGGCTTACATGCGCGGCTTACAACAGACTCACGTTATTGCTACGGCAAAACACTTTCCTGGTCACGGCGATACCAATGCCGATTCGCATCATACGCTGCCTACCGTTAGCCGCTCGCCGGAGCAGATGCGCGAGATTGACTTATATCCGTTCCGCAAGCTGATTGCTGACAGTTTAATGGGCATCGTTACGGGTCACCTGCACGTACCGGTTATCGACAACACGCCCGCCCTGGCCGCTACGCTCTCCGAGAAAATTGTAACGGAGCTACTCAAAAAAGAGCTTGGCTTCCGGGGACTGGTCTTCACCGATGCGCTCAACATGGGTGGTATCAGCCGGTCGCCGAAGGCGATGGATGTTAACCTTCGTGCCTTAATGGCCGGTAACGATATTCTGTTGTATCCAGAAAACGTTCGGGAAGCAACCGTTAACATTCTCAATGCCATTCAGCAAGGGGTTATTTCACAGGAGTTTGTCGACGAAAAAGTTAAGAAAATTCTTCGGGCCAAGTACTGGGCGGGTCTGAACAAATACAAACCAATCAATTTAAGCGGTCTGGCCGCGGATCTGAATTCGCCCGAAGCTCAGCTACTCAAGCAGGAGTTGTGCGAACAGTCGGTAACGATAGCCAGCAACGCGAATGATCTATTGCCTTTCAAACGGCTCGATACGTTGCGACTGGCTTCTGTAGCCATTGGGGCCGAGCCGGGCAATGTATTTCAGAAAACGTTGAATCAGTACGCTCCTTTCCAAACGCTGGCGTATCCGGAGAAGCCAGTCTCGGAAGTCGATCTGAACAACATGCTCGCTCAGATTGGTGATGCCAATACAGTGGTGATGAGTTTCCACCGCATGAGCGAATCTGCTTCGCGCAAATACGGCATTACCAAAGCATCCATTGATCTGATTAACCGGCTGAAGCAACGGGGCACGAAAGTTATCGTTGCGGCTTTTGGATCGCCTTACAGCCTGCCGCAGTTTTCGGCGGCAGATGCGTTGATCTGCGCTTACCAGGAGCTTGACGATATGCAGCGGGTCGTGCCGCAGGTCTTGTTCGGTGGTCTGGGCGCGCGAGGTATGCTGCCCGTGTCGATTGGCGATTTGAAAGTTGGCCTTGGTCTGAATCTCTCCCCAGAAGGTCGGCTATCAATAGGCTCGCCGGAAAGCGTTGGCATGAAGTCAGCGGTTTTGGCTAAAATCGACGGTATTGTTCAGGGTGCGGTAAAAGATCGAGTAGTGCCGGGCTGCCAGGTTCTGGTGGCCCGTAAAGGAAAAGTGGTGTACAGCAAAAACTTTGGGGCCTTAACCTATTCGCCGGGAGCCACTAAAGTAACTGACGAAACGCTGTATGATCTGGCTTCGCTCACGAAAGTGCTGGCGACCCTGCAGTCGGTCATGGTCTTATACGACCACAAGCAGATCGACCTCAGCCAGAAAGCGTCGTCTTACTTACCCGAATTACGGGGTACGAACAAACAAAACATTGTTATTCAGGATTTGCTCTGGCACCAGTCGGGTATGGTTTCTTTCTACCCCACCACCTGGGACCGCACCCGGACATCGGGCGGAGGTTTAAAGGCAGAGTACTATAACCCGACGCCCGACAGCCTGCACACGCTTCAGATTGCACCGACTCTCTGGGCTGTTCCCGCGCTGAAAGATTCGGTCTGGAAATGGGTCGTGCACTCGCCAATGTCACGCAAGACCGACGAATCGGGCAAACCAGCGTATGTGTACAGTGATCTGAACTTCCTGATGCTTCAGAAGATTGTGGAGCGTGTCAGCAAACAGCCTCTGGACAAGTTTGTGACCGAACACGTTTACAAGCCCCTCGGTCTGCATCAACTCGGCTTCACGCCCCTCCAGCGCCTGGCCAATCCGCAGTGTGCACCAACCGAGCAAGATACGTATTACCGCAATCAACTCCTGGTCGGCACGGTTCATGATCAGATGGCGGCCGTGCAGGGCGGTATTTCAGGCCATGCGGGTTTATTTGGCAACGCCCGGGAAATTGCTACGCTACTGCAAATGAATCTTCAGAAAGGCGAATACGGTGAACAGCGAATCCTTCAACCCATGACGGTGCCTTATTTTACGCAAACGCTGAGCAATCGGAGCCACCGGGCCCTAGGCTGGGACAAACCGAACCCCGAAAGTCCAAGCAGTGTCTACATGGCTCCGCAGGTATCGCCCCGTTCGTTCGGTCACACTGGTTTTACAGGTAATGTAGTTTGGGTTGACCCCGATCAGGAGTTGATTTTCGTATTCCTCTCGAATCGTATCTACCCGACAGCCGGCAACAATACTATCAATACGACTAAACTTCGCCGACGCATCCACGAGGTTATCTATAGCTCTGTTCAGTAGAGCAATCCAGTAGCCATTCGGCCAGATTATAAATTTCCGGTTACTTACTAGCTGATTTAGCGCCACTACGAAACCGTAGTGGCACCGTTATTGTGGTATCGCTTCACCACATTTGGTAACTTCTTTAGCTTAGCCTGTCAATTAGTATGTTCCACTAACTATTAATCTTTTGCGCAGAAACAAGGCATTTGCTGACGCGCCCTGAACAGCTTGCTGGTGAAATAATAGTCTGTGTTTTTCACAAATGCGTTAACTTTAATCCCCTTAACTGCTCCTATTTTTATGAAAGGACGTAATGTCTACGCCTATCTATTTTGCTGGCTGTTTTTTGCGGGAGTATCGCTTACGCAAAGCTTCGCCCAGACGATAACAACGGGTGCCGTGGCACCTATTTCGGTTTGTCGCGAAGGAACCATAACCGTTACGTTTACACCGAGTGGTGTCTTTGCCGCCGGTAATGTCTTCTCTGCTCAACTCTCAGACGTAACCGGCGCATTTCTCCCGAACCCCACGGTCATTGGAACAACATCAACCGGACTTGTCATAAATGCGAAGATACCACCCAATGTTGATCCTGGCTCCTCTTATCGAATTCGGGTCGTGTCAAGTGCTCCGGCTCGTGTTGGCTCAACTGCGCTGGCGGTGGTCACCATCAATGTACCCCCTGCACCGAATGCTACGCCCCCCGCTCCGTATTGTGAAGGTGATGCAGCGACGGCGCTGACGGCTACTCCATCGGCAGGCGGAACGCTGAACTGGTATGGTACCAGTGCAACCGGGGGTACTCGATCTAGCATAGCTACTTTGCCAAGCACCAATGTTATTGGTAATACGCTCTATTACGTCAGCCAGACAGTCGGAGGCTGCGAAAGCCCCAGAATACCCATAAGTGTAACAGTTAAAGATAAGCCCAATGCGCCGGCAACGAGCCCGGTTACGTTGTGTTTGAACCAGCCAGCTACGGCACTAACCGCTACTCCAGTCGCTGGAGCAACGCTGAACTGGTACGGAACCAGTGCAACCGGGGGGATACGCTCTTCGGCAGCCCCGGTTCCGGTTATAACAGCAGCAGGCAGTACCACGTATTACGTTAGCCAGACGCTGAATGGCTGCGAAGGACCAAGAGCAAGCGTGGTGGTTACGGTTGCCAGTCCGCCAGCGGCACCAACGGCCACTGCCCCCGCGCCTTATTGCGAAGGTGCTCCAGCAACCGCGCTTACGGCGGTCGGCCAAAACTTACGATGGTATGGTACCAGTGCAACCGGGGGAACCCCTTCGGCCCAGGCCACGGTACCAAGTACCAGTCAGGCTGGCACATTCACCTACTACGTTAGCCAAACTGTCAACGGTTGCGAGAGCGCCCGCACGCCCATTGCCGTTCGGGTAAACGATGCTCCACCTGCCCCAGCAACGGCGGCCGCGCCCTCCTACTGCCATAGCCAGACAGCAACCGCCTTGGCTGCCACGCCTGCCACGGGAGCAACCTTAAACTGGTACGGTCTCAACGCAAGCGGTGGCACTGCTTCGGCAACGCCGAGCGTTCCGGCAACCACGCAGGCTGGTTCCAGCACATATTACGTTAGCCAGACCCAGGGCGGCTGCGAAGGACCGAGAGCCGCTATTACCGTTATAGTTAAGGCAACGCCCTCAGTGCCGGCGGTTGTGAGCCCTACGATAATCTGCCAGAACCGAACCGCTACTTCCCTGGCTGCCACCCCTTCGGCCGGGGGAACGCTGAACTGGTACGGTACCAGTCAAACCGGCGGTACCGCGTCGCCAACAGCACCAGTTCTGTCTACGTCTGCGACTGGAAACACGGTTTATTACGTCAGTCAGACTGTAAATGGCTGTGAAAGTACACGTACTCCTCTGACCGTTACGGTTAACGCCGTGCCTGCCGCTCCAGCGGCCATTCCACCCAGTGCCTACTGCGAAGGAGAAACGGCACAACCGTTAATAGCTACGGGGCAAAGTCTCAAATGGTACGGTATAAATCAAACAGGAGGTACAGGTTCTATTACGCCAACAGTTCCCGCGACAACGGCATCTGCGGTTGGCACTACGCTTTACTACGTAACGCAAACCGTTAGTAGCTGCGAAAGTGACCGAACGTCTATTCCAGTGCAGGTAAAAGACACCCCAAACGCCCCCAGTGCCTCGTTAGTGGAATTGTGTCAGGGCGCGCCACAACAACCTTTAAACGCGACGCTGGACGCTAATGCTACCCCAAACTGGTATGGTACCAGCGCTACGGGTGGAGCTCCATCCGCAAATGCACCACTTCTTAGTACAAACAATGTTGGTACGGTTACGTATTACATCAGCCAGTCACTGAATGGTTGCGAGAGTACGCGCGCTGGGTTGAATGTTCGCATTAAAGCGTTGCCAGCTGCACCGAGTGTAAGTTCAGTCAGTTTGTGTAATAAACAGAACGCTAATCCCTTAACTGCCGGCGGGCAGAATCTGAAATGGTACACAGGAAATGATGCTCTGCTGGGTAGCGCTCCAAGTCCAAATACGGATAATGTAGGTACGCAAACGTTCAAAGTATCTCAGACCTCGAATGAAAACTGCGAAGGGCCTAAAGCGACTATAACCGTTGTCGTTAATGCACTGCCAGCTCCGCCGACTGTGTCGAATCTTACGTATTGTCAAGCGCAGCCCGATCAGCCTGCACAGAACGTATCACCGCTGAGAGCCGATGGAGACAATCTGAGATGGTATAATCCGGATGGTAATCCATTTCCGAATGCGCCCACGCCTTCTATTAGTCAAACGGGCGTACTGAATTATCAGGTTTCCCAAACCGTAAACAACTGCGAAGGCGGCAGAGCAACGATCCAAGTGACCGTCAACAGCACAGCTGCGCCGACAGTCGCCAAGTCAGTAGTTTCCTACTGCATCAACGACAAAGCGGCTCCACTGGAAGCATCTGCCGAATCAGGTGGGCGGCTACGCTGGATTGATCCGTATGAGCGGACCACCGACAACGCCCCTACGCCTTCAACTATAAACACGAATGTTGACCCGCGAGGTGATGCTTTTTATGTTTATCAGATCGGGGCAAATGGCTGTTATAGCCCACGCGCAATCATTCGGGTGGTGGTGAACACTACGCCAACTTTATCGTTACAGGCTCCGGCAGCCACATCTGTCAATTTAGGTCGGAGAACATCATTACAGTTAAAATTTACCGGCTCTGCTCCCTACAGCTATACCATTTCGGATGGTTACTCGGGCCGATCGCTCCGATCCGACACGACCATTATGGTGTTACCACGCGGCAACACAACGTATCAGGTGATTGCTGTTACGAATGGATGCGGTATTGGCTTGCCAGGTAACCCGGCTACGGCTGCCGTAGTGGTTCGTGTGCCAACCGTATCGACTACTGCCTTCAATACGTCGACGCTCTGCGCGGGTACGGCGCTGACGGTTCCATTTGCCACGACCGGCGAATTTAATCCGGGGAATAGCTTCAATATTGAGTTAGCCAGTCTGGCCGATACGGCCAAGAAATACGCGGTACCCGCCACCGCGGTCGGCTCTCCGGTAACCGGTACGCTGCCGCTGGCATTACCCAGCGGTCAGTACTACGTCCGCGTCAAAGCGATCAATCCTGAGATAGGCATCACCGGCACTAACAGTCCGACTATACTGACCGTACGGTCGCTCCCTACGGCTACGCTGACCGGCACGCAGGATATTTACGAAGGATCACCGGCCAACCTGACCATTGCGTTCGGTGGAGACGGCCCCTGGACCATAACATACGCCGACAGCGTTCGGAGTTATTCGGCAACGGCGACCACAAGCCCGTACGTGACGGAGGTGCGTCTTGCGCGGACTACAACGTATCGGCTAACAACCGTATCGAATTCTTGCGGTACCGGCGCTATTTCCGGCACAGCTACTGTTTCGGTTCTACCCCTGCTGGGTGTTGAGAACAACCCCCTTGATCCGCTGGTGAAAGCATACCCCGTGCCAACAACGTCAGTGCTGACCGTAGAGCTTGACCTTCCGCTTACACACGACCCGGCAAACTTTGAGGTAACTGATCTGCGTGGTCGGACGGTCCTGCAATCGACATCCCGTAGCCGACGTAACGAACTGGATCTGAGCAGCCAGCCGAACGGATTATACATCTTACGGATTCAGGTCGGTGATCGACATACGATTCGGAAACTGGTAAAACAATAAACAAGCCCCGCAAACAGCCATCCCTATACCTGATGGCTGTTTGCGTGTAAAGCGCATACCTTCAGGTCACGTAACTTTACTGTACTATGTTTTCGGATGATTACTTCATGGAAATAGCGCTCAGTCTGGCCGAAGAGGCCGCTGAGGATGGCGAAATTCCGGTCGGGGCCGTTGTGGTAAGTCGCAACCGAATCATTGGCAAAGGGCGCAACCAAACGGAACAGCTCAACGACGTAACGGCCCATGCTGAAATTCTAGCCATAACCGCTGCGGCTCAACACCTGGGCAGTAAATACCTCCCCGACTGTACCCTATACGTAACATTGGAGCCTTGCGTGATGTGCGCCGGGGCTTTATTCTGGTCGCAGATTGGTCGGCTTGTCATTGGAGCCAACGACCCGAAGCGAGGCTATTCCCGCTTGAATCAGCCCCTGCTTCACCCAAAAACCCGGCTCGAAGCGGGTGTGCTGGCCGACGAAAGCAAAGCCTTACTTGAGAAGTTTTTTAGGCACTTAAGAACATAAATGAAAACGGGGTTGTTAACAAAACCGAATAATCTTCCATCAAACTCATAGTAAAATGGCTTTTGTATTAGATCCCCTACCCTACCCCAGCGATTCGCTTGAACCAAATATCGACAAGCAAACCATGGAAATTCACCACGATAAGCACCACAACGCTTACGTGACCAACCTGAACAATGCCATTGCTGGCACTGATTTAGAAAATAAATCCATTGAAGAGCTGTTGACCAACGTGAGTCAGTCACCGGTAGCAGTTCGGAACAACGGAGGAGGTCATTACAACCATACGTTGTTCTGGAATACCATTTCGGGCAGCGGTGGCGGTCAGCCAACGGGTGAATTAGCGGAAGCGATTACGCAGAAATTTGGCTCGTTTGATGCCTTTAAAGACGAATTCACCAAAGCCGCTACTACCCGTTTTGGTTCTGGCTGGGCCTGGCTCGTGGTAACTCCGGGCGGAGAGCTGGCTGTAACGTCTACCCCAAACCAAGACAATCCGCTGATGGACGTAGCCGACGTAAAAGGCTTTCCCGTTATTGGCCTCGACGTATGGGAACATGCCTACTACCTGAAGTATCAGAACCGTCGCCCCGACTATATTGCGGCTTATTTTAACGTCGTTGACTGGAATGCTGCCGAAAAGCGCTACCAACAGGGTAAACAGGCGTAAGATTATATGCTGGATAATGTACACTGAATAATTCGCCAAAAAACTGATTATTCATTGTACATTATCCATTATTTGTTATTTTTGCAGTCCAAAACGGTGATTGTAGCTCAGTTGGTTAGAGCGTCGGATTGTGGTTCCGAAGGTCGCGGGTTCGAGCCCCGTCTTTCACCCTGGTAAAAGGCCCTGATTTTGTCGGGGCTTTTTCGTTTATACAGGCTAACCTTCTGATCATACGCGCAGTTACTGATGCATGCCTATCAGTATTCCAATAGCTCCACGTTATCACCACGCCGTTCTTACGGTATTGACTGTAGCCTATCTGGCTGGCATCATTGGCCTCCAGCTGCCGGCGCTGGCGGATTATTTCCGGCCGCTTAGTCCATTCACCTTAATCAGTTCCCTGGTTATTCTGCTCCTGTACCATACCGACTGGCGACCTGCTTTCTACGTCTATGCTGCGCTGGCTGTGCTGACGGGCTATTTTATTGAGGTAATCGGCGTTCACACCGGGTCTATCTTTGGGCACTATGCGTATGGCTGGGGCCTAGGCGCCCGCATTTGGGAAGTTCCGCCCGTTATCGGCATCAACTGGCTTACACTTTCGTACTGCTGCGGATCGGTGTGCGATCGGCTCGCGTTGCCTGCGTATGGAAAAACGCTGATAGCAGCTACATTGATGGTTGTACTGGATTTCTTCATTGAGCCAGTGGCCGTCGAGCTGGATTTCTGGACCTGGTTCGACCAACCCGTCCCTATTCAGAATTACGTTGGTTGGTGGCTGGTTTCCGGGGTCTTGTTTACGATTTGGTACGCCTTGCCTTTTCGTAAAGGAAACCGACTGGCAAAATGGCTGCTCGTGTTACAGTTCCTATTTTTCATATCTCATAATTTGTTGATCTTTTTTAAAAAATAATTAAACAAGAACTAAATAAATCTGTTGATAATAGTAAATTTGTTCAGGCTGAAAGCGATCTGTAAGTCCGATTCCTGACGTATATTTCAAATTAATTTTTGGTGAATCCGTAGCCAAGCCAGTTACCAAAACTGCTTGTTAATGTGCGTACTGATGTTAGCTGTCGTTCACACCTAGCAATCTTATCTCATGAGTAGTTATTCAATAAAAGATTTAGAACAGCTATCCGGCATCAAAGCGCATACGCTACGTATCTGGGAGCAGCGTTACAACATCATCTCGCCTAAGCGTACGGATACGAATATCCGCACGTACGACGATCAGGACCTGAAACTGGTACTCAATATATCGTTGCTGAAAGATCACGGCTATAAGATCTCGGAAATATCGAAGCTGTCCGTGGAGGAGATGTACCGGGAGGTCATTAAGATATCCGACCGGCAGCTCAACTACCCTGATCAGATTCATGCGCTCACGATTTCAATGATTGATTTGGATGAGGAGCGTTTCGAAAAAATAATCAGTACGAATATCCTGCAATTCGGCTTTGAGAACACGATGATTCATGTCATCTATCCGTTTTTAAGCCGGATTGGTACGCTGTGGGTAACCGGCTCAATCGGCCCGGCTCAGGAGCATTTTATTTCCAATCTGATCCGTCAGAAAATCATCGTAGCCATCGACGGTCAGGTGAGCAAACAGCGCCCAAACGGGAAGAAATATATGCTGTTTTTGCCGGAAGGTGAACTGCACGAAATCAGCCTGTTGTTTGCCAACTACATCATTCGCGCCCGGTACAACAAAGTGATTTATCTGGGGCAGAGCCTGCCGTTCAATGAACTGGTGTTTGCCTACAATGTGCACAAGCCTGACTACGTATTTACCGCTATTACGTCCGTACCCTCCAACCACGAAGTACAGCCCTTCGTTGACCGATTAGTCAAGGCTTTCCCGGACGCGCACTTGCTGTTTACGGGTTATCAGATCGTCGGCCAGGATATTGACATGCCGGAAAACGCTACGATTATTAATCAGATTGAAGACCTAATCCAGATAGCAGGCACTTAAGCCACAACGTTTTGCGGATTTCCGTTCAGAAAAGCCTGAATATTGTCGGTGACCAGCCCTAACAACCGCTTCCGTGCTTCAAAACTCGCCCAGGCGATATGCGGTGTAATCAGGCAATTTTCGGCGGTGAGCAGCGGGTTCTCTCCTTTAGGAGGCTCAACCGACAATACATCTAAACCGGCACCGGCAATTTTCCCTTTATTCAAGGCAGCAGCAACGTCCTGCTCGTTCAGCAAAGTTCCCCGGCTGGTATTCAATAGATACGCCGTTGGCTTCATTACGTTCAACAAGTCACGGTTAACAAAGCCAATGGTATCTGGCGTTGCCGGACAATGCAGAGACACAACATCGCTCTGCGCAAAGAGCGTATTTCGGTCAACAAACGTAACGTCGGCTCTTTCCTGCTGGGAGGTGCTCCGGCGGTTCACCAGAATACGCATACCGAACGCTTTCCCGATTTCGGCAACTTTCTGACCAATATCCCCGTAGCCGACCAGACCCAACGTTTTACCGGCCAGTTCAACCAAAGGCGACTTGGCGTAGCAAAAGTCGGCGGAACGTACCCAGTCTCCATCATGAACGCTTTGGCTGTGCCGACCAACGTGATGCGTAAGTTCGAGCAGTAAGGCGAAGGTTAACTGAGCCACCGAATCAGTGCTGTATCCCTTTACGTTGGTAACGATAATTCCCTGTTCGCGAGCCGCTGCTACGTCGATTATATCATAGCCGGTGGCCGTAACGCCAATATAACGCAGTTTGGGCAACTGGCTCAATACGTCCCGGTTCAGTTTGACTTTATTGACGAGTACGATCTCAGCATCACGGATCCGCTCCAGCAGCTGATCGGGCGAGGTTCGGTCATAGAACGTAACATTCCCCAGCGATTGAATCGGCTCCCAATCCAGATCGCCCGGATTCAGCGTATAAGCGTCGGTGTAAACAATATTCATCACGATCGAATCGGTTTAAATCAGGTTCTTCGCAAACGCCAGTGCCCGGCGTTCGGCATACGTATATCTATCACGGGGAACCGCAAAACCAACGTGTCCACCTCGCGCGGGCGTTTCCAGAAATATATAAGGATGCTCTTTCGCTAACCAGACTGGCGAACACTCAGCCGTCAGGAGTGGATCGTTCTGGGCGTTCAGCAGCAACGTCGGTACCGTTATTGCCGGCATAAAATTAACGGCTGACGCCTGTGCATAAAAATCGTCGGCATCCCGATAACTATTCACCGGAGCCGAAAAAAACTCGTCGAAATCGCGCCATTGTTTCACAAAACGCAGTTTGGCCATATCCAGCCGTCCTGGAAACCGATTGGCTTTCTGCGTCAGCTTCGTAATCAGCTTTTTCATGAACCGGTTTCTGTAAAATCGATTGCTGGGCTGGTCAAGCATACGGGCGCTGGCTCCCAGATCGGTAGGTGCTGAAATCGCAACACCCCGTTTGACAGCGCTAGGCAGCTCATACCCGTGCACACCCAAATATTTTAGCGTAATGTTTCCACCCATGCTATAACCGACCAATACAATTTCCTCATAGGTACCGGTTTGCAGAGCATGGCCGATTACCTCGCCTAAATCGCCAATCTCGCCATGATTATACAACCGGAATGCGCGGTTCATCTCGCCACTGCAGGAGCGGCAGTTCCAGGCCAGCACATCAAACTCATTCGCAGCAAACAGTTTAGCGGTTCCCCGCATATACTGCCGATTGCTGTCGCCTTCCAATCCGTGCGTCAGGATAACCAGTCGGCTGTTGCCCCCTTTGATCCAGTCCAGGTCGACAAAGTCGTCGTCGAAGAGAGTGAGCCGCTGACGGGTATACGTAACGCCGGTTACGGTACGCGTAAGGCTGGGGAGTATCGTTTGCAGGTGGCCATTGTACTGATAAGCAGGCGGCCCCGGATAAGCTGAGTCTAGTAACGGCATTGAACTAAACAACGAGTATTTTTAGCGTGTTGTTCTAGAGAAAAGCCCTGTTATGCAAGTTGCCAAGTATGTATCTGTTATCGTTGCCAGCACCATCAAATTTGTTGGTGGGCCCTTGTCAGGAGTGGCCCTGGGGCTGAACTGGCTGGAAACAGCGATCTGTACAACGCTGGGAATGATGGTAAGCGTACTGGTGGTTACGTATGCCGGTGCGGCTTTGCAGGCTCTGATGCAGCGTTACCGCCCACGGCAGCCCAAACGATTCACCAATCGAACCCGCATGGCGGTACGCGTCTGGAAGCGGTCCGGTTTAATGGGTATCGCGCTACTGACACCCTTAATCCTGACGCCCATCGGCGGCACCATACTTGCCGTTTCCTTCCGGGCCAAGCGAAGTGAGCTGCTTTTGTACATGCTGATAAGCGGAATTTTCTGGGCCGTTATCCAGTCGCTGGCCGTTTATCAGATTCCCGGCCTCAGGGGGCTTATCAGTCAATAATTGCTTACCGGCTTACGGTCTGCGCTACAGGCGTGGCTGGTTTCTTTCTGAAGTCGCCCTGTGAGAAGTATTTCTCGATCAGGCAGTACATCAGAATAAAAAAATAACGACTGCCCATCTCCTTGATCTTCAATTTCGACTCGCCGTACTTCCGGTTCGTCCAGCTGTTGGGCACCACCGCGTAGGTATATCCACGAACAATGGCTTTAAGCGGCAGTTCGACGGTCAGGTTAAAATGGGGGGCCAAAAAAGGCTTTATGCCCTCTATCGTCTCGCGTTTGTAGAGTTTAAACGCGTTGGTTGTATCGTTGTATTTAATGCCCATTACCAGCTTGACAATGAAGTTGGCAATGCGGTTGATGAATTTTTTGAGGGGCGGATAATCAATTACTTTCCCATCTTTACCCCATCTCGACCCAAAGACAGCATCGACATTGGTTTCAACCATCTTGTTGTAGAACTTAACCAGATCTTCGGGATCGTCCGACAAATCAGCCATAAACACCGCTACACAGTCACCTGAAAACCGTTCCAGTCCGTACCGTACCGCATAGCCGAACCCATTCGGCCCTGGGTTGGTGTAATATACTAAGGTTGGAATTTCCGTTGCGGATAACTGCTTCAGTACCTGAAGCGTACCGTCTTTGGAGTTATCGTTGGTAACACATATCTCGTGCGGAATCCCGTGCTTGGCCAGTGTCTGGTACAACGCACGTAGCGTAGGGGGTAACGATTCTTCCTCGTTGTAGGCGGGTATAACAACGCTTAATTTCATATCCATTCTGGTTTGTCGGCCCTTGGCAAGTACCATCATTCACCGGGCACACTACAAATTACAAGCTTGCTGGCTTAATTCCGATGCGGCAGAAGCCGGATACTACTGTATAACTTGGTAACGGGCCTGGGTAGTACGTAGTCCCGAATGACAAATTTCGTTTTTTCCCAGTCGGGACGGCCTAAGTGTAGGTATTTCAGGGCGTAGAATACCCGCCTGAAATAGCGGTTTTTGTATTGCTTCGAGTCCAGCAGCATCCGGTAGTACCGGGCGATGTTCCGGCGGAGTACCCGGTCGTACTTGTAGTCGAGTTCGCGATTAATATCGCGGTACATCTGAATCCGATTTCGCAAAAACGACTCCTCGTAATAGTTATCGGCGTAGCTGGCTCCTCCCCGGTTTTTTCGGTACACCGACATTACGTCCGGGATGTACCCGATCTTACCTAGCTTGGCTTTAAGGATAAGCCTGGGAATATCGCCACTCGACGATTCACGAAACCAGGTTGGATATTCTTTGATTGCGTTCCGGTACATGGTGCTGGACGTAGCCATGAACCAGATTTCATCTTCGCCGATCAGGTCGTCGACCGTATAGAACGGCTTCATATCCGAACCGTTGAGCAAATGCGAAGGCGTCCCGTCTTCGTACGTAATCAGGGCATTGTGAAACACCGTCGAATAATCGGGGTGCGCATCCAGCAGATCGGCCTGCTTCTGAAGCTTAAGCGGATCGGTCCAGTAGTCATCCCCATCCATCAAGGCATAATATTCGCCCTGGGCCAGTTTCAGCGTTTCCAGAAAGTTTATCCCCCCGTTTTTACCCATGTTACGTGGGTGCAGTACGCCTTTCACCAGGCCAGGGTGCAGGCGCTCGTAGTCCTGGATGATGTCGCGGGTGCCATCGCTCGAAAAATCATCACCAACCAGAATTTCAATCGGAAACGTCGTTTTTTGCGCAAGGGCACTATCGATAGCCTTACGAATAAACTTCTGCTGGTTGTAGGTGATAATCAGGACGCTTACTTTAACCATAATACGAAAAATAAACCCGGTCCGAACGCAACCTGGCGGGCGTTAGAGACCGGGCTTTCGTTTCACCGACAAAGATAGGAACGAATACTCCGTTCACCGTCACTCGGCAATGAGTATTTCTTGATTAAACGGCGGCCTCCGACGTAGCGGTTTTAGCCGACTGAATATGAGTTTTCCAGCCTTGCGGCTCATCTTTATCCGCCGGTGTTCCCCACGGATCATAAAACGGCAGAATGGCAACCCAGCGGCCAGCGGGGTCATCCCAGCTAAACCGATCGGCAAAGCTTGAGGGGCTTACCCAGTGCGGCAAATCGTAACGGAACAAAATCATATCGCCTATTTCCTGAAAACCTTCGGTTTCCACAATGTGGTCGTTAATAACGTATCCCGTACCACCGGATGTATAGTCTTTCCCGTACTGATTAAGGGCAAGAATCGTACCGACTTTCTGCGGATTAAGCGGGTGCCAGTGCCGACCAAAAAAACTACCGCCCATTGGGTAATGTGTAACCTGCGGGTGGAAATATGGCTGTCCTTTCCGAACGCCGTATTCTTCGTCGTTGCCCGTCAGGCTGTTCCAGAACCGGCGCATCGGATCGAAGACCTGCAGCAGCGACTGCCTGGTTGGCTCATCAAGCTCCAGAATGGCATCGAACGTATGGTCATGAAACAACTGCGGGGCCTGCTGTATTTTGGCGATGTGAAGCCGCTGCTTATGCTGGTTATTGTCGAACGTATCCGGGCCCTCAGCCAAAGGGGTTTTAGCTGCCCAGCTACGGGTTGTGTCGATAATTGTACGTAGCGTTTCTTCCGGAATGCCCGTGCGGATAACAACAATGTTCGGCTCATTGACGAGTTTCATTACGTCTTCGTAAGGAATCTCAGGAACGATCTTACCGTCTTTGAACTCAGCGTTGACTTGTATGAGGTATTTTGATAACTCTTTCATTTCTGCCTACTGTTTTGTACAAAATAGAGCGCTAACTACGAATAATACAAACGTAATCTATCAAAGGGCCTGACTCCTATGATTATTGTGCAAGAAAGGCCTGATAAAAGTCATCCGATCTTTTTTCACTACTGCTCAACGGCATACCCGAATCCGGACGCCCCAAATCCGTTGCCGTTGTACAGCATGATTCGCTGACCGTTATACTCAAAAATATGACAGTAGTCCATCATCATGGAGTCCCATCCTTCAGCAGAGCGTTCAATCCCGGCGCGTTCATCGTTTCGCTCCCAATTCAGGCCATCTTTCGACTCGGCGTATCCAATCCGGTAGCTTTTCTGAACGTCGGTGCGGTAGTTGGTTGCGTTGCGGTACGAGAAATACATTTTGTATAGCTCACCATCCTTGTAAACCGTTGGTCGGCCAATAGCATCGGTGAATTCATCGTATCCCACGCAGACGTGACCGGTACGTTGCCAGTTAATTCCATCCGTCGACTCCGCGTATTTCACGTTATAAAAAGGTTCGGGATGGCCGTTAATGACTTCAATTTTGGTGCAGGACAGATACCACATCCGCCATAAACCCCCTTCACGAATAACGCACGGCTGGGCCACCCAAACCTGATCGTAGATCGAGCGGTCGAGTAAGGGGCCCGTATATTTCCGCTCGAAGGTGAGTCCACCATCCCGGCTGATGGCTAAGCCAATACCCAAACGATAACTGGCGGTTTCGCTCTTGTTCCAGCCCGTATAATACAGCCAGATTTCGTCACCTACGGGTACGAACCACGACGGCATAGCGCCCGTTTCGTCGAACATACCGACGGCTCCTTTTGTCAGGCATGGTTTATCGTGAACGTAGGTGACCTTCGATATATCCTGTGGATCAAGTTCTACGAACGAGGTGGCCGATGCGATGTTTTCATCGCGGGTCGAGAAATAGACACGCAGCTTATTTTCCAGCGGAAAGCCAAATGGCACCTGTGCGTGCGTGCGGCTGAATGGCTGCGATCCGTCAGGTTTATAAATCAGTCCTTTTTTTGTCCACATAACTCTTTTTAATCAGTCAATCGTGTTTGGTTCTTTTACCGGCTACTTCTCGGCCAAAGGATGATCGGTCTCCAATGGCGAAGGCCGGATACGATCCCGACGAACGTATAAACGGGTATCGTCGACCAGCCCTACGTAGCGATAATGGGCGGCAATAAATTTGCCAAGTGGTTTGATAATTTCGTGGCCCTGCGTTTTCCGATCGGTCATCCACAGATTCCGACTGCCCACCGCATCAACAAAAACGGGAGGAAACGAGCGAACGAAATCGCGCACGTACCGTTTCTGATAGATTGCCTGCATCGGATGTTTGAAGCCACTCCGGATGGTATGATTCTCCGCAACTCCCTGCGGCATCTGCGTCTGCACGTAATAATCACAGCGCCAGCCCCACACCACCAGCTTTTCGCCCGGTTGGGCATATTTAGCAATTTCTTTAGAGACCGGTGATGGCTGAACGACCCAGCCCTGCTGCCACTCCGACGGGTAGCGATTCAAGGGAACAGCCTGTCGATGCCTGACCAGTACCTGAACGGCGAAGAGAACGAGAAAAGTACCCATGATAGCGGGCTCTATCCAACGGCTTCGTTGCCTAAACGTCGACAGTTGACTCCAGCCGTAAGCCGCTCCGAATACAAGTGGCCCCGTCAGAAAAAACAGGTAGTGAATATACTCCGACCCCGTTCGGGTAATGGCGAAGATCGTGGCGATCAGCAACGTAACGCTGAACCCGATCCGTTGCCACCCGCCAGCTCTGCTACGTTCGTTTGTGCGCCGTAAAGCATACACTACTCCTGCAACCCAAACCAGCAGGGATAATTTAATGAACCAGTCAAACGATTCACCGCTGCGAAAAAACTCAGGTAAGCGCAGGATGCTTTGCAGTTGATTCGTGTCGCTGGCGTAACGAAGATTTCCAACCAGATAGAACGTAACAAAATCGTCATATACCTGGTTAAGCCAGGTCAGGCTGGTAAATACCGCCGGAAACAGCAGGCTACTCCCGATAAGTACAGCTACCCGGCCAAGTTTTTCGGAAATGCGCAGGCGGGTTGCCTTAAAAACCGTCAACAGCGTAAATAAGCCAACGACGGCGGCCATAGGTGCGGCCTGTAACTTTCCAAATGGAACCATACCCAGCAACAAGCCGATCAACGCAATACGCCAGATGCTGAACGGTCGTTCGCTTTCCAATTTTGCATAGAGGTAGTAACTTCCGCTTAACAGGACGAGCGGCACCAGTTCGCTATTGTAATGAAGAAAATCACCGGACTGCGTTAGCCCAAGTACGAACACCAGGGGTAGTAGAGCTAGTCGGGCAGCCTCTTCGCCAAACCAGAGCGATGCCGTTTTGAAGAGCAGATACAAACAGACGGCAATGAGTCCGAAGGCGGTCAGATGCGCTGTGATGTAATCGAAGGGAAGTCCCAACAATGAGGGCAGGATTAAAAAATAGCTGTCCAGCGGGCCACCGGTGGTCCCATCTACGGCTCTGAAGTATACCGGATCGTAATGGAGCGTAAGCGCCTGGGTAATGATCTGACTCTCGTCCGGATTGATCTCGTAGTTGTATACGATGCTGGGTAACCGCAGCAGAAACAACAAGCCCAGCGCGGAAGCAATGAATATCCGGTTACTGATCCGTAGTCTACTGCTTACCCACACCAACCCCCAGCACAGACCGTACGTAATTAGCCAATAGATAACCGGATATGTATCAAAACGGGGCATAAAATAGCCCGGACGCTGGCGCATCCGGGTGCTGACCTATGAATGTATAGCTCGTAAAGTAGCGTTACAGATGCTTATTTTACGACTGCCAACCGAGCAGCCATGCTGTCGTGAATCTGGATCATCGTTTCTTTCAGATCGTACGTCCAGTTCCAGTCCGGGTAGTGTTGTTTGAACTTGGTCAGATCGGAAATATACCAGATATGATCACCACTCCGGTTTGTTTCAGAGTATTGATAATTCATTTTGTTGCCCGAAATTTCTTCGCAAAGCGCAATGGCTTCCAGCATGGAGCAGTTTGCGTATCGGCCACCGCCTGCGTTATAGACTTCGCCCGGCCGCGGATTCTGGTAGAAATGCCAGAACATATTCACCAGATCCCAGCTGTGGATGTTGTCGCGTACCTGCTTGCCTTTATAACCAAAAATGGTGTATTGATTGCCCGTAATTGCGCACTTCATCAGGTACGATAAGAACCCGTGCAACTGGGCACCCGAGTGATTAGGCCCGGTCAAGCAGCCCCCCCGGAAAACACCGGTGTTCATGCCGAAATACCGACCGTATTCCTGCACCATAATATCAGCCGCGACCTTCGATGCGCCAAAGACAGAGTGCTTCGTATGGTCAAGACTCATGTACTCATCGATCCCGTTTTCGAAATAAGGATGATTCTGGTCGATTTCCCAACGGGTTTCGGTTTCAATCAGTGGCAGGAAGTTCGGATTATCGCCGTATACTTTATTCGTCGACGTAAAGATGAACACCGCTTCGGGACTGTGCAGCCGGGTCATCTCCAGCATGTTCAGCGTACCGACGGCATTAACGCCAAAATCCGTGAACGGCTCACGAGCGGCCCAGTCATGGCTTGGCTGAGCGGCTGTATGCAGGACAAGTTTTATATCAGACCCAAATTCCTTAAAAATGGTTTCCAGTTGCGCGACTTCCCGGATATCAGCAGCACGATGCTCATAATTCGAGTATGCTTCGGCCAGCCGGCTGCGGTTCCATTCCGTAGAGCCATCAGCCCCGAAGAAGTATTGCCGCATATTGTTGTCAATACCAACGACCAAGTCAAATTTATCAGCAAAAAAAGCAACGGCTTCGCTACCAATCAAGCCAGCTGACCCAGTAACCAATGCAATTTTCATAGCGTATTTCAGGCCTAATTAAATTTTATCAACAGAAAAATACTATTAATCAATTCGTTTTGCCGACAAAGTAACACAAAAAATTATATTCGTAGGTAGATAAACTTAGTGTTAGGTAACGGCAAAATAAAAGCGATAAGCCAGCGCCGGAACGCTCACTCATCGCTTTCAAGATCTATTAAAATTACTTAAGCGCCTTCGCCGATTGTACCCGCGCCGAACAGTTTTTCGCGAATTTTCTGCGTACGGCCTTCCAGTTCCGGATTAGGCGTGTACTTATATTTAGTCTGTACAGCCGCCGAATCTTTGCCGGTTCCGTACACTTCAGGATCACCAGCGCGGTAGTCGGCTCTGAAATCATTAGCCCGGACGTCCTTCTGGCGAATAGTATTGTATTTTTGATAGTCGCAGGATGCGAGCGACAATACTGCCGCGACCAACAAACCTGCACTGAATACGCGTTTCATAGCCACTTGATTACGAATTGATTCGGCAAAATTAATGAATAGTCACTAGTCGTCAGCCGTAAACGAAGAGTTTTTTTGGTTTATCTCTTCTTCCGGCTTATTCCTTTACCGCCTTTACCGCTGGCTCAACGATTTAATCTCGCCATTTACAAAGCCCATTAGCTCGCGGATGTAAGCCTGCGAAAAGTCGAAGGGTACGTCAGCCGCAGCGTAAATCGCCCGAATGGGTGCTTTATAGCCCAGACTCAACGCTCGTTTGTACCCCGCTAAGCCAGCCTCCGGGTCACGCCGGTAATTGCGCCATACGCCAATCGCCCCTAGTTGCGCTATACCGTACTCGATGTAATAGAACGGCACTTCATACAGGTGCAATTGACGCTGCCAGATATACTCTTTGTAATAGGCAAAGCCGCTCCAGTTTGTTACGTTATCAGCAAACTGCTCGTAGATACGTATCCAATTCTCGCGCCGTTCGCTGATCGTATGGGTCGGATTTTCGTAGATCCAGTGCTGAAACTTGTCGATCGTCGCCACCCAGGGCAACGTTTCAATGATCGATTCGAGATGCTGAAGTTTCGCGCGACGCAGCTCTTCGGGATTCTCGAAAAATACGTCCCAGTGATCCATGGAGAGGAGTTCCATACTCATAGAAGCTAGCTCTGCAACTTCCATCGGTGGGTTCCGGAACGCTTTCAACGGTAAGTCGCGCGTCAGAAACGAGTGCACCGCATGACCACCTTCGTGAACCATCGTGACCAGATCGCGCAGACTGGACGTAGCGTTCATAAATATGAACGGCACACCGATTTCTTCCAGCGGATAATTATACCCACCCGGTGCCTTTCCTTTTCGGGACTCCAGATCGAGGTGGCCCATCGCGCGCATGATGCGTAAATCATCGCCCAGTTCCCGGTCGAGCCGGTCGAAGCAGGTAATGGTTTTTTCGACCATTTCCGCGCCTGTAGCGAAGGGCTTCAGGGGCAGACGACCTTCCACATCGACTTTAGCGTCCCACGGACGTAGCGGCTCTACGCCCAGCTTTTCTTTACGTTCGTTGGCAAGCGTATTCAGCAGGGGTACAACGGCATCGGCAACCGATTCGTGAAAGTTAACACAGTCCTGGGGTGTATAATCAAACCGGCCCAGCGCGGCAAACGAATAATCCCGGAAGTTGGCGAAACCCGCGTTCAACGCCACCTGATGACGCAGATCGCGTAACCGATCGAAGAGTTCGTCGAGGGCTTCGTGGTCTTTATAACGGCGTTCCCAGATTTTGCGCCAGGCTTCTTCCCGTACGGCCCGATCGGTCGACTGGAGGAGATCGCTGGCTTCCGGCAAGGTCATTTCCCGACCGTTAATTACGACGGTCATGGCCCCCGCAATGGCTCCATACTTCCGCTCTTCGGTCTGGAGTTCGGTTTGCAATGGAATGTTTTTCTCTCTGAATATGTCTATGGCCTTCTTCATGCCCCGTACCATTACGTCGTAGCCTTCGTCGGTTAGCTGGCTCAGAAACGGGCTATTAACCGCTTTTAGGTCAAGATCGTTACCGTAGGTGGTCATGGGAGGCTGAATTTCGGCGATGAAGAAATTGAGCTGATTAATCAGTTCTTCATTGGCCGTGTCGCACGTCATTCGGATGTAGCGCCAGGCAAAATTTTCGGATAAATACGATTCCAGTTCGCTGCGGTCGAGCAACCACTGGCGTAGATCCGAGGCATTCTGTATCGTTCGATTCAGTAAATCGTCGTAGAGTGGTCTGACATCGTCCCAACTCGTTAAGGTTAATTCATCACCAATAAATCGTCGGTCCGGACGGGCAGGAAGTTGAAGGGTTTCGTTAGAGTGCATACCGATCATTTAATAAAATCTTGAAAACGTATAGCCACTATTATAAGCCATTGTAAAAGTTTTTTGTTCGCATATTTGCATCTACGAAAAACTTCGTATAGGTTTACTACGAAATTATTCGTAGATCAACTATGAAGCCAACCGACTCTGAATTAGAGATTCTGCATGTGCTCTGGGCCAGTGGTTCCAGCACCGTACGCCAAGTTCACGAAAAGCTAAGCGAAAACCGGGACATTGGTTATACGACGGCCCTTAAATTGATGCAGATTATGCACGAGAAAGGGCTGGTAACGCGTGATGCCGAAGCGAAATCACACCTGTATTCGGCCGCAGTGAGCGAAGAAGATACCCAACGTAATCTGGTCGACCGCTTTGTTGAAACGGCTTTTCGCGGGTCAGCGTCGAAACTGGTTATGCAGGTATTAGGCCAGCATAAGGCATCGCGTGAGGAGTTAGATGAAATCAAAACCCTTTTAAACCAGATTAATTCAGCCGATGAACGCCATTGATTTTCTGACCAGTCCGGTTGCTTATGATTTAGGCTGGTCGCTGCTACATGCCATCTGGCAGGGCTTCGCGCTCGTTCTGTCTGCCGCGCTGGCTTTACACATCTTCCGGAGTCGGTCCAGTGCCTTTCGGTACCGCATTGGCGTAGTAACGCTGTTTGTTCAGGTGCTGACTTCGGTTATTACGTTCGTTTGGTGTTATAGGCCATCTCCGTCTGCCAGCGAACTCGTTTTTACCAGAAGTGCGATTCAACCTGCGGTTTCTATTCATTGGCAGACGGTAGCCCAGACTGTATCCTGGCCGCAATACGTTCAGCAATTTCTGGAAAATCACCTCGCCGAGCTTGTTCTGGCTTACCTGATCGGTGTTGCCGCCTTCGGGTTGCGCCTAATTGGTGGCTGGGTGTATCTGCAACGGTTGAGCCGTGTATCGGGCCGATCCGTAACGGCCTGGATCGAGCTGAGCGACCGCCTACGGGCTTCGCTTGGTATTCGTATGGCCGTACAAGTGAAAGAGTCGGCGCAAATTGCCATTCCTATGGTCATTGGTGTTCTTAAGCCGGTCGTTTTGCTGCCGGTTAGCCTAGCAACGAATTTGTCATTACGTGAGCTGGAGGCTGTTTTGGCCCATGAACTGGCCCATGTCAAGCGGTTCGACTACGGAGTAAATTTGCTGCAATCGGTAGTTGAGGTATTATACTTTTTTCACCCGGCCCTGTGGTGGCTATCCGCGCGAGTACGGGAAGAACGGGAACATTGCTGCGACGATCTGGCCGTTCAGGCTTGCGGAGGTGATGGTCGGATTTTAGCCCAGGCGTTGGCCCGCGTTGAAGAATTACGACTCGCTCAAGTGTATCAGACCCCTACCCTGGCGATGGCGTTTGTCTCGAAGCGGAAGCAGCTGCTGCACCGGGTTCGGCGTATGCTTGGGGTTCCAACGCAGCCTTTTGTATCGAACAATCGACTGGCCGGGCTTACGCTGGCAACTTTGCTTCTGGTGAGCGCGTCGGTATACGCAGTACAGCAACAGAATCCTCGGCCTAAGCCGCAGGCAACGCAACAAAAAACGACACGGCGCCATAAAGCGGGAAACGGTACTGAGTATGGTATGACTGATAAGCAAAAGGTAAGCTACGTTATCTGGAAAGGTCAGAAGTTGCCCGCTACCCGAGTGGCTAAGCTTCAACAGCAGCTTGATCAAGTTATGGCAGGACAGCTTTCGCTTGATGACGTTAATCAACCCGATCGTGACATTCTGCTCACCATTATTGAAACGAACGTCGGCTTCGATACCGGAATGAAGGCCTTATCAGAAAGCCTTGCCCATATTGACTACGACAACATCGTTGCTTCAGCTTTAGAGAATGTTCCACTTAGCCCTGACGCAATGGTCGAAGGTTTAGCTAAAGTTGATTACAGTGCCATTATCAACGATGCGATGGCTTCGGTGGGTACCTTTCCAGCCTTGTCGCCCGCTTCTTCTGACTCGCTGAACCGACTACGTTCGCTGCGCCAGCATCAGGTAGACAGTTTGAGTCAGCTTATGGAAAAAAATGCTCAGCAGGCCGAAGCGATACGTCTCCAGATGGAAAAACTTCGGTTTCCGGTAGAGGAATCGGAACGAAGCCGGGAGGTACTGGAATGGCGGAAGAATAAACTGGCCGAAAAACGAAGCAGTTTGCTCGATAAACACCGTCAGCTCCTGTACGCGGATAGTAAGCAAAAGCTCAATCAGGCCGAAATCGAGAAGCAGTTAGAAGCTCTGGAACCAGAAATCAAAAAACAGGAAATAGGCATTGAAGAGCTGAACAAGCAAATTAAGGGTATCGAGCAGAAGATCAACGAAACGCAGGAGCCGCTCGACAAGCTGGAACGTCAGGCTGAGGAGCTAGCGATCCAGATGAACCAGTATGCGACCCAGTTGAGCGCCCAGCATGAAGGGTTGACTGGCCTGAACATCCCAATGCCAGCCATACCGGGCATTCCCGCGCGCTCACGGCGCGCTCCCCGCCCGGCTCTGGCCCCGGCCGCGGTTATACCGCCTGCTCCACGGGTTGCTCCCGTTCCGGATCGTGTTATACCTACTGCACCCGCGCTGGCACCAACACCACCCGCCTTACGCTCTAGCCCGGCCTTAGCCCCTCCACCTAAAGTAAAGAAGCAACATTAAACCCGTATCTACCTCAAAAAAGGACCGAAATCAATTCGGTCCTTTTTTGAGGTTTACTCTATCTCAATTATTACGTCACGCCCAACGGGATGGGCTACGCAGGTCAGGACGTACCCCGCTTTGAGTTCCGAGTCCGACAGCCCATCCTCTTCGTCCAGTTTGACCTTACCCGATGTGCATCGTCCCATGCAGGCGGTACACATACCCGCCTGACAGGAATAGGGCAAGTCAATATCCAGATCTAAAGCGGCCTCCAGAATGGTCTGATGCGGAGCCACGGCGAACTTATACTCACTGCCTTCGTAAATAACCGTTACCTCCGGCGATCCTTCATCGTCGGCCGTTAGCGGCTCTTCAACGACATCGCCAGCCGGTACAGGAGCCGTGACATAACTTTCTTTGAAAACGCGTTCGGCAGAAACGCCGACTAAAGCCAGAGCCGAGCGCGCTTCAGCCATCATACCATCGGGACCGCACAGATAAAAGCTGGCGTTCTGACGATCGGCCGCAGGCATCTGGTCCAACAGCTTCGTAAGTGTATGCTGATTCAGACGCCCTTCCAGACCCGTCCATCCGGCATCGGGTTGACTTAATACGTGCGTAACCTGGAAGCGCGACCGCCCATAGGCCTGTTCCATCGCATCGAGGTGGGCTTTATAGATGATGGATGCCTGATTTCGGTTGCCGTAAATAAGCCAGACCCGGCTATTGGGTTCGACGTGCAGGGCCGACTTTGCCATCGAAAACAAAGGCGTAATACCGCTACCGGCTCCAACCAATACCAGCGTCCTGCGATTCTGTGGGTCGAGCTTAGGCGTGAAGGTTCCCATCGGATCAAGCGTTTCGACAATGTCTCCGGCTTTGATCCGATCGCAGAGATAATTCGATGCCAGGCCACCCGGCACCCGCTTCACCGAAACGGCCAGTGATACGTCTACATGAGGAGACGACGCCATGGAATAGGAACGCCGAATTTTCTGACCGTTTATGGTGAGCAGGAATGTTAAAAATTGACCGGGTTGATAACGCACCTCTTCATTGATGGGGTGCCAGAAGGTTATCGTTACGGCGTCGGCTGTTTCGCGAACAACCTCCTTTACTTTTAAAAAATACCGATTTGCCATTATACTATTCTCAGGTTGTCAATGGTCGTTTGAAGCCCCGCGTAATCCGTTTAACCAAATCATTTGCTTCAACCTACGGGCATAATGCTCCGACCATAATGCAAAAGTACGGCAAGTAGGCCGCTTGATTAACAACCGACTGTGTAAAGTCAGTGTTTTTGGTGGACCGCAACTAATTGGTCGGCGGGAGCTTTCAGAATGCGACCCATTCTTAAATCAATCTGAGTTAAGGCTCTACGTAACGGTTCCGGAAAGTAATAACCGATCGATCCGACCACGTGAACTGGCCACTCACCTGCTTCCGGAAAGCGGCTTACGTACGTAGTAAAAAACTGAACGAAAGCATCCGTTATCAGCCGGGTTATGTATGGATGGGCCAGATGCTCGGACAAGAACGAGGTGAACGAAGCAAAATACCGGTTTGGATAGGGTTTCTGATAAGCGTTTTCCAGTAACGTCGCCCGATCAAGCGCGTAACGTTCCTGAAACATGTCGCGCAGGTCGTCGGGTAACCGTTCCTGAAAAAAATCCCGAACCAGCGTTTTCCCCAGGTATCCTCCGCTACCTTCATCACCGAGCCAGAACCCCAATGACTGAATACCCCGCGTAATTTGCTGACCATCGTAACAACAGGCGTTGGACCCCGTGCCGAGAATACAGACAATACCCGGTTCATGGCCAGCCGCCCCTCTGGCCGCACCCAGCATATCGCTGTTCACCGAAACCGTTTGCAGAGTCGGCAGCACCGCTCGCAATGCCTTGGCAACAATGTCATTAGCAGAAGGCCCGCTGCATCCGGCGCCATAAAAGAAAACCTTTGTTACGTCGTTACCACTTATAGACGGCAAAAGCTGCACCCGGAGAGCCGCTTCTATCTGCTCGCTGGTTTGATAATACGGGTTAAATCCGTCGGTATGAATAGCCCGAGTCGAACCATCGGCGGCAACGATCCGCCAGTCAGTTTTAGTAGAGCCGCTATCGGCAATGAGCATGAGAAGATACGGATTAAGATTGGTTGTTAAAGCAGCCGCCCCACCACCGGAAAACGGTCGAAAACCCATTCGGCATGGGGCGCATCGGCGAGTTCGGCGGTGAGGTCCTGCCCGGCCCAGTGTTCGTAGTGTTTACCCCGTCGCCAAAGGCGTGATGCTGATACGTCATAGATGATACCGGCGTAGGCACACCAGATCTCGTCGCGGTCCTGACCGTTACGTAAAGCAAGCTGAGCACGACTGTATGGGATTAACAAATCGGGGTTAGTGAGCATTGTCTGTCCGTTTAGTCAAACGGATGAATAAATAGGCATCGTTTTTGACGGTGACAACAAAATTAGCGTAACTTTAGCCACTTTAGTTTACACGCATCGATTGACCATGAGAAAGATTCCATTTCTTGCTTTCCTTTCGGTAATAACCCTTATTAGTTTACTGACGAGCTGCAACGGCGATAAGACCCCACCTGTTTCTGAACGCATTGCCAAAGTATGGACAGCCCGTGTTGTAGACGAAAACACTCAAACGGTTTATACGCGGGGAGGTACTGCCAATGTTCGTAACTACACCAACTTCAAGCTTGATCTGAGTTCAGCCCCAACTGCTTCCTATACCGAGTTTGACGGAAACACCTTTAGAGGCCAATATTCTGTTCCATCGGATGATCGCCTTGTACTGACTAACCTGACCCCTGTCCCAACCGGAACGAATGGTACTATTGAGTTTACCATCAACAGCATCAGTGATACCGAATTAAAGCTGACCCGGACAACGACCAGCCAGAAAACCGGCGGCACAACGAATGTGTACACGCTGTCGAATCCGTAAGAGTTGGTAAACCAATTTTATTTCTGAGCCGTTCCGTAACCAAGCGGAACGGCTTTATTGTTTATAAAGTGTATTGCTGATTGACATTATAACCAACAGATGACTGACCTCAACAACCTCGGAGAAATTGGTTTGATCGAACGGATTCGGCAGGCAACGCCCTCGCCTGCGCACCCGGAAACCGTGCGCGGTATTGGCGACGATGCGGCCGTGTTCGACTGGGGTGACAACTATGGTCTGCTGGCAACGGATCTGCTCATCGAGGGCATTCATTTTGACCTGACCTACGTCCCCCTTAAACACCTTGGCTATAAAGCCGTTACGTTCGCCGTTTCGGACATTGCCGCGATGAACGGACTACCGTTACAGATAACGGTTGGCGTTGGGCTTAGCAGCCGATTTCCGGTAGAAGCCGTCGACGAGCTGTACGAAGGCATACGGGCCGCCTGCGAGTCGTATAAAATCGACTTAGTAGGGGGCGATACGACGTCTTCCCGGTCGGGGCTAATTATTTCGGTTTCGGTTATGGGAAAAGTTTCAAAAGATCTGATTACGTATCGCAATACGGCCCAGGCGAACGATGTTGTTTGCGTAACCGGCGATCTGGGAGCCGCTTATCTGGGTTTACAACTGCTGGAGCGCGAAAAGCAAGTGTATCTGGCCGACCCGAACATGCAGCCGAATCTTTCGGAAGAGCGAGCGTATCTGATCCAGCGGCAGCTTCGCCCGGATGCGCGCACGGACATTGTGCATGAACTGCGCGACCTGGGTATCAGACCTACGGCGATGATTGACGTTTCGGATGGATTAGCGTCGGAACTACTTCACTTATGTCGTCAGTCAGGCACCGGTGCTGTCATCTTCGACGAGAACCTTCCCATCGACGATCAGACGCACTTGGCCGCGGAGGAGTTTAAAATCAGCCCGATTACGTGCGCCCTGAACGGCGGAGAGGATTATGAATTACTCTTTACCGTTCGGCCCCAGGCATTCGAGAAACTGGCATCGAATGCCCGTATTACCGCCATTGGCTACCTAACGGCCGATCCGACGCAGGTTGTTTTGGCCACCAAGGCGGGTCAGCAGACGCCGATTCGTGCCCAGGGCTGGCAAAGCGGAGTGCAGCACTAATGCAGATGCAGAAGGTTGCTACCGGACACGTAACAGTTTGAGGTAGTAGCCTTCGTCGCATTGCCCTTCGGCACAGCGGGGCAGAATAACCAGCGTATCCTGCCGGAACGCTATATTCTGGCGGAACGGAATATTAGCCCGATTGGTATTGATGAATAACGTAACGCCCAGTCCATCGAGGCTGGTTGAATCGACCCGGAAGTAGCGTATTGGGTAATAATAAGTCATTTCCGCGCCAGATGCGGCCAGTTTACCATCCGCGCTGAACGTTAACGTCTGCGCATTGATGGGCGTATACCGTTTGAGGGCATAAAAACTGGTATCGCGCGGAGTGTTCAGGCTATCCACCCGAACCGTGTAGGTTGAGTCCTTAATGAACCGGCGTTCCAGAAGCTGCCAGGTACCCGTGATGCGCGGATCCCCCGCTCCGGGCGAAAATTCGGCCTGATCATCTTTGCAGCCCGCGAGCGCACCTGCCGCGAGCATTGACGTCAAAAAGTAAAGGAAAACGTTCTTCACGGATTATACCACCAATTCATACAGCCAACGAATATACGGCTTCGTAGATTGTTCTAATACGCAACCTTGTGGGGCCAGCCCATTTGTTTAAGAAGGCTGGCCCTATAAGGTTGCTTATACAAATTGTGTGCCCTGATCTTTGGCGTCGGCTACAAACGCCTTCACTTTCTGCTCGTCTTCTTTCCGGCAGATCATGAGTACGTTGTCGTATTCGGCCACAATGAATCCATCGAGCCCGTTGATGGCGACTAACCGATCTTTGGGAGTTTTGATGATGCAGTTTTTGGTGTCGTACAGCATGACGTGCCCATCCACTACGTTCTGATCGCTGGTTTTGGTCGATGCCTCATACAGCGATTTCCACGTCCCTAAATCCGACCAGCCGAAGTCACTTAGTACTACGTACACATTAGCAGCTTTTTCCATTACGCCATTATCGATCGAAATACTTCTGGTAAGTGAGTATGCTTTCTCGATAAAGGCTTCTTCGCGGTCGGTATAGTAGGCCTCCCTGCCTTCTTCAAAGATCTCAGCGACTTCGGGCAGGTAAGCTTCAAATGCTTTAATAATTGCCTGTACATTCCAGACGAAGATACCCGCGTTCCAGACAAACTCACCGCTTTCGACAAACTGCTGGGCTAATTCAAGATGAGGCTTCTCTGTAAACGTTTTTACTTTTTTAATCGTATTGCCCGACTCGGGAATGTACTGAATATAGCCATAGCCCGTATCGGGGCGGCTCGGCTGAATACCCAGCGTTACCAGAATATCCTGGTTCTTTGTCGAGTCGAGGGCAACCTGGATGGTCCGCTTAAACTCGTCTTCCTTTAAAATGATATGGTCGGCTGGGGCCACAACGATGTTTGCCTCTGGATCGCGCTGCGCAATTTTGTAACAGGCGTAGGCGATGCAGGGAGCCGTATTGCGGGCAATCGGTTCACACAAAACCTGGTCGTCGGTGAGCTGAGGTAACTGCTGCTGACAAAGGTCTTTATAAAGCGCACTGGTAACGATAAAGATGTTTTCGGGCGGGCAAACGCCGTCAAACCGATCGGCCGTTTGTTGAAGCAAGGTCCGGCCAGTACCTAATACATCGTGAAACTGCTTGGGATAACTCGTCCGGCTGAACGGCCAGAATCGCGTTCCGACCCCTCCAGCCATTATAATAACATACGTGTGATTCATTGGCATTAATCAAGTAGAATAGAGAATGCTACAGCAAAGTTGCCATATTCTTACTGATTTAAGCCAGAAAAGTTCAGGAAAGCTATTGAGTTGTAGCTTAATTCGAGAGCTTAGTTTACTGACATCCAGATTGATTTAATAATCTCCTCCAATTGCCCGGAGCAGAGCCACGGCGTACTGCGCTTCCTGGCTGCGAAGCTGCACCAACTGCTGTTCGGTGGTCAGGATGGTTCGCTGGGCGTCGAGCACTTCCAGATACGTAGCCAAACCCCGCACGTACAGCTCCCGGTTATACTGCTCCGTCCGACGGGCCAACGCCAGTGTCTGTTGCTGCAAATCGATTTGCTGACGTAACAGCGTGAGGTTATCTAGAGCGGTTTCGGCGTCGCGCTGGGCCAATTGTACGGCCTGCTGATACGTCTGCTGACTCGTTTGAGCCAGTTGTTTCGATAAGGCGATGTTCTGACGAGCCCGGTGTCCTTCATAAAGCGGTACTGAAGCATTGACGCCTACGATGTACGTAGCGCTACTTGGCGTAAACCAGGGGCCGATACGTCCCGACAGGACGCCCCCCGACCCGACCAGCGTTACTCTGGGCTGGGTGCTGGCCTGCTGGAGGGTAACCTGAGCTGCTGCAATCTGGTTTTGCCGAATGAACTGGACCAGATCCGGTCGACGCTGTAGCTGCTCAACCGATACGCTGGCGTAGGGATACGTTAATCCGGCGGTTGGCAATGTACCGGCTGGAACATTGAACTGAGTCGGGTCCTGGGCGCAGAGCTGCGCGAGTCCGTTTACCAGTTCAACGCGGGAGCGTTCAAGCCCTTTCAGGGTCACCCGTAACCCGGCATAATCCGTTTCGGCCCGCTGCACGTCAATCTGGTTGATAAGGCCAACCCGAAAACGTTCGCGGAGGATAGACAATGTCGTATCCCTGGCCTGAATATTCCGACGAAATACGGCCTGCTCAGCATCGTTGCCGCGTATCAGCAGATACGTGCGGGCAATATCCGACGCGAGTGTCAGCCGAAACGACTGAAAATCGGCGTCGCTGGCCTGCGCCTGTAAATCGGCGACTGCAATGCTGCTCCGAATGCGTTTAAACAGATCAAGCTCGTAGCTGGCGTCGATTGGCAACAACTGAAACGTATTCAATTGAAACCGGGGCAGTAAGTCTGCTTGATTTGGCACAGATAGGGGTCGGCGCTCCGACAGGCTCTGCGTGGTTATCAGCACCGAGCTACGCAGGGATGGCGACAAGAACGACTGCGCTACCCGCACACGGATGCGGGCTTCTTCGAGCCGGCTCAGCGCAGCTTTCAAGTTCGGACTGTTGGCAAGCCCCAGCTGAATCAGGGATTCAAGCATGGGATCGCCAAAGCGTCGGAATCCACTAATGCTAAGAGCCGAAGTTGATTCGTTTGGATTGACTGCTGCACCTGTTACAGTAGTCGGCGATGAATCCGTTCTGGATGGCTGCGGCTGAACCGTACCCGTTGCACCAGTCGGAGCAGCTCCCGGCTGAACCGTTACGGCTCCCCCCGGCGCATTCAATGGGTTTGTCTGCGCCATAGCGCATACGTCAAGAAAGAGGAAAAAAGCACTGAATGTTATAAACTGCTTCATCGTTGAGCTACGATTTTCTGGGTATTTACCTGACGAAGGCGCACTTTTTGCCCATCGCGCAGGCGATCGATCATTCGGGTTAGTTACGACGTATTTCTGACCAGTCAGACCCGTCGATGCTTCGAGGGTTGTTCCATAGTCGCGGCCGATTGTGATGGGAACGAATCGAACCCGCTCATCCGCTTCGGCAATCACAACGCGCGGGCCCTGGGGAGTTATGTGCAGGGCGTTGGCCGGTATCAGTACCGGAGCGTTAACAGCAATCATGTTGAATTTAACCTGACTGTACAGACCAGACGGTATTTCCTGTCTGGGGTTCGGAATGGCGACCTCAGCGAGTAACGTCCGCGATTCACTCCGCAAGGTACCAGAGGTCCTGACAACTTTACCAGTAAATAATCGATTTTTCAACTCAGTCACCACGACGGTAGCCGATAGGCCAGTCTTTACATACTGAAACTATGTCTGCGGCACATTGACAACTACGCGCAACATACCCAGCCCGGAGATGGTGAACAAAGGCTGCCCAGAACCAGGCGACACCAGCGTTCGGTTCACCACCTTCGCCTACTCCTAACGACATAGGCAGCGTACCAATAATTATGGCAATATCAGTCATCCGAATAGGCCGTAAACGCGTTCAGTCTATTTCGAGGGTGGTTTTATCCCCACTTACCTCAGGCAGATAAGCTTTGGCAAAGCTGACCAGCAGAATACTGTTCGCCGTTGCTACCCCTACGCTCATAATTGCGCCCATCAACGACGCAATACTAAATCATTACCCGTCAGAAACAACATTCGGATCATGTCGCCTGAAGCACTGGGGAAACTAGCACTGATAATGAACAGATACCGCAAGATCGAGCCTTGATCATCAGAAGGAAACCAGCAAGGCGGTAAACAAAATGCCTATCCTCAAACGATCGAAGGTACTTTTTACCCAGTCCTGGATAACGAATATAACCGGAATATTAATACGCTGGATAATACCAGATGGCGTCTGCAATGCTGCTAACTTACCCACAATCCTAATGAGCAGGGCTGGAATAGGTGTGTTTTAGAATTTCACTGGCAGAAAATAGCAAAGCAACGGTTGGTCGCACCGATAGATTTTACCGCCTTCAAAAAGTCGGGCAGGTTATTATAATCGGGTATTGCCTGATTTTCCACAGTGATGACGCGTAGGAACGACCAATGGACGTAACAGCCGGAAAGTTAGGAAAGGTTTCGATACGTCTCAAGGCAGCTTTTCCGTCAAATCAGTCCCTGTGCCTAAGTCTTGGCTGACCTTTGACGTAAATCGTTGTAATTTTGCAGTCTGGTAAACCGACCATGTATGGTCGGTTTGATACGCTTATTAAAACAAGTCAGCTATGCCAAAGGCACAAATGAATACCGATAAGGGCACGATGCTCATCGAATTCTTCGACAAAGACGCGCCAAAAGCGGTTGAGAATTTTATCTCGCTCGCGAAGAAAGGTTTTTACAACGGAATTAGCTTCCACCGCGTTATTCCAAATTTCATGATTCAGGGGGGGGACCCTACCGGAACCGGTGCGGGCGGCCCAGGTTACACCATCGACTGCGAATTAACCGGCGAGAACCAGTACCACGACCGGGGTGTATTGTCGATGGCCCACCGCGGCCGTAACACGGGCGGTTCTCAGTTCTTCATCTGCCACAACCGCCAGAATACGCAGCACCTCGACCGCAATCATACCGTTTTCGGCAAAGTAGTTGAGGGCTTGGACGTGATCGATCAGATTCGCCAGGGCGATAAAATCAACAGCATTACGGTGCTGGAAGACGAAGCGTAGTCTGAACGTAACGTAACACGTTAAAGAAGGGCATCTCCTCAAGTTATATACTCTGAGGAGATGCCCTTCTTTTGGTATTTATCGTTATGAATAAACCGGCGTCTTACGCGATATGAAACCGGTAATCGCCAACAGGACAGCGCCTATAGCTCCGGCACCGGCAATCACCTGTATCTGGCTATATCCCTGGTTTTCGACAGCAATCGCAACGTATGCCCAGGCAAATACAAGAATATAGGTTATGCTGCGGTATCGATTGAATACGAAAGCAGCTACCACCAGACCAACAACCAGAACCGCCATCGCCCAGGTTGGTTCGCTCAATCCCATCAGACTGAAGTTGGTGGCTTTCAGATAAACCGATACGTTCAGAATGGTAGCCACCGTTACCCACCCAAAATAAATTGAGAACGGAATACGAGCCAACCAGGTTTCTGCTGCCGTAGCTGGCGACTCCGGTAACGTAGCGTCTAAATCCGGCGCGACAACTGGTACGTGGGGCCGGGCTAGTAGCCGTTGCTCAATAATGACCAGCGAGAACAACATCACCAGGATAACGAGTAATGCTAAGCCGATCTGCTCATTATTGAAAAGCGGGCTCCAGATCGCATTGCAAAACGCATTCAGCACAACCCACCAGCCAGCTGCTCGAAAACGCGGATTCGTTCGTTGCGAGGGTAGTGCCTGATAAACAGCAAACGCTAATAGTCCCAGAAAAATAATTCCCCAAATAGAAAAGGCGTAACCGGCTGGCGTGACAAACGTGTGGTATTTGTCGGAGACATCGCCGTTCGTTCGGCCGCCAAAGACACCCGCATTCGACAGGTAGTTTAGTATAATCAGAGATACAACGCCGAAAACGACGAAGAACTGGCGCAATTTGTCATTATTCATACATACAAAAAGGCTTGGTGTCTATTCAACAACCAAGCCCATTCGCATAGTGTTTTCGCACAATCAGTCAGTTTGCATATTACTGACTGCCAGCAGCGTCCCTATAACTCGAGAATCTTAAATTCAGTGCGCCGGTTCCGCTGGTGTTCTTCCTCGGTCTTCGCGTTTTTGACAATCAACTGCGTTTCGCCGTATCCTTTAGCCACGAGTCGGCTGGCGTCGATTCCCTTCGACGCGATATAGTCTACTGCCGATTTTGCCCGGTTCTGCGACAGACGCATGTTATACGCATCCGGAGCCCGAACGTCGGTATGGGAGCTTAGTTCAATTTTAAGAGTCGGGTTATCCTTTAAAATCGTAACTAGCTTATCCAACTCCTCGGCCGCATCCGGACGAATGTTAAATTTATCGAGATCATAGTAGATATTCTCTAGCACAAACGTCTTGTTCAGCGTTGCCTTATCCAGCAGGATAGCCACATTGAACGTAGTATCCGTCTGCGCTTTCGTCAGGAAAATTTGCGGAATGCTTTTGCCCTGCATCGTGAACGGCTCCCGACGCGTCAGATAGCCTTTGCGCTCGGCCAGAATCGTATAATCTTTACCTTCCTGCAGCGGATACTTTCCGAACGTACCGGGCTGACCCGTTGTCACCTCCGCAATCGGCTGACCGCTTGCATCGTCGATGATCCGCACCCTGGCCGAATCGAGCGGAGCCACTGGCGTTTCGTTAGCAGACACCGTTCCCGCCAGGAAATAACGTACCGTCTTGGGCGCGTCTTTGGGGGGATTCTGCGCAATGGTCGTTGTGTCACTGGCGGGGCCTTCCTGGAAGAAGTAAATGTCATCGTCGCCTTTACCACCCGGACGGTTCGAGGCCAGATACCCTTCGGTTGGCTTCGTATAAATCAGCCCAAAATCATCGGCTGGCGAGTTGATCGGTTGGCCCATGTTCGCCACTCGGGTAACGCCACCCGAGCGCGTTGCCACAAAGACGTCCAGCTTACCCAGACCGGGATGGCCATCCGACGCGAAGTAAAGCTTGGCATCGGGTGCTACGTAGGGAAACATCTCATCACCGGGCGTATTGATATCGCGACCCATATTTACGGGACGACTAAAACGCCCAGACGCATCGATACTCGTCCGATACAGGTCAATGCCCCCCGCTCCGCCAGCGCGGTTCGAGGCAAAATATAACGTTTTACCATCTCCTGAGAACGCCGGTGAGCCGTCCCATGCCGTTGAATCGCTGATAGGCAACCGCAGCGGCTGGCTCCAGGTATTCCCTTCACCCAGTCGGCTGAGGTATAAATCGACGTCCAGACCACCTTTCCGCTTCCCGTTGTTGCCGCGGGCAAACACCATCATCTTCCCGTCTTTCGAGAAGGCCGGTGTTCCTTCGTTCACATCACCCTGAAAAACGTTGGTACTAAACGGCTCGGGCGGTCCGGCACTCCCCGTTTCATCGGGTGTCTGGTTCAGCTTGGTTTTGTATAAACCCAGCATCGGCAAGCCGTTGTTTTTATAAACCTGTTCTTTGCGCGAGGCCGTAAAGACAAGCTCATCCCCTTTTATCACCGGCGCAAATTCGGTTCCAGGCGAGTTCAGGTTGCTCATATTTTTTAACGTAATGAGCGCCTTATTCTTGGCAATAATGTCGATGGCCTTCAGCGTTTCAATCTCACGTCGGGCTTTATCCAGCACGGGTTTAGGCGTCGTTTTGGGCGCACTGGCAACGTACTGCTGAAGCTGATCGAGCGCCCCGGCATAGTTCCCCTGCGATTTCAGGGCGTAGGCATAATTGAGATGCGCATCGATCTCTTTGGTATCGGCCTCTATGGCTTTCTGGTAGAAAGGTGCCGCTTCAGCGAACCGATTCGACAAGCGGTAGGATTCGGCAACGTAATAGTTTAAACGGGCGGGGTCGATGTCTCCCTTGGTAGCTTTCTGAAACTGGCCCAGGGCCATATTGTACTCCCCGGCGTCGAAGTGCCGAACTCCTTTTTTGTACGCCTGCATGGCCGAGTTACAGCCCGAGAGTCCAAGGGCTACACTCAATACCACCAGCAGCGCAGACGACGTATTGATTTTCATAGATTGTAATGAGCAGAAACCGACATGGCCGCCAAGATATGAAGTTTTTTGGCGGGTCTAATTTTTAACGAATACAATTCGTTTTTATTGAGGATTGTTTAAACGTAAAGTGGACGGTTGGTTAAGCCAACCGTCCACTTTATAAATTGACAAATGGCTGCTAGCCCTGCTGCTCCATACCTGCTTCCTCAGCCACTTCGGCTGCATAGGCATCGGTTGGCACACAGGCACACACGAGGTTACGATCGCCGTAAGCCGAGTCGATCCGGCTAACACTCGGCCAGAATTTACGGGCACGAACGTAAGGCAGCGGATAAACGGCCTTCTCACGGCTGTACGGCCGATCCCAGGCATCGGATAGGGCTATATTGGCGGTGTGAGGGGCGTGCTTCAATACGTTATTAGCCCGGTCAGCTTCGCCATTCTCAATCTCACGAATTTCGTTTCGAATCGCAATCAGGGCATCGCAGAAGCGGTCAAGCTCGGCCTTCGATTCTGACTCGGTTGGCTCGATCATCATCGTACCCGCTACCGGAAACGAAACGGTCGGTGCGTGGAAACCGTAGTCTATCAACCGCTTGGCAAGGTCTTCAACCTCAATGCCAACCGATTGCTTGAACGGGCGGCAGTCGATAATCATTTCGTGGGCGCAACGACCGTTCGTACCGGTGTACAACGTATCGTAATGCCCTTCCAGCCGTGCTTTGATGTAGTTCGCATTCAGGATCGCCCGCTTCGTTGCGTTGGTCAAGCCTTCGCCACCCATCATGGCAATGTATGCATAAGAGATTGTCAGGATGCTGGCCGAGCCATACGGAGCCGCTGAAATAGCATGAATGGCCTGCTCACCTCCCGTTGGCACGAGTGCATGACCCGGTAAGAACGGCACTAACTGCGGAGCGACACCGATAGGTCCCATACCTGGGCCACCGCCACCGTGCGGGATACAGAACGTTTTGTGCAGGTTCAGGTGGCAAACATCGGCACCAATGCTAGCCGGTGAGGTTAATCCAACCTGTGCGTTCATGTTGGCTCCGTCCATATACACCTGTCCGCCGTGCTGATGGATGATGTCACATATTTCGTTGATGCTTTTTTCAAACACACCGTGCGTTGACGGATACGTTACCATCAGGCACGACAAGTCGTTGCTGTACTGCTCGGCTTTGGCCTTCAAATCCGCTACGTCGATGTTACCCCGTTCATCGCATTTCACGATAACCACCTTCATACCAGCCATAACGGCACTGGCCGGATTCGTGCCATGCGCCGACTGCGGAATCAGAGAAACGTTCCGGTGGTGATCGCCCCGGCTTTCGTGATATGCCCGGATGACCATTAAGCCTGCGTATTCGCCCTGTGCGCCGGAGTTCGGCTGAAGCGACATAGCCGCGAAGCCCGTAATTTCACAAAGCCACTTGTTCAGGTCAGTAAATAACTGCTGATAACCACCCGTCTGGTCTTTGGGCGCAAATGGGTGAATTTTCCCGAACTCCGGCCACGTTACCGGAATCATCTCAGCCGTAGCGTTTAGTTTCATCGTACAGCTACCCAAGGGAATCATTGAATGGACCAGCGACAAATCTTTCTCCTCCAATGATTTAAGGTAACGCAGCATTTCATGTTCAGTATGGTGCGTATTGAATACGGGGTGCATCATATACTCCGACTGCCGCACAAGCCGCTCGGGCCACGTAATTTCCAGTTCGTCGATGATTGCATCGAGATCCGTCTTCACGTTGAAAACGGTCAGTAGTTCCGAGACATCGTGAAGCGTCTTAGCTTCGTCGAACGAAACGCCAACGTGTTCGCCATCCGGCAGGTACCGCAGATTAACCTGAGCGGCCTTAGCCGATTTTTTCAGGGACTCAGTATCACTAACCTTAACCGTTACGGTATCGAAGTAATTTTCGGTGTCAACCTCATACCCATTCCAACGTAACGCCGTAGCGAATGCTTTGGTCAGTCCATGCACCTGCTCGGCAATGTTACGAAGCCGTTGCGGACCATGGTATACGGCGTAGCTGCTCGCCATAACCGCCAGCAGTACCTGCGCTGTACAAATATTCGATGTCGCTTTCTCGCGACGGATATGCTGCTCCCGGGTCTGGAGCGCCATACGCAGGGCAGATTTACCCTCAACGTCTACCGAAACCCCAATGATACGTCCCGGAATCTGACGCTTGAAGGCATCACGCGTAGCAAAAAAAGCCGCGTGAGGCCCACCGTAGCCCATCGGTACCCCAAATCGCTGCGCCGATCCAACCACTACGTCAGCGCCCATTTCACCCGGAGAAGTCAACAGGGTCAACGCTAACAGGTCAGCGGCTACCGCTACGGTGATGTTTAGTTCGTGCGCAGTAGCGATAAGGTCGGTGTAATCGAACACTTCGCCATCCGAAGCCGGATATTGCAACAGGAGACCGAAAATGGCTCCACTGGTCAGATCAACCGTATGGTGATCCCCAATCAGCAAGGTAATGCCGATGGGTGTAGCCCGAGTCTGCAGCAGGTCAATCGTTTGTGGGTGGCAACGTTCAGACACAAAAAACGTATTCGCCGATTTCTTCGCGGCCGGACGCATAGCATACAGCATGTGCATGGCTTCAGCAGCAGCGGTCGCTTCATCCAGCAGGGACGCATTGGCCAGATCCATGCCCGTCAGGTCAGATACTACGGTCTGAAAATTCAGGAGGGCCTCAAGCCGCCCCTGCGCAATTTCGGCCTGATAAGGCGTGTAGGCTGTATACCAGGCTGGATTTTCTAGAATATTCCGGAGAATTACGTTCGGCGTAATGGTATCGTAATAGCCGGTTCCGATGTACGATTTGGCAACTTTATTCTGCTCAGCCAGCTTCTTAAAATCAGTCAGAAACTGCATCTCCGACTTAGGAGCTGGTAAGTTCAGCGGATGATCGATCCGGATCGCTTCCGGCACTGTCTGATCAATCAGTTCGTCAACGCTGGTAACGCCTATAGTTTGCAGCATCTCAGCCTGAGCCGCTTCGGTCTGACCGTGATGACGGTCTTCAAATAAGTCTGTTGGGTGAAGATTGAGTTTCATGCCGGGATTAACCCACGTTTCGTTTTTTTGGAAACTCAAATTTACGGCAGAAGGTGCGATTTTGAGTAAAAGTTACGAGTATTATGGCCTGATAATTGTCTAACCTACAGTGATGGTTAACTCTACTACTCCACTTGTATCCGTAGTCATGCCTGTTTACAATGGGGAGCGGTATTTGGCGGAAGCAATCGAGAGTATATTGACACAGACATACACTCACTTAGAACTTATCATACTTAACAATGGCTCTACAGATGGAACAGCTGCTATACTTGACAGGTATGCCCGGCGCGATAAACGAATCAAAATTGTTTTTTATCCTGAGCCATTGGGTCACGCCGGAGAAGCTGCTTCTAACGTAGCTTGTCGCCATGCTACAGGTAAATATATTGCCAAACTAGATGCAGATGACGTAGCCGTACCTGATAGGATCGCTAAACAAGTGAACTTCTTAGAACTTAATCCGTCTGTGTTTTTAGTTGGAAGCTATTTGGAACTTATTGACAATAATGGTCAGAGCAAAGGCATTAGGACGTATCCTTTGTCAAATGAAGCAATCTACTATGAATTTTATTTACGTTTTCCAGTGGCCAATCCAGCTATTATGTATCGAAGTGGCATTATTAAAGGCGACTTTTACGTATTAAGACATAAGTTATTTACGGATGATTACTATAGCTTATTCATTCACATTCACAATGGTTTAATCTTTGTCAACTTACCAGAGCCTCTTACTCGCTACCGGATCCATGATAGTAATACTGTCTTTACTAATGTAAGGAAGAAATGGGCTATTAATATGGAAGTTAAGCAGATTTTCGTTCGTGACTTTGCTTATACACCACCTACCTCTCATAAGCTAATGATATGGTTTATTTCTACTGCAATTAAATGTATTCCAGAATCAACCCTAATCTATTTTATGAATAGAATGCGAAAAATTTTAAAAGCTTAATCATTTATGATTGGACGTATCATTAAAATTGGTTTACAAATCGTTTGGGGCGGTATAAAGGCAACACCTGCTTATATAAATGATTATTTTACACTTAGGAGTCAGCTAAATGGTCATTCCGACTTTCCAATCCGAAGTTATTACCCTGCTATTTTTGATCGCTACGCAGAAAGTGGTGAGTTAGTAAAGCATTATTTTCAACAAGACCTGTATGTAGCTCAGCGCATTTTCAAAAACAATCCGGTTAAGCATGTAGACATCGGTTCTCGTATTGACGGATTCGTTGGTCATGTTGCTTCATATAGACCTATCGAAATCATTGATATCAGACCTTTATCCCGATTAATTCCTAACGTTAGCTTTCGTCAGGCGGATCTGATGAATCTACCAGCGGATCTTGTTCATTCAACCGATTCTATCTCTGCCCTACACGCTATTGAGCATTTTGGCCTCGGTCGTTACGGCGATCCAATTGACGCCAATGGCCATATCAAAGCCTTAAATAACATTCGACAAATCATTAAACCGGGAGGCACGTTTTACTTTTCATCGCCAATTGGCCCTCAAGGAATCGTGTATAATGCACATCGGGTGTTCTCAATTAACTACCTAGCTAACTTGTTTACTACGGACTACGTCATAAAACGTTTCTCATATATTGATGACAATGAGCAATTTGTAGAAGACGCGGATTGGTGCTCTGAGGCAGCTCAAGCTAACTTTGGTTGTAACTATGGATGCGGCATTTTTGAAATGATTAGACGATCTGATTAAAGGCGTGCAGAAGTTTACAAGAGAATAGCAACTCTTAAATGTGAATAAAAGGTTGATTCACATTCTTAAGACCGGTTTACAAGAACACAAGCTAGCCGTTTAGTATGGAGGGGCAAACAATTCAGACGTTGGCATTCAAACTATCAATTCGAATTCGAGGCATAAGCGCTTATGGTCATCTCTATACTTGCGGGGGGATTAGGTAATCAGTTATTTCAGTACGCCTTCGGTTTTAAACTGTCTCGACAACTACAAACCGAGCTACGATTGGAGCACCACTTTCTAGAAAGTCATTCCTTAGCTAGGCTCCGAAATTATACGCCCAGACAGTACGAATTAGATATTTTTGGGTTACCGACTATAAAGGCTTCACTATATGATACGCTCCGATGCCTAAGCCGCACCTTGTTGCCTGGCCGACAAGCTGTTTTACTACGCGAATCTGCTCGGCCAGATCAAATAAATTTTGACGGGCCAACGTACGATGCTTTATGTTTTGGTTATTGGCAGTCCGAAGATTATTTTAAGGCAGAAGAAGAAGCATTGCGAAAACAACTAGTTTTCAAAAAGCGTCTTTCTGACCAGACTGCGGTGGTTGCTGAAAGCATTATATCGGGCCAAAGCGCCACATTTGTGCACGTACGCAGGGGCGACTATATAACCAACCTTATGGCTAACCGACGCCATGGCGTTTGTGATAAAGCGTATTATCACCGCTCGGCCGAATACCTCCGTCAACGAGTATCAGGCGCTCAATTCTTTATTTTTTCAGATGATCCCGACTGGGTTAAACAGGAGTTGGGAGGTTTATTTTTTCCTGCCACGTTCGTCAGTCATAATAAAGGGGCCGACAGTTGGCAGGATATGTATCTGATGAGTTTATGTCGCCATGCTATCGTAGCAAACAGCTCATTCAGTTGGTGGGGAGCCTGGCTTAACCCAGCAACCGACCGTGTAATTACCGCACCTAAACAGTGGTTTGCAGAACAATCTGCCCTTAACGACCGAATTGCTCCCTTCTATTGGGCTCGTATGTAGAACTGTTTTTTGCCTTGCAGATTATAGAACTTGTTTGGCTAATCCTTTAACGTTTTATTAGTTAAGCGAAGGCTTTTGTAATTATTAATGGCATTTTGCCTTATAATTTGCGTAAGAATAACGTCGTGTTGTAATAATCGACGATATAACACCGCTATTAGCAACAAAAAACCGGTAAAAAGTAAATAAAATACCAAGTCAACACCACGACCGACTCCTAATCGATTCGCTAAGTAATATGGCAACTCGGGGACAGCCACAAACAGAATACCCGTTAATACAATAGCGACAAAAAATAACCGGTAAAGCAGGCGATTTCTAAAAAGCCTCAACGAGGCTACAGCTACAACCAGCAACAATACAGACAGCAGCAGCTGAATTGGCGTAAACGTAATATGAAGGTCCGTAAACATTAGCGGAAGTATTTGTTAATAAATACATCAATTAAAATATCGATCGCCCCCTGCCAACGTTGCCCTTTCACCTGGGAGTACTCGGTGTACACTATGTGGGTCGGGTATTCAATATATCGTAATTGCTGCCGTCTTATCTGCATTAATATCTCGGTAGCGTGAGCCATCCTATTTTCTTTTAACTGGATAGTCCGCAACGCCTGTCGGTTCATAACCCGAAAGCCGTTATGAGCGTCAGATAGCCATAATCCAGTGAGCAACCCGTTGATAATTCGTGCAATACGTAACAACAAGCGCCGTAAACGTGGTATAGCCAGCAAATCCTCCTGACGCATGAATCGAGAGCCTAATACAACGTCAACTTTTTGAGTTTCTAAAATATTAATAAATCGGTCAATGTCAGCTGCATTATGTTGCCCATCTGCGTCGAAATGCACTACAACGTCAGCCCCTTGCTGAAGGGCAAAGTCCATTCCGGTTTGTAGAGCGGCCCCCTGTCCAAGATTGATGTCGTGACGCAGGTAATAAATAGGTAAATCACGTACGGCTCCAGCAGTGTCATCAGTAGAGGCATCATCAATGAGTACAATAGTATACTGCTCCCCTAACGACCGGATTGTCTGGCGAATGACTTTGCCTTCATTGAAAGAAGGGATCAGAATGAAAACCTTATTAGTCATTAGTCCGATAAATTTCGATACCACCCAATTTTGCAACTTGCTTCATGCATCGAATTTCAACCGGCTGAGGAGTACGGTCAAAAATGACATACCGCACGTTCAGCTTCCTAAGTTTTGAAGAACAAGGGTCGAGTGCTACCTGATAACCATCCTCAAATCCGTTTTGTATAATAACAGTATCAGGATGAACAGGATCGATGTATGTATTATATACCGTATGAGCATACCGGTTGTAGGCCGAGTCGCGTTTAGCCGTTGGGTCTAATACGCGCATGGTCTTAAAATCGGGCTGATTCTTTACACCACTTAATTGATTGACCCCTGTCGCTGTCACTAGATACGTAATGTACTGGTTTCCAAGCACCACCCACCGGGCCTTAGGTTCCTGTAAGTGCAATTCCCGTACTTTTTGGTACAGTGCATTTTCTGTGATAGGAGCCATGCCTTTACTGACCGGGTTGATTTTTAAGTTGGGCAGTGTAAAGAGCGCTACGGCGCCAGCAACAGCCACTTCTTTGTATTGAAAGTTACTAATCGGTAATAGCAGAAAATTTAGCCCCATGAAAAAGAGGGTAGGCAAAAACAGTTGGTGAGATTTATAGAAGCCTTCCGCATCTTTTAAATTTAACCAAGCGGCATACACCATAAATCCAACAACGCCCACACTAAGGGAAGCTGCCACGATTCCGCTAACCTTAATTTTTTTAGAATGTATGTAGCCTAGATACAGAACTGCCAGCACTACGTTACCAATACCAAAAGGAATTTGAGTCCGACGCGTTGGACTAACGTCGAGTAAGGTTGCTTTCGCCAGGAAAGCCGGAAATCCAACTTCAATCCAAATCAGCAAAATCAGAACATAAACTAAAGTAATTGCTAATAATGGATCAACTTTCCGAGTACTGGCAAAATAGATTAATGTGCAAACAGCAATGACGGGCGTGAACGTAATAAAATGTGACAACTCACATATATTAAGCCAGTTTTTCGGGAACAGTTGATCATTGAGTAGCCAGCCTGCATAATACTCCGAAAACCAGTTTGCAATGAATCCAGTACCGCCTGTTTCACTACGTTTACCGGGATAAACGGTATTAGACATGACGTCGATCGTTGATTTAGCATCCAGGTAATAAGCATAAAAAATAGCCCCCATTGCCAGAAAGGCCAGCGCAAAAACGCCCAGCTTCAACCATACTTTATTTAACAGAAGCTGTTTGTTAAAGTGCTGCCAAGTGTACCCAGTTAACAGAAACAAGAGCAGATAACCCAGGGGTACCTGATAAGGCGGGTACAGCGTTAAAGCAAACATGGCAAAGCACCAGAAAAACAGAACGCCCGCAATGAGAATACTTTTAGTTTTAGTAGAGAAAAACATGTAAGCCGAAGCGACTAACATGCCAAATCCGGAGTAAATACTTGTTAAAAAGAAGAATGACCACCACGCTAGACCCGGCGAAAAAACTAACCAGAAGGCTCCCAGCACAGAAAGCCAGAACTGATTGCGAGTTAGGAGCATAAAAGTTAGCATAACGGAAATTAGTCCAAAACACAAAATGAAGTTCCAGCGCCAGGCAAAGCCGTGTTCAACATCAAATAGATAAAACCCCCAATAGTCAGGTCTGAAAAAGGAGACAAAGTGCTTTATTGGGAAATAACCAACTAAGGCCACTTTTTCGCCACCAATCGCCGGGTTCTCAAGTGGAAAGCCTTGGTGCGCTTGTGATAACATAAATGGGGTAAGGACCCCCCATTCATCAATCCGTATAGGCCTCGGTTTACCCGATAATATGCCACGTTTGGCGTCTGAGCCATCAGGCATAACGGTATTCCACATACCTATTGACGAATAATTGATCTTGAGCAACGTCAGCAGCACAAACAATCCTACACAAATACCAATAAACCACTTGACTCGTCTATCAAAGCGAATTAATTCGAATGATTCTTTGGCCTCAGATTTATCGTTTTGTTCAAGCTTAGCTGTCAGTAAAGTCGAAGCGGAAGCTGATTGCTTTTTTTCTATACGGGATGTTATAACTGTAGGCTCGCCTTTCTTTTTCTTTGACATGATTGAGGCTATGGGGTAAACTATTTATGGGTCAGTATTTGCTCGATGATCTACTCAATCAAACTTACTAATACCGTGCCAGTCTGGCAAGGCAGGGTGGTTTCCTTTCTAAATTTAGTTAATTTGCCCGTATGGATAAGGTGTTTGCCCGGCAGATTCTGCCGATTCTATTGGCAATCGGGCTGTTATGGTACGTATTGAAAGATGTACCTTTAGCTCAACTGGCGGAGCAGTTTCATCGGGCAAACTACCGCTGGCTATTCATTGTCGCAGGTCTTACAAGCCTATACTTTATCGTTCGGCCCCTTCGCTGGCGACTTACTTTACAAGCGCTCGGCTATCACCCATCCTTTTTTCGTACGACCGTTGCCTTGCTGGCTGGCACTATGGCTAGTATGATCGTGCCTGGTGCTGGTGAGTTAACGCGTTGCGGTACGTTACAGCGTACCGATGGCGTTCCATTAGCCCAAAGCCTTGGTTCTGTTGTAGCCGAACGTGTCATTGATGTAATAATGTTAATTGTTCTGGTGGGCTTAACTTTTTTGTTTGAGTTTAAGCGCGTTGGGCAGTACATCACAAACCTTCTCACTCCGGTTGCGAGCAGGTTTACACCTGAAGGCAAGTCAGGTATAAACCTGCTTATAAGCGGCTTACTTCTACTGGCAATCAGTATTGCCCTTATATTCTGGTTGGTCAAAACTAAAGCGTTTCAAGAACACCGATGGGTTGTACGGGCAGTAGCCATTGGACGTAATATTGGGAAAGGGTTTTTAAGCATTCGTCAGCTCAAACGACCGAAGTTGTTTATAGCGCTAACGATAGGCAGTTATGTCTTATCGTTTAGCATTACCTACGCGTTATTCTTTGCATCGGCTCAAACGGTTTTCTTACCGCCAACAGCCGCGCTAACCGTTCTGACAGTTAGCTCCCTGGGCGGTTTGGCCGTACCGACACAAGGCGGCTTAGGTACGTATCATTTCTTAGTCAGCCGGGTATTAATTCTGTATGGAATGAAAGAAACGGATAGCGTTATTGTAGCTACGTTTATGCATGCTATTGGCTTTGGTATAAATCTGCTATTGAGCAGCGTCAGTTTTTTGATTATCCCCTTTTTGCTTAAACACCGCTCTACTCAACTCAACAAGCAAACAGCCTAAACGACCTACTAAATGGCTTGTGATATTCGTTAGTTGATTAGGACTTACCTCCCAAGAATTGACAAACTAGAAATAATTTATTATCTGATTCATTACCTAAATGAGATTTTCAAAACTAGTGGGTATAGCAGGTTTAGTTAGCCTGCCTTTAGTAAGCCACGCACAACAGAAGTTTGCCGAAACCATTACGGCTGCTGATCTTGAAAAACACCTCCGCATCTTGGCCGCCGACGACATGCAGGGCCGCGAAACCGGAACACCCGGTCAGCGTAAGGCGGCAGAGTATATTTCCGCGCAGTTTGCCGCCAATGGCTTAAAACCGATCGTTAAAACTGCCGATGGCAAAACAGGTTATCAGCAACCCTTTACGCTTTACAGGAAGACATGGGGCGATTTTTATGTTACCGCAGGTGGTAAACGTTTTGCCTATTTGAAAGACTTCACAACTAACGGTCTGCTAAACGTACCGACGGAAACAGCGTATGAAACCGTGTTCGTGGGCTACGGCATTGGGGACGCGACTTACGACGATTACACGAATATTGACGTTAAAGGCAAAGCGGTCGTCATGCTGGAGGGTGAACCTAAAGCCCTCAGCAACTCGGGAGCGAATTCAAAATGGAGCGGACCGAACGGCTGGCGTGCTAAGTCTACCCTGGCTAAAGAAAAAGGAGCCGCTCAGATTTTCATTGTTTCGCCTGAATCCGAAGAAAATTTCAAACGCTTACTCTCCGAACGGAGTGCGTTACAAGGCCGGTTTAATCGACTTGGGTTGAAATCCGGCAACGAAAACGTTGGTTCGGTTGGCATTTTCCTGATCACCAATGAAACCGCTGCGGCTTTATTGAATACGCAGGCCGCTACGTTGAAACAGACCGCTGATCAACTTGCCCAGGCCGCTAAACCAACGCCATCGTCACTAACGGGTAAGGTCAGCGTAAAAGCCGAACGTACTGAAGAGCAGGTGCAGTCTTCCAACGTTCTGGGCTACATCGAAGGCACCGACAAAAAAGATGAGGTGATGATTATATCGGCTCATTACGATCACATCGGTGTCAACCCGGACGGTCAGGTTAATAACGGTGCTAATGATGATGGCTCTGGTACGGTCTCGGTGCTGGAGATCGCTCAGGCATTTTCCAGAGCCAAAGCCGCAGGTCAGGGCCCGCGTCGGTCTATCTTGTTTCTGACCGTAACCGGCGAAGAAAAAGGCTTGCTGGGTTCGGAATATTACGCCGACATGAACCCGGTTTTGCCGCTGGCCAATACGGTCTGTGACCTAAACATCGATATGGTAGGTCGCGTAGACGATCTGCATCAGGGAAAATCAGATAACTATATCTACGTGATCGGTTCCGACAAGCTTTCTTCCGAACTGCACAAGATCAGCGAGGATGTGAACCAAAAACACATCAAGATGGAACTGGATTATAAGTACAACGATCCGCAGGACCCGCAGCGAATCTATTACCGGTCCGATCACTACAACTTTGCGAAGCACCGTATTCCCATCATCTTCTATTTCAACGGGTTGCACGCCGATTATCATAAACCAACCGACGATGTCGAGAAAATTGATTTCAAGCTGGCAGAACGTAGCGCCCGACTGGTGTTTTACACCGCCTGGGAGGTTGCCAACCGCGAACAGCGACTAGTGGTTGATAGTAACAAGCAATAGTACGTGTTGTAAAAAAAGAGTCCGGGCACTGCAAGTACCCGGACTCTTTTTTAATGGGCTCATCGTTGATAAAGTTTACCCCACTGATTAGTTTCCTCCGCCAACTTTACCGGCTTTGGGCGCGACGCCGGGCTGAGTGATCTCAAAATTTTCTTTCTGCTTCGCGTCGCTGACCAGTTGGCGAACATCGGCTAACAGCTTTTTAGCGTCGTAGACAACGCCATCTTTCACGGTATACGTTACACCACCGACGCGCTCGACCTGGTTTTTCTCATTCAGATGGATAGCGCCCGTTCCGTACAGCACTTTCAGATTCGCCAGCGGGTTCTGATCAATAATGACGAAATCAGCCAGCTTACCCACTTCAACCGAGCCGATCTGATCCGACATTCCGAGCGCTTCAGCGCCTTTCAACGTAGCCGCCCGAATTACCTCAAGCGGATGAAACCCGGCTTCGCGCAAAAGCTCAAGCTCGCGGATGTACGCGAATCCATAAAGCTGATAAATAAAGCCAGAATCCGATCCGGCCGTAACGCGACCTCCCCGATTCTTATATTCATTGATGAAGGCCATCCAAAGCTGGTAATTCTTTTTCCAGGCTACCTCCTGCTCGGTGCCCCAGTTGTGCCAGTACGACCCGTGCGAAATTCGGCTGGGTCCGTAGAATCGCCAGAGGCTGGGCAGGGTATAGTCGTCGTGCCACTCGGCACGTCGGGCCAGCATCAGCTCCCGGTTCGCTTCGTAAATGTTAAAAGTTGGATCGAGCGTAAAGTCTAGGGCAATCAACTCGTCCATAACCTTATTCCACCGATCGGTACCCGGTTTAGCCGCCTGCTGCCAGAGATTACCCGCTTCCTCAAACCGGTTCTGCTCATTGTTGTAATTGTAGTTTGCCGGATAGCTTTGAATCGTCTTATCCTCAAACAAAGCTTCGGGTAAACCATACCAGTGCTCCATGGTCGTCAGGCCCGCTTTAGCCGTAGCCAGCGCATTCATTCGGGCGACCTCAAGCTGCGCGTGGTGACAAGCCGATCGCAGCCCCAGCTTCTTGTTCTCATCTAAAGCCGTCCGGAACACAGCGGGTTCAGCCCCGAAAAATTTAATACCATCAGCTCCTTTTTCGGCGTTCTGCTGCACCCAGGCCCGCGCTTGCTCCGGCGTATTGATCGGCTCTTTTACGCCTTGACCAAACACCGTATACGCTTTGATCCGCGGAGCCGTAATTTCGTTACGTTCACTCTTGGTCCGGTGTTCAAGCACCCAGTCCAATCCGTTCCCGCACGATGGATCGCGAATGGTAGTGATACCGTGACCAAGCCAAAGCTTGAACACATACTCAGCGTTCGCGCCCTGCTCCTGACCGCCAATATGCCCATGCATATCGACAAAGCCGGGCATCAGATACATACCCTCGCAGTTGAGTTCTTTATCACCCGCTGCAGCCTTTGGGCGGCTTTGCGGATCAATAGCCACGCCGGGATAGCCAACCTGCCGAATCTGAGCGATCCGGTTTTTCTCGACCACAATATCGACGGGACCGATTGGTGGTGCCCCTGTGCTGTTAATCAACGTAACACCTCGAATGATCAGCCGCCCAAACGGTCCTTCGCCTTCACGGCGCGGGGGCGCTTTCTCAACCTGTGCTGTCACCAGGCTACAGCACATAACTAAGAAGAACCAAATAAAGGGTAGTCGTAACTGCATCGTAAGAAGATCTGGGTGCTAAATAGTTGTAAGATAAGCGAAACTGCCTGACTTTTGTCGGATCGAATTTGTACGTGCCGTATGTTCATCCAAAAAAATTTCCTGCTTATTGTGCTAGCCCTCGCTACGGTGTTTGCGTTTGCTCTGAAAGCAACTGTCTTTCAGAGCAACCCATCCGCAGCGTCGATTACACAGGCAGTTCCACCAGCTAATTTCGCTAAGTACTGGGCTACCGGAAAAGCGGAAGTAAACACGTACAAGCTTGAACAGGCGGAGTCTGGCACCTTAAATCCTGGCGAAGCCGTGCTGATTTTCGCGACCGAAGACTTTCGAACTGATAAACAGGTACAAGCGCAAACGCCGGAAGGCCATGACCGATCCATACCCGTTCTGAAAACAAACCTGCTCAAAAAATTCACAGCCGGACTCTCCGATTATTCGCTTTCCACCTCTGTTTTTACCCCTATTAGTGCTGGTCAACTGTCTCCATATTCGAATACGTTGAAAGTTAGTACGTCGGGCCAGGATTGGAATGGGCACAGCTACGTACAGCTTAATTACCGTAACAATGGCTACCAGGTGAGTGGTAGGTCGTATGTTGAGAACGAAGTGGACGAAGCGTATACGCTGGAAAAGGCAATGCTGGAAGACGAACTCTGGAACCGCATCCGGCTCAATCCGGGCAGATTGCCCACGGGCGAAATTCACCTGATCCCGGGTACAATGACGGCCCGATTACGTCATAAACAGCTCCATCCGTTAGTAGCGAACGCTAAAGTGAGCCCTTATCAGGGAATTTTGTATCCGGGAAAAAAACTTACGGCCTACACCATATCATACCCCTCCGACGACCGTACACTGATGCTTGTCTTTGACAATCAATTTCCGCATAAGATTGTGGGCTGGGAAGAAACCTATCGGAGCAAAGACAACCTTCTGACCTCGCGCGCGGTTTTAAAGAAAACGCTTATAACCGACGATTGGAATCACAACGCGCCTGCGTACAGTACGTTACAGGCGAAAGTAGTGCAGTAAACGTATGCAACTAGTCAATTTGATCACGAAAAATCCAGCAACGTATCGTTCAGCGAACCACATCTATTCGCTAAGAACGGTGTGCGTCTTTGGCGTTCTGCTGTGCAGTCTTTTCCTGCAATCCTGCTCTTCTGACAATGACAAGCCCATAACAACCGACGAGCCAACCTACACACTGATCTTCCTGGATAAGACACGTAGCGTGAACGTCAACAAAGCGTTTGTCGCGCAGAAATATCAGCAGGCCATTGCCGATATTATTGAACAGAACATCCGGCAGAAAGGCGACAGACTGGATGTGTATTTCATCCACGAAAACACCTCGAAAGCGCGGGCGCTGAACGTAACGACACGTACTGAATTGGAAGATCTTAGTGCCGCCAGCCCAACTGACCGCGAAGCCGCCGAAACAGAATTCAATCTGATGTTAAGTCGGGAAAAAGCACAGATTCGTCAGCGGGTTTTGCAACAGTTATTAGCTCAGAATGCGGGTGCGTCGAATCAGGAGACGGATATATGGGCCAGTCTGCCCGTTATTGCCAAGGCGAACGAATCTGGGGCTACGGTAAAAGTATATTACCTGAGCGACATGATCGAAAGCGTTAAAGGAGCCGACCGCCGGGATTTTCAGGTGAAGCCGCCAAAAGATAACGCCCAGGCCGACGAATGGGCAAAGGCCGATGCCGGACAACTTAAGCGGTATACCATTGGGAGCCCCGAGATTACCCTCATTTTACCGTTCGAGCCAAACGCATCGGTAAAAGAGAATAACCCGGCTGTAACCCAATATTGGCAGACTCTATTGTCGGAACTTGGCGCGGGTACTATAAACGAGCAGTAAGGCCGCGCTTCAACGTCAGAGGTTAGTGATCGGAACCGATTCTTTGGCTAGATAATACTCAGCCTCCTGCAAGGCTCTCTTGATGTGTCTGTTGAGGTAAATACGTTGCTTATCCACGAAGAAAGCAACTTCCTCATCGTAGTCAACCGTGAAGAACACGCCATTGGCAAAATAGCCCGTACCTGCGTTATGATAGCAGTTAAACTGGCTTATGGAACCGGTATTCAGGGCATTCTTTTCAGCAATAAGTTGCTCGTTTAAGCCGTGTACCAGCGACGTAATGTCCTGAATTTTACCGTTTACGCCAACCTCTTTTGTGAAGTCGATCCGTTGCCCAGCTGCTTCGGACTGCTGCAAAACATCATTCAACAAAGGAATAAGTTCGACGAAGGCTCGCTCGCAGGCACCGTCATCGACACGGTTCTGGTCAAATACATCCGACTCCAGTAACTGATGCAGGCGATTTAGACGCGACTTACGCTGCTCATCCGGGGGCGTAGTCATAAACCCGCGCTCCGTTTAGCAGACGATCTCAGAAAAATAGGCTGTAGTTGGTCTTCTACCTGTATTGGCTGGAGAATTACGGCCGGATATAAACGCTCCTGTTCGGTAACCATAGGCCGAAACATAGGAACGAAATACGTACCGATGTCTGTCGCCCGAAACAGTACGTCGAGCTTGTTAAAAAAACGTTTGATTGTTTTCATCGGCATAAGGTAGTCAATTAATTACGCAGTCTCGGTACTTTGTATATAAAAGACCAACATTACCGATAAAGTTTAAACAAAGGCAAAATAAATCACTAAAAATCAGAAAGTTAATTCGCTTCGTTATACCTGTCTACTACCGTGCCGTTCAACTCCCCTGACTCGCCACCTCAGTAGCGGTAGCAATCTGGTAACTATACCCTTCTTTGAAGCCCGAGAAGTCGTTTTTCAGACAGTACGAAGTCAAAGCCAATCCATCGCCTTCGCGCCGAACTGATAGGTAATGAAACAAAGGTTTGTAGGTTGTAGCCAGATCAGGTAACCGACTGGGTGACAGGTTCAGGGGCTGTCGTAGCCCTCCTCCCCCACCAATCACCAAAAACTCTTTATTCTCAAATCGGTAGCGCTCAAATGCGTGTGAGTGCCCGGTAATGAACAGTTGAGCTTTGGCCGATCTGATATAAGGCGGCACAAACCGCTGCTGTACCAGCTTCGATGATCCAACCAGTTTACTGTTTGAATAGGGAGCATGGTGGCAGGTTACAACGACGACCGCTATAGCTGGGTCGGCATCAAGATCAGCCAGCGTTTGCTCGTACCAGGTTTGCTGCTTCACTAAATTAGCCGCCGAAAGCGTATGAAAGTTTGAATTCAGCATCACCACCGCTACATCGCCCGTCTTCTGTAAATAACCCGTTGGGCTATGCTCCGGAAACCGCTTCTGAAAGTTGCGGGCTCCTTTACGGGGCCTGCCCATTACGTCGTGATTGCCCATAATGGCATACACCGCCGTACCTACTTCGGTGCAGTTTGCCAAGAACTGGTCGATTATCCGCCATTTATTGTTCCGATAACCCAGCGAAACAATGTCACCAAGCCAATACAGCACCGGTGGCTTTAACCGGATGATCTCGGAAAAAATAGCCATCGTTGCTTTTGTATTCTGATGCGCCCGCAGCACTAAACGCTCAACCCACATGGGGGCCTGCGTATCGCTCAGGAACAGAATATCTGTTTTTTTGTCGTCTTCCATCATACTCTAATTCACTTACCATGAAAATGCGCGCCATACCAATTGCAGTTGTAACGAAAAGTTGGCGTCGTTAGTAGCCGTAGCGTTGAGCCATTTTACTTCAGTAGCCAACCGAAACCGGCGATTGATGGGTTGGGTATAAGCCGCTGCGGCCATCCAGCCAACGCTTAATCGATTGGATGTCACCCTTCCTTCGTAATTTAACTCCGACTGAATCAGATAAGCCCCCGTTCCACCGGTTATCGACAGTCGCCGGGCTAAACTACGTTCTGTGCCACTTAACCAGGCCAATGGCATCGAGAAAACAATCAGCACCGGTATTGCCGACACCGATACGCCTGCTGCTTGATTGGCCGATGCACCCTGGTACGAATACATAGGTGTCCATCCCGTTTCCAGGCCAATCCGTAACCGGTGATCAGGGTACCACATCGCCCGAAATGTAAACGGAGTGCCAAAGCGTTTAAAAATCACCCGGTCGAGCGTAGATGGAACCCCCAGCTGCGCCCCATAATAGGCGACGCCACAGCCTCCTATCAACACAAGGTTATACGGATCCCGCTTTGGCTTCGCCGTCAGTGAATCGGTTGCTGCGGCCGTTTGCGCCTTGGTACCTGCATAAGTTCCAAGCAGAACGATCAAGCAGCCAAGTATGCGTACGTAGTGTGCCATAGAGTTACTGACCGACATAATGGTAATACGCAACAACCGGTGAATAGTTTGACAGTATTCCGTTGAAACGGCCCTGATTGATAAACTCCTCAATGAACTTTGGTTCGTCGAGCGTCCAGACAAATACCGTATGGCCCGCTTCCTGCATAGCCTCCACTTCGCTCGTCTGCGGACCGAGTGTCCAGCGAGGTGCCCATATACGAGCACCCAGCGACTGGGTGATAGCGGTATCTAACTCGCATAAAATGGGCGTATCTTCCTTATTGGCCAGTGCCCGGTACGAGTCAACAGCTTCCTGGCTCGGTAGTCCGATTACAATTTGTACGTTACGTCCGGCGGCCAGAGCCCATTGTCGATACTTCTGCTGAATGGCCTGCACTTTATCCATTGGCCCAATATACTTGGTATCGAGCCACACAAATTCGAGGGGCGTACTGTTGACAACTGTTTCTAACGCTTCTTCCAGCGTGGGTATCTTCTCTCCGTTGATGAGCCGGACAAACGTTTGCAGTTGCTGATACGTATATGACTCAACGGATCCCTCCAACCCATTTTTCTGGATAAGCCGGAGATTGAGTGTGTTGTCGTGATACAGGATTGGAACACCGTCTTTCGTATAGCGCACATCCAGTTCAATACCGGTTGCGCCCAGCCTGGAAGCTAGCTTGATTATTTCAATCGAGTTTTCTGAGGCAGGCAGCAAATCGGAGGTGCGCCCACCCGACCGGTGGGCCATGATCGAAAATGGCTTTGTATTTAACGGGCGCTGGTAGGTCAAGGTAAGCTTTTGGGAAGGAGCAGCGGTCTGCTCACCGAAGGCGCCATCCAGCACAAGCGTGTCATTATCAGCTAAGCTATCCGCAAAAGCAACAAACTGTCCATTCCGTTTGGTCCGGAGGGTAAAGCGAACCTGCCCGGTTGCCGTATTTACGAGCTTTCGCCAATAACCGCCGATCACTAAACTATCCTTTGTCCGCTGTCCTTCGAGGTTAAAGAACGTAGCGTCTACACCCGAGAAAATGGATACGTAGTGAGTAGTGTCCGTTCCATTCAGCAAGTACGTCCATTTCAGGGCCACCTGGCTCCCGAAGCGGGTCGACCCATCCGAAACAGCATACACTCCTTCCATCATAGTACGAATAGGCTTGGTAAAATGCCCTGCTCCGGATTCATTCACAAACGCGTAAGGTACGGGGGATTCGTATTGTTTCCGGCATCCTCCTACCAGCAACCACAGGCAACATATAACCAGATAATACGTCTGTTTCACAGAATAAATGCGAAAAAAAGTTGAGGATAAAACAAGTCTCGATCAAACGTATCGTAGAGTGACCAGAACTGCCAGTTAAAGTTTGAATAGGCCGCCCGGAGCCCGAGCGTTACGTGCCGCTTATCATAAAAGGGCTGTTCAAGTATAAATGAGAAAGCAACGCCATTGAAGCTTGCCCGCTTATCCTCCACAGCTAATGTACCGACGCTCGACCGGTAGTATAGATCAATTATAGCCTCCGACCGAACGGTCAGCTGCAAATCCTTTGTCAGTCGATACCCTACCGATATGTTTGGAAAGCTTTGTACGCCATAAGCCTGACTATTGAATACGTCTTTGATCTTAAGCGCCCCGAACCAGCCCGATACCTCATAACCCGCCGATGCGAATAATTTAGTCGTGATCGGCGTAGCCCAGCGAGCACCAAGTGTTAAGCTACTTTGCACGATTTGGGTTTGCAGCCGACCTACCGCAAACAAATGCTTCGTTAAGCCACGTTGTAAGTTGACATCAATAGCTGGCACACTCACTCTAACTTCTTCGGTTAGTTCGGGTGGTGTCGTGGTGAAGATTAACCCTATTGATTTATGCCACTCACCCGGTTGGGGAGCTTGCGGAAAATAGATACCCGGTTGATTGGATATGGGTGCCTCGGCCTCGGTTTGCGCAAAAGCGCTGGAGGCTGCTATTGCCAAACAGGAGATGAACAGGCAAGCCCGGTTGGATATAATTCGAAAAATGGTCACCTAACGTTGAGTGGTGGTAGTTAGATGATGTAAACCGGATTGGTACAGGTTATGTTAGGTGCAGTTAAATAAACACAAAAAGCCACTGGCAACCAGTGGCTTTACTTTAGTAGCGGGAGCTGGACTCGAACCAGCGACCTTTGGGTTATGAGCCCAACGAGCTACCAACTGCTCCATCCCGCGATGTTTGGACTGCAAAAGTACGGCGACTTTCTAAATAAACAACTACCTTTGTCAAAAAAAGTTTTACTCCCTGCCGGAAACGTTTTTTTCCAGCAGGGAGTTGTTTGCTAAAGCCACTGAAAATCAATTAGTGGGATCACCTACGCATGAACACAAAATCTGTAGAAAATTTTCCGGCCGATCACAAGGCCGGTTTCGTCAGCATCGTTGGCAAACCGAATGTTGGTAAATCAACGCTGATGAATCAACTGGTTGGCGAACGATTATCGATCATCACCTCCAAAGCGCAAACCACCCGCCACCGCATTATGGGTATTCTGAACGGAACCCATAACGGTCAGGAATTCCAGCTCGTTTACTCCGACACGCCCGGTATTATAAAGCCTCAGTATAAGCTTCATGAATCTATGATGAGCTTTGTACGTGGCTCGCTGGAAGATGCCGATGTGGTGCTGTTTGTCACAGACATCTTTGAGCAGCACGACGAGAACGACGTTATTCAGCGGCTTCAAAAATCGGAAGTACCTGTCCTGTTGCTGATTAATAAGATTGATCAGGCCACGCAGGAGCAGGTTGAAGAGAAGATTACGTACTGGCAGGAGCATTTCAACGCGCAGGAAATTATGCCTATTTCTGCCTTGAACGGCTTTAACATTGACCGCGTATTTGAGGGCATTATCAGCCGCTTGCCTCAGCATCCGCCTTACTTCCCGAAAGACGAGCTGACCGATAAGCCGGAGCGCTTTTTCGCATCCGAAATCATCCGGGAAAAAATCTTTCTTAATTACAAAAAGGAAGTCCCGTACAGCAGTGAAGTCGTCGTAACTGGCTTTAAAGAGAAAGAAGACATCATTGTGATTCAGGCCGAGATTTTGGTTGAACGCGCCACACAACGCGCAATTCTGCTCGGAGAAGGCGGTAAGATGATCAAAAAAACGGGCATCATGGCCCGCGAGGAACTGGAACGCTTCTTCGGCAAAAAAGTATTCTTAGAGCAATTCGTTAAAGTAGAACCCGACTGGCGTCAGAAAGAGCGTATGCTCAAGCGTTTAGGGTATGATGAATAAGCATCAGGAGTGAAAAGCGAGGAGTGAGAATGGCTGATGTAAGCATTTTAACCAGAGCATTCTCACTCCTCGCTCCTCACTCCTCACTCCTTTTAAGAAATGGCAAATATTGTTGCAATAGTTGGCCGCCCAAATGTGGGCAAGTCCACGCTGTTTAACCGGTTGACGGAACAGCGGCAGGCCATTATGGATAATCAGAGTGGTGTTACCCGTGACCGCCACTACGGTACAGCGGAATGGAACGACAAGTATTTCACCGTTATCGATACTGGCGGCTATGTGGTTGGCTCGGAAGACGTATTTGAAGAGTCAATTCGCGAGCAGGTGGAAATTGCAATCCAGGAGTCGACCGTTCTGTTGTTCGTCGTTGATACGCAAACTGGTATAACAGGTTTAGACGAAGATTTTGCGGACGTACTACGTCGGACAAAGAAGCCGGTATACGTGGTTGCCAACAAAGCTGAGACTTCGGATCGAACTCATAGTGCGGTCGAATTTTATGGGTTAGGGTTAGGTGATCCGTATCCAATTTCGTCGATGACCGGCAGCGGTACCGGCGACCTACTGGATGAAGTGGTAAAGCACTTTCAGATACAGGGAGTAGAAGATCCGGATGCGGGCATTCCCCGTATCGCAATTCTGGGCCGTCCTAACGTCGGGAAATCCTCGTTTTTGAACGTATTGACTGGCCAGGAACGTAGTATCGTAACCGACATTGCCGGTACCACCCGCGACGCGATCAATACCCGTTACAAAGCGTACGGGAAAGATTTTATTTTGACGGACACCGCTGGTATTCGTCGTAAAGCCCGGATTCAGGATAACATCGAGTTCTACTCTACGCTTCGGTCGATCAAGGCCATGGAAGAGTCTGATGTATGCATTATCATGCTCGATGCTACGCGTGGTCTGGAGGCTCAGGATCTGAACATCATTGGTCAGGCGGTTAAAGTAAAAAAAGGCGTAGTCATCATGGTCAACAAATGGGACGCCGTTGAAAAAGACCACCGGACTGCCGATGTGTTGCGGAAAGAGATGATCGAGCGCATGATGCCGATCGACTATCTGCCCATCATCTTCGCGTCTGTCCACGAAAAACAGCGCATTTTCCAGGTTATGGAAAAGGCAATGGAAGTCTACGAAAACAAGAGCAAGCGCATAGCGACCTCGAAGCTGAACGAAGCCTTGCAGCCTGAAATTGAGAGGTATCCTCCGCCTTCAATGAAAGGCAAGATGATCAAGATTAAGTATATGCTTCAGCTGCCTACTCCTTCACCGACGTTTGTATTTTTCTGCAATCTGCCGCAGTACGTTCAGGAGTCTTATCAGCGCTTTCTGGAGAATAAAATCCGGGCCCATTTCGACTTTACGGGTGTTCCGCTAACCTTGTTTTTCCGCCAGAAATAAATGTTACGTCCCGCCAGCGCTGATTTAGGTCATCGCTGGCGGGATAAATTTGTCCATGTTGCCGCAGTCTACCCGTACACGCTATTGGCTTGGTGCCTTTCTGGTGTTTCTAGCGGCTTTTTGCTTCGCAACAAAAGGGATTCTGATCAAGCTGGCGTATCAGTATGAAATCGACGCGATTTCGCTGCTCACGTTACGTATGCTTTTTGCTTTACCTTTCTACATCGGTATTGCGCTAAACCTGGCCCAAAAATATCCTCCTGTTCAGCTTACAACACGGCAATGGCTAACCCTGGCAGCCCTGGGAATTACAGGCTATTATTGCGCCAGCTTCTTTAACTTCCTGGGCTTGGTTTACATCACAGCAAGTCTGGAGCGGATTCTGCTGTTTACGTATCCCACCTTTGTGCTGCTCATGAATGCCTTTGGCCGACGGGTTACGCGGTTGCAGCTGCTGGCACTTGGTCTTACCTACGCCGGTATATTCATCGCCTTTATTGGCAACATTGAAACCTCTTCGCAACGAGACGTTGTCCTGGGTGCCTTTTGGGTTATTTTAAGCGGTTTGGTGTATGCAGTTTATCTGGTCGGCAGCGACCGCATGATTACCCACGTTGGCTCTCAGCGCTATACCTGTTACGCTATGATGGCAGCCACAGTGCCGACAGTTATTCATTGCCTGGTCCAGAATGGCTTGCAGATTGACCATTATCCAATGCCCATTTATGGGCTGGGCCTAGGCATGGGCATTTTCGTGACAGTAATTCCGACATTCATGATTACCGAAGGCATTAAACGGGTTGGTTCCGGAAATGCATCCATTATTGGTAGTGTGGGGCCAATATTTACAATTGTGTTATCAAGTACGATCCTTCACGAGCGTATCAGTACAGAACAAATTGTGGGTACGTTGTTGGTACTTACCGGCGTATTTCTGATTGGATGGCGGGGTAATCGGCCAGGCAACACAGCCGCCCGTTAACTGATTGTCTGTTATGGATTATAGATATCATTTATGAGTAAATCTTACTACTATATTTATCAGAAACCTAATCCATTAACAAGTTTACATGCCCCAATAGGATACAAATTTACCTTTAAATAAGAAACGCTCACTTTCAGCGTGTTAGTCCATAAAGTATGACGCTTTTTGACTTATCTTGCCTACGTATCACACCTGACAATCTCATTCTTGTATGGCTACTGATAAGGTTATGGACGACGATAAACGTATTGACAAAGCGGCTTATGTACTTAAGGCCGTCGCTCACCCATTGCGAATCAAAATCATTCAAATGCTGAATGATAACAAAGAACTGAACGTATCCACGATTTATAAAAATCTGAACGCGGAACAGTCTCTGATTTCCCACCATCTGATTAATATGCGCGACAAAGGCATATTGGATATTCGACGTAGTGGAAAAAATATCTACTACTATCTTGTCGACACGGCCGTATCCGAGATAATCGATTGTATTTATAAGAGCAAAATTCTTAACTAGAAAGTTAAACCCGTTACCTGTCAACGGCCAACAAAAAAGCCCTCTGCGTAGAGGGCTTTTTTATTAACCGAATAACTCACCGGTTTTATAGTGCGGCACAATGCCTAAGTGCATGTACGCCTTTTCCGTCGCTTCCCGACCGCGTGAGGTCCGCTTCAAAAAACCCTCCTGAATAAGAAACGGCTCGTATACCTCCTCAATCGTTTCGGCTTCTTCCCCACAAGCCGTTGCGATCGTCGTAAGCCCTACTGGCCCGCCCTTGAATTTGTCGATGATGGTCAGCAGAATCCGGTTGTCCATATCATCCAGCCCATTCTGATCTACATCGAGTGCGCTCAGAGCAATCTCGGCAATGTCGACGTTGATGTACCCGTTTCCTTTCACCTGCGCAAAGTCGCGGGTTCGGCGCAGCAGGTTGTTGGCAATACGTGGTGTACCCCGACTACGACGGGCAATCTCGTAGGCACCTGATTCGTCGATAGGCGTCCCCAAAATGGCCGCTGACCGTTGAACAATGGTCGTAAGGAGCTGGGCGTCGTAATATTCTAACCGGCAGCTAATGCCAAACCGCGCCCGCAGTGGAGACGTCAGCATACCCGCCCGCGTCGTCGCGCCAATCAGGGTAAACGGATTAAGCTTGATCTGTACCGTCCGGGCGTTTGGGCCGGAGTCGAGCATGATATCGATCTTGTAATCCTCCATAGCCGAGTACAGGTACTCTTCCACGATGGGGTTCAGCCGGTGGATCTCGTCGATAAACAGGACGTCGTTCGGTTGCAGATTCGTCAGTAGTCCGGCCAGATCGCTCGGCTTGTCCAACACAGGCCCGGAGGTCATTTTGATGTTGGCGTTGAGTTCATTCGCTATAATGTGCGACAGCGTTGTTTTGCCCAAACCCGGAGGGCCATGAAGCAGTACGTGGTCGAGCGCTTCGCCCCGTTGCATAGCTGCCCGCACGAATACTTCGAGGTTTTCGAGCACTTTAGCCTGGCCCGTAAAGTCTTCGAACGACAGCGGCCGGAGCGCCCGTTCGATCTCTTTATCGGTGGTGGTCATTCCGTCGTTCGTTCCCTTCAGAAAGTCGTTTCGCATGGTATTGATTAGTGCAATCCTGCTCGAATAAGGCCTGTTTTTCAGGTCAATCCGAACAAGTCGTTTCCATCAAATTTACAAAAAAAACAGGAGAAAACCGCTACCTAATCAGCATTACCGTACCTCGTTTTGTGACCTGGCCACGCTCCGGAAACGACTCACTTTTGTAGGTTACAACGTACGGATACGTCATGGCTGGGTACGTTGTTCCTTTGTAGGTTCCGTCCCATTTCTGCTCGGGATTTGTGCTCACAAATATCACTTCGCCCCACCGGTTGTAAATCCTGAACTCGTAATCCGTAATGTAGGCGGTAAACACCTGGAGCAGATCATTCTGGCCGTCGTTATTTGGCGTAAAGGCATCGGGTATGTTGACGCGTGGCTCACACAGATTAATGACTCGTGCTGTGGCCGTGGCTGTACATCCCTGCGGGTCAGTAGCCTGAACCACAAAGTCCCCAGTCTGGCTTACCGTAACAATAGCGTTAGTTTCATTCAGCGAAGGCCAGAAGAAACTTAGGTTATTGCCTCCACTTGCCACCAGTTGCGCCTTACCTGCATCGCCTACGCACAAGTACGCGTCTTTCGTAAGATTGAACGTAGGAGCGCCTGGCTGTTTCAGTGTAAACGCCGTATCGGTCTCGCAGAAGTACGCAGAATCGGTAACAGTTACCGAGTATGAGCCCGGCGGAATTGCCAATTGTCTGTTAGCTGTACCCGAAAGCGGTCCTGAGGCATCCGCCCAGACGTACGCGTACCGACCAGCAGCGCTGGGCGTTACTTCGATTGCCCCATCCGCTGATGTGCACGATTTAGGATCGGTCAGCGTAGCACGCAGATTCAGTTTTGGCAGCTCATTTACCTGGATGGTATCGGCGTTTTCGCAAACGCCCCCGTCGGGCTCATTAAACCGGGCGGTAACGCTGTACGATCCGCCCTTCGACACCGAGATGTCGCGCGTGGTTTCGCCATTGCTCCACTGAAACTGGGTCCAGGTGCGTTGCGGAACGGTCAGCTTCACCGACGCCCGGTAACACACAACCGTATCCGGGCCAAGATCGAGCGACGGTACCGGCTTTATAAGCACCTGAATGGTATCGCTCTTAAAACATCCACCATTGGCGGCCAGACCAATAACCTGGTAGTAGCCGATCCGGGTAATGGTGACGGTCTTTTGCCTGCTGACTACCCTCCCATTGACAATCCACGCATAGAGTTTGGCGTCAACCTTCAAGTCAAGCGTGATGCCCTTTTTGTTACATATCGACGTATCAGCCCCGAGTTTTATGTCCGGTGGTGTTTCAACAATGGTGATTGTGTCCTTAATAATGGTGTCTTTGCAGATTCCCCCATTGCTGGTTCGGGTTACAATGCGCAGGCTGACAGCATAGTCTCTGGGCTGCTTATAAGTGTGCTGTATCGGATTCAGTGCGGTTGTTGACGTAGGCTGACTACCATCACCAAAATCCCAGGTATAGGTTTCTTTTAGCTTCGGACAGTTTGGACTAGCCTGAAACGTAGTGGGCTGATTGGCACACGTATCGGCGTAGGTAAAGCCCGGTCCACTGGAGTTATCGTTAAAGTTCGCAACCAGGTTCGGCAAACCCAACTGGCTGGTTTTCCCCCCAAGCGACTGCCCGTTCGGATTAAACTGCAAGCTGTCCAGTATACCCCCCGAATTCGGATTTTCAATCGTAGCTAACGAGTTACTACCCTTGATGGCCACATAAATACGCCCATCGGGGCCGATCTGGACAGACCCGTATTGTCGGGTTGTACTGCTGTCAACCACCGTTCGGGAGGCTGTGAGTAAGGAATCTCGTTGCGTTAAATTATACTGAAGTATGTATGATGAGCCCTTTAGACTACCATCCGCGTTGGTATCGGCCAGCATCGTTACGTAAAGTTTTTCACCATCAGGCGAAAACTCAACACCGTACGCTTTGGGGGGCGCGGGACCTAAGTCAAGCGTTCGATTAAAGGTCATTATACCCGTAGAGTCATTGAAGGTGTACAGGTCTACTGAGTTCTTCGGTGGCCCCGGAATCACAACTGCCATCGGCCGATTTCCTTTATTGCCCCCTGTTGTATCGGCCGGGCCAATTTTGATATACCCCTCAGCCTTCGATAACGTGTCTGCATTTATAGTTTGTCCACCTTCGTAGGTTGTAATCGTAGGGGTTTCCGCACGAGTCAGATGCCGTATTTCAAAACGGTTTGTGCCTAACACGCGGGAGATCACCCAGTACGTTGAGTCACGGTCGTTACGTACGGATGCAGACTGTTCAGTGCCTTGCCCAGGCTGGCTTACAGGAATATTTTTTTCTGTTATAGCGCCTTTGCCCGCGTTCTGACGCATGTCGACAATACTGTACGTCAATTGCTTCGCACCATTAATTTCCGTCGTTGTGTATACGTAATACAAGTACTCACATCCCCGGCAGGTCGGTTTAGGCACAATGAGCGCGGATTGGGTTGAATTTTTACTTCCTCCCAACGAAATCGGAGTAGCCGTTGCTGCTGAGTCGCGCGGATCAAGCGATTTCAACGGTTTTCCGTCTTTATCGTAGATGGTAATCCCGTCGGTATAGAACAGCAGAATACCTTTACTGTTGGCAATGGATGATGATCCTTCAATGGTGTTGAGCTTGGCGTCGTCAATGGGCTTAGGTGTACCACCTCCGCTAAAATCCAGACCCGCATTAGCTCCGAAATACCATTTCACGCCCTGCGATTCTTTCTTTTCGCCACACACATCGACGTTGATGCGGTCCTGATAGGAGCAACCATTCGGCCCGATAGCCTCCACAAAGTAACAGCCCGAACTATCGACCTCAATACTTTGCGTAGTCTGCCCTTTAGGATACCACAAAAAAGTTACTCCCGGAGGAGCAGAACCGCCCTGATAAGGATCAAGAGTAATCTTTTCTCCTTTACAAATGGTCGTATCAGTCCGCCAGTTAGCAAATGGCGACGGTGGCGTACCAATCGTAATTTTACGTTCCGAAACGAGAGACGTTCCACTAACCGTACGAGTTAATCGAATCGTATACGTACCCGGTTGCTGATAGACGTGGCGAGCTATAGAATCGTTTTGTTTGGTAACTGTGCTGTTATCGCCAAAATCCCAGACCCGCGTCGTCACGCCCGCCTGTATACTGTCCGTAAGGACAAGTGAATCGGCTTTACACTCCTGATCAGGTACGCAAGCCTTACCCCGAATCCTTATTCCCTGCGATGATACCTGCGCCTGAGCGGTGGAAGAAAGCCCGATCAAGGCAATCAGCACGGTCCAGAGCGCAAGTAAACGTGTATAATTAATAAAAGTTAGCATGTATAAACGCTGAATAAGCCCTCCACTCAAATTCGTCCCTCGGCATAACAACAACGGGGGCATTACGTTAGTATAAACGAAGCTGTTCTGCTAAAATTTTATTGCCCGACAGTCTCTAAAGCACTCCCATTCCGTCTAAATTTAGAGAGTATTACGTTGTATATACTTCGTTTCACTTCGCAACGTTGCAACAATGAATTTGGCCCAGTCTTTGCCACGATTAAGTCATTATGATTAAGAAATATATACTGACGATTTTGACGCTAGCCATTAGCCGGGCGGCCTTCGCACAAGACCCTCAGTTTACTCAATTTTACGCAGCTCCGTTGTACCTGAACCCCGCGTTTGCCGGGTCGGCGCTGGCCCCGCGCATCACGGCGAACTATCGGAACCAGTGGCCAGCCATTACGAACTACGTAACGACCATGATCGGTCTCGATCATTACTTCGACCGGATCAATAGTGGCGTTGGCCTTTTGATTCAGAATGACAACCAGGGTCAGGGTAGGATTCAGTCGACGGAGATAGGGTTGCAATACTCTTATCAATTTCAGGTCGGTGAAGAATCGTTCGTGCGGCTAGGTTTGCAGGGCTCCTACGTAAACCGAAATGTTAACTACTTCGGCCTGACCACGGGTGATCAATTTACCGACCGGGGTTTCATCACCGGCAGCGTTACGTCTGACCCGACGTTACTGGCCGGTTCACCCAAAAACAAATACCTGGATTTCTCGACTGGCGGTCTGTTCTACTCCGACTGGTTCTGGATTGGCGCGTCGGCGCACCACATCAACCGGCCCAATCAGGGTTTTTTCGTTGGCAACAACGAACGATTACCGATTAAAGGCAGTATTCAGGCCGGTTTACGGATTCCGCTGATGGGCTTTACGGGGTTAGCCGATGAAATGGATCGGGAAATCAGTTTCTCGCCGGTGGTTCTTTACAAGTTTCAGGGAAAATACGACCAACTGGATCTAGGCGCTTATCTGACGTACTCCCCGTTGACCGTTGGTGCTTATTACCGGGGGATTCCGTTTAAGAAGTACGACCAGACGATTAATAACCACGATGCTGTCGCCTTGTTGGCCGGTTATCGTGTGGACAAGTTCTCGATTGGCTATAGCTACGATTTCACCGTGTCGACACTCGGCAACAGTGGAGGTTCGCACGAGTTATCATTATCCTATGTCTTCGAAAAACCAGAAGGTCGTCGGCCCGGAGTGCGCAGACGAGATAAGAAGTTGCCTTGCCCTAAGTTCTAATTGCGTTTAGTCGACTGATTTAGTTAAAGTTAACCACTAAACAGCGCCCAAGTCTCGCACTACCAGCTGAACCGTATACCGACTTTTTTGTTCCAGCAATAATTTCTTTTTCACCAGTACCCGGTCGATTGTCCCCTGGTCGTAATAGCGAATGGTGATCAGCTCCAGGCCATCGTTGTAAGTAACCCGAAAGTCTTGTTTTAACTCCTCCAGCAAAGCTGGAATGCGGTCCGGGTTGTCGTCGACTACCACCGAAAAGCTGATGGCCGTGTTCTGCATCAGGTTAATTTTTACGCCCAGTTGAGCAAACCGGCCAAAGATCCGACTTAGGTTATCTTCCGCTATAAACGAAAAATCATTCGGGTGCAGCGAAATTAAGACCTGGTTGATCTTGAAAATGAACGACGGTATAGACAGGTGCTGCTGAAAATCACCGATCACAGTGCCGGGCTTCTCCGGGTCGATGAACGATCGGACGTAAAGCGGTATCCCTTTGTTCTGTAGCGGCTTGATTGTTTTCGGGTGAATCACCGTTGCTCCGTAATACGCCAGTTCGATCGCGTCCTGATACGTAATCCGATCCAGCAGTACCGTTTCGTCAAACCACTTTGGATCAGCGTTCAGTACGCCCGGCACATCTTTCCAGATCGTGACGCTTTTCGCGTCTAGGCAGTACGCGAAAATAGCGGCCGTGTAGTCAGAGCCTTCGCGCCCAAGCGTTGTGGTACGGCCGTCAATAGTCTGCCCGATGAAGCCCTGCGTTATTGTGATCCGATCGGGGTCGATTTTATCCCGGCTACGTTGTTCGGTTACCGTCCAGTCAACACGTCCTTCACGAAATGTTGCATCCGTTTGAATAACCTGCCGCGCATCAACCCATTGAACAGATAAGCCAAGGTGCTGTAAGTAAGCCGCTACAATTTGGGTAGAAAGGAGTTCGCCTACGGAAACGATCTGGTCGTACGATTCATCGTAAGCACCCGCCGATGGTTGACGCAGGAAATCGGCCAATTGGGCGAATGTTTGGTAGACGGCCGAAAAATCGCCCGATAGCTCAGTGAGCATCTGTTCATGGTAAGCCCGTATGGTTTGCAACTGGCTTTCCAGAAGGTCCGTTTGCTGGTCAGCGTAAGCTCTGGCTAAGACTTCCAGCGCATTGGTTGTCTTTCCCATGGCCGATATAACCACGATCACCTGCTGCCCCTGCTGCTGAACAATTTTCGCCAGGTTACGCACCCCAGCCACATCTTTAACCGATGCTCCTCCAAACTTGTAAACTTTCATTGGGTACTCAAAAAATTGTCATTCTGACCAGAGAAGACCTTCACCGCTGACTAGCTGGGGTGAACGCACTTTTCTGATCAGAATGACAAGAAAAAACGAATCGATTAAACAGTAACTGCGCTTCGGGTAAAGAGAAGCTCCCGAACGGCATCGGCTATGCCCTGCGGATCAAAACCGCACTCGTGGTGCAGTTCAATCTGTTCGCCGTGCTCAATAACGGCATCCGGAATACCCAATCGCTTCACACGGGCCATGTAGCCGTGGTTCGCCATAAATTCGAGGACAGCGCTCCCAAAGCCGCCCATGATGCAACCATCCTCAACGGTCAGCACCCGATCAAAGCGGCTAAAAATCTGATGCAGCATTTCTTCGTCGAGCGGCTTCACGTAGCGCATATCGAAGTGAGCCGGGCGAATACCCTCTTTAGCTAACAACTGAGCCGCTTCGACCGCGTAGTTGCCAATGTGCCCAATGGTCAGAATGGCTACGTCTTCACCATCGGCGATCATCCGTCCTTTGCCGATTACCTGCTTTTCGAGCGGAGTGCGCCAATTCGGCATTACACCTTCTCCGCGCGGATAGCGGATGGTGAACGCCTGTTTGCCCTGTTGCACCTCGTCTGACTGAGCCGTGAACATCATATTCCGAAGCTCCTGCTCATCCATGGGAGCAGCGACGATCATATTGGGGATGCAGCGCATGTAAGCCAGATCATACGCCCCGTGGTGCGTAGGTCCATCGGCACCGGCGAAACCCGCCCGATCCAGACAGAAGACTACGGGCAGCTCCTGAATGCAAACGTCATGGATCACCTGGTCGTAGGCACGCTGCATGAAAGTTGAATAAATATTGCAGAACACGACTTCACCCTGCGTAGCCATACCGGCTGAGAACGTAACCGCGTGTTGTTCGGCAATACCAACGTCAAAAGCCCGCGTTGGCATGGCTTTCATCAGGAGATTCATGGAAGAGCCGGAGGGCATAGCGGGCGTAACGCCTACAACACGTGGGTTTTGCTCAGCCAGCTCCACCAACGTATGCCCGAATACATCCTGATATTTCGGCGGCTGGGGCGTATCGTATACCTTCTTTTTAATAACTCCGGTTACCTTGTCGAACAGACCGGGGGCGTGCCACTTGGTCTGGTCTTTTTCGGCTGGTCCATACCCCTTTCCCTTAACGGTCAGAATGTGCAGCAGCTTAGGACCTGGTATATGCTTGAGATCATCCAGAACGCTTACCAGATGGTCGATATCGTGGCCATCAATGGGACCGAAGTAGCGAAGATGCAGCGATTCAAACAGGTTACTTTGTTCCAGCAACGACGATTTGATGCCCGACTGCACCTGCGAGACTAACTCCTGGGCGGTTTTGCCGAGCTTATCCATCTTGCCCAGCAGATTCCAGACCTCATCTTTTACTTTATTATACGTCTGTGAGGTGGTAATGTCGGTCAGGTATTCCCGGAGCGCACCGACGTTCGGATCGATGCTCATGCAGTTGTCGTTCAGAACGATCAACAGATTAGAATCGGTAGCCCCGGCATGGTTCATACCTTCAAAGGCCTCACCAGCCGTCATCGCACCGTCGCCAATCACCGCGATATGGTGCCGTTCGGTATTGCCCTGCAGCTGCGAGGCCACAGCCATACCTAAGGCAGCTGAGATAGACGTAGAGGAGTGCCCAACGCCAAATGCGTCGTACTCACTTTCTTTACGTTTTGGGAACCCTGACAGCCCTTTGTAGAAGCGTTGGGTATGAAACTGGTCTCTTCTGCCGGTTAAAATTTTGTGCCCATAGGCTTGGTGACCAACATCCCATACAAGCTGGTCGTCGGGCGTATTGAATACGTAGTGTAAAGCCACTGTTAGCTCAACTACGCCGAGGCTGGCCCCAAAGTGACCGCCATACACCGATACATCGTCAATAATGAACTGACGAAGTTCATCGGCAACCTGAGGCAATCGAGATTTGTCGAGTTTACGAAGATCGTCGGGAGTGTTGATGGTAGCCAAAAGACTGCCGGGAGTAATCAGCATGTTCGTAGCAGAAAAGCGTCTGTATTACAACAGACGTATAAAGTACAATGTTTCCTTCGGTATTTTTCCCGTTGCTTTATACAGCGAATGTACTTGATTTTTTGTATATTATTAAAAAGTTAAGCCCTGACTGTCTTGAAAATCACTTCGGACAGTCAGGGCTTAACTTGTTAGGTACTTGAAATAATAGCACTGTTAGACAAGCCTAATTACGTTGGCTGGCCCGAAATAGTTTTTGCTTTTCTTCGCGGGTCAGGCTTTCGTAGCCAGAGCGGGATATTTTATCCAAAATTGTATCAACTTCGTCCTGGTCGGGCGTCGAGATTGCCGACGCAGTACTTCCTGCTGTAGCATACGTACTGGCCTGCGTACTGGCACTGCTCCGTTGCCGATACGATACTTTCACGGCTGGCTTGGGCTTGAGCAGGTTGCTCCATCCATCGACTATCCAGTAAATGGGTCGTCCCAGATCGGTACCACTTTGCAGAAGCTTAACGTAGCAGAAGCCCATGATTGCACCACCTAAGTGAGCCAGATTACCACCGGCATTTGCGCCCGCTGATTGAGCAATAGACAGAATGACAAAAAAGAAGACGATGTATTTGATTCGTACGGGCCCAAAGAACAACAGGTGGAACGTATAGTTGGGCAGCAGCGTAGCGGCACCCACAGCTACTGAGAACGCAGCGGCTGAAGCACCGAGCATGTGTGCTAATTGAACGCGACTTTCAAAGTAAGGCACCAGATTGTACATAGCCAGAAACAGCAGGCCACCGGCTAATCCTCCCATAATGTATAACCCGATCAACCGACGACTCCCCAGATATTCATCGATTAACCGACCAAACCAGTACAGAAAGAGCATATTGTACAGAATGTGGAATATCTCTTCGTGCGAGAAAAAATAGGTAATGAGCGTCCAGGGCCGATGCAAAAAAGTAGTGATCGATCCGGGAATCGTCAACTGTTCTAAAATCAAATCGTATACAATCTTCTTCTCGGCCATTGTTAGACTTACTTTAGCTAACAACAGCACTAAAAATACAACGGTATTGATCAATATAAGCTGAACCAACGTATTGTTGGGCTTATTGAATTCGCTTCGAAAATCATCTAACAACCCGCTCATCACTAATAAAACGTTTTTCGTTGTGAACCCCAGTATTTAACCAGTATGTATGCAAACAGCATGCCGCCTATATGAGCAAAGTGAGCTACGTTGTCAGCCTGCGACTGATAGATACCTGAATAAACTTCCATGGCCCCGTAAAAGATAACGAGGTATTTTGCCTTAACCGGTATAGGTGGAAACAATAAAAATAACTGAGTGTTTGGAAACAATAGTCCGAACCCCATTATAACCCCAAATATAGCACCAGATGCCCCAACCATCGGTTGGTTCACCTGTTCGGTATAGATCCCGTTTACGATACGGACTGTGTACTCCTGAATCTTGGCATCTCCCGGAAACTGCTGATACTGCTCGATCACGGTAGTCAGCTTGTCGTATAAAGACGATGCGTGCGTATCCACAAAATTCAAAAAACCGTCGGGCGTCGGGTTCATCCGGTACTCACGAACAGCTGCGTATACGTCGCTAACCTCAAAATAATTTATACCCGAAAACAACAGGGCAGCTCCCAGTCCCGTAAAGAAATAAAAGAATGTGAACCGACGCGGCCCCCAAAACCGCTCCAGCATTGGCCCAAATACAAGCAAACCGATCATGTTACTGAAAATGTGACCGAAACCACCGTGCAGAAACATGTGTGTCAGTAATTGAATCGGGTTAAATCGTTCTGACAAAAATGAGTGCAGCCCAAATTGTTGAATAACAGTCTCATTCGTAAAAAAAAATACCAGTACGTTTAATAATAGTAACGTGCGAACAACCGGAGTAAGATCAAACATTCGTAGAGGACAATTTACCCCGAATAACTCAATTTTTAGCGAAAAAGTCCCGCAATCTTATCCAACGTCAATACAACCGTTATGGGTTCACCGGTTGGCGTATAGCTGGGATTGTCGGACGCAAACAACTGATCCACCAGCGCTTTGCACTCCGTTGAACTCAAACGCACGGCATGGCGACCAGCCGAACGACGGGATAATGAGCGAGCCAGCAACTCAATCCGATCTAATTTTAGCCGCCCGGTATCGGCCCGAAGCTGCGCCAGCAAATTAGCGAAAAGTTCTTCTTCGTTTTCGCCCGTTGTTAAAGCCGGAACGCCCCGGATCACAAAGGTATTTTGCCCCAACTCGTCGAATTCGAACCCCAGGCTAGCCAAGTCATCCCGCAGCTCCAGAGCGAGTTGAAAATCAACCGGCGTCAAGACAACCGTTTTCGGAAACAGAAGCTGCTGCGACGAACCGCTGCGTTTAGTCAGGGCTGAATGGAACTGATCATACAATATTCGCTCGTAGGCCCGTCGCTGATCGATCAGCATCATGCCCGATTTAACGGGAGCCAGCAAATACCGATTCTGTATCTGAACGATTGTTTCTTCGCCAATTTGCGGGGTTTCGTGCTCCTGGGTTTCAACAACCTGCAACTGATTGGCGCGGCTCCCCAACGTAACAGGCCCTACTTCAGGAACAGGTTGATCTTCAGTCGGAGCCGATGCGGGTTTAGCGGTGCCCAGCCAGTCGTCTTCTGCGGACTTATCCACTTGTGCCGGGTCGCTACTCGGACTTACGCCCTCGAACAAAGCCTGCCAGTTATTCACCGACGGCTTTTTGGGGATATCAAAACTTCCTCCAGCGGCTTTGTCCAGTGAACTTGTTCGCGACGAACTCCGCTCACTTATGGGTTTTGTTATAGGATCGGGGCTACGTTCGACCTGACTGCCAGTAGCCCACGAAGCAGTAATGGGCCGGACTGCATCCGGCTTATCGGTACCTGCTGGCTTGGCAACGCCCGCTCCCCGGCCACCCGACAAGAAATTAACATCCGAATCAAAATCGAGTGACGGAGCCAGGTTATAAACCCCAACGGCTTTCCGAACGGCCGCCATCATAATTGCGTACACGGAGCGTTCGTCGTCGAACTTTATTTCTGTTTTTGTTGGGTGAATATTGATGTCAATGTGCGACGGATCGATGTCAATAAATAGGACGTAGAACGGATGACTTCCTTCGGGCAATGTTCCTTCGTAGGCCCCGATTACCGCATGATGCAGGTAATTATGCTTTATGTACCGGTTGTTTACGAAGAAGAACTGCTCGTTACGTGCTTTTTTGGCCGACTCGGGTTTACCAATGTAACCGCGCACGGTAACGTAAGGCGTTTGCTCTTCACAGAAGTTTAACTGCTCGCGGTAGCTCTTGCCGAACATATCAATGATCCGGCGACTCAGTTTACCGGCGGGCAGGTTGTAAATCTCCTGATCGTTATGGAACAGCGAGAAGCCCACTTCGGGGTTGGCCAGGGCCACGCGTTGAAACTCATCGAGGATGTGCCGCATCTCAACCGAGTTCGACTTTAAGAAATTACGGCGGGCCGGTACGTTAAAAAACAGGTTTTTTATGAGAAGATTGGTCCCTGGGAGGCAGGAAATAGCCTCCTGCGTTTTTACGTCCGACCCCTCAATTCGTATAAGTGTCCCTAATTCGTCTTCGGCTCGCCGGGTTCGCATTTCAACCTGCGCTACGGCCGCAATAGAAGCCAGGGCCTCACCCCGGAATCCCATAGTACGAATCCGGAACAAGTCATCTGACGATCGGATTTTAGACGTAGCGTGCCGTTCAAAACTCATCCGGGCGTCGGTTTCAGTCATACCGGCCCCATCGTCCACGATCTGGATCAAGTTCCGGCCGGCTTCCCGAATGATTACCTGTATCGATTTAGCTTTTGCGTCTACTGAATTTTCGAGCAGTTCTTTCACGACCGATGCCGGCCGCTGAACCACCTCACCAGCGGCAATCTGGTTGGCTATCGAGTCCGGTAAGAGCTGTATTACATTTAACATAACGAATTATAGCAGCCTTACGTGGCGTTTTGTCGTACTCTACAATATACAAAGAAAATAGGTGGCTAGTGCCTATAATTCAGATAAAATACAAAACCAGACGATGCGCTATGAACCAGGCGAAAACTGAAAATGCCGCAAGCACAAAACAGGTCAGTTTCATACTTGCGGCATTGATAGCCATTAGCCAGGAGTCATTAGACTTTAATCTCTACGTCAACACCGCTTGGCAATTCCAGCTTCATCAACGCGTCAACCGTTTTGGCACTGCTGCTGTAAATATCAACCAGACGCTTGTAGGTGCAAAGTTGAAACTGCTCCCGCGCTTTCTTGTTGACGTGGGGTGACCGCAGTACGGTGTAAATTTCTTTGTCAGTTGGCAGCGGGATAGGACCGCTTACAACCGCACCCGTTGATTTGACCGCTTTTACGATCTTTTCTGCCGACTTGTCAACCAGCATGTGGTCAAACGACTTCAGCTTAATGCGAATTTTTTGGCTCATTGTGTTTTGGTTCGTTATTTGGAAACAGGACCGTCGAAAGAACCATTTACTCCGACCGCCCTTGAATTGGCCTGCAAAGGTACGAAATAGTGCTGGCTTTTAAGCCTTTACTTTTGTTTTTTTCTCTACAAGTGAGCTAAACGCAAAAGCTTACTGATCTCGTTTTTTCGAGAAAACGTTCAGCCTGATAACGACGAACAATGCGCGCCGACGTAACGTTTCTGGTACGTAGTAACATTACGTCAGGCGTTATAGATCAAAAAGGGCACCTAACGTTAGGTGCCCTTTTTGATCTATAATATGCGTTACAATTACGCTTTCACCGTACCTTTTTCTTTAGCAACTACTGCTTCCGAAATGTTCTGTGGTACAACTTCGTAATGCGAGAAGGTCAGGTTAGCCGTAGCACGACCCGACGACATCGTCCGAAGGTCTGTTACGTAACCGAACAGTTCAGACAGAGGTACGTCAGCTTTGATAACCTGCGAACCTGCTTTAGAATCCATTCCTTTCATCACACCCCGGCGACGGTTCAGGTCACCTGTGATCGGACCGGTATATTCTTCTGGCGTCAATACTTCAACAGCCATGATTGGTTCGAGCAGTTTCGGACCAGCCTGGCGGGCAGCCTCACGGAAGCCCAGACGAGCTGCCATTTCGAACGATAGCGAATCGGAGTCAACGTCGTGGTACGAACCGTGGAACAACCGAACTTTCATGCTTTCGAGCGGGAAGCCAGCCAACGGACCGTTTTTCAGCGACTCGTCAAAACCTTTCTGTACAGCAGGAATAAATTCGCGAGGAATTACACCACCAACAATACCGTTTACGAACTCAAGGCCAGGCTGAACAACACCCGTTTCGTCTTCACCACGTGGTCCAAGTTCAAACACGATGTCGGCAAACTTACCGCGACCGCCCGTTTGTTTCTTGTATACTTCACGGTGTTCAACGTTCTTGGTCAGCTTCTCTTTGTAAGCAACCTGAGGTGCACCCTGGTTTACTTCTACCTTGAACTCACGACGCATCCGGTCGATGATGATCTCAAGGTGAAGCTCACCCATACCACGAATGATGGTCTGGCCGGTTTCTTCGTTCGACTCAACCTTCAGGGTTGGATCTTCTTCGATCAGTTTACCAATTGCTTTCGAGAAGTTATCCTGATCGGCCGTTTTCTTCGGCTCAATCGCGTAACCGATAACGGGGTCGGGGAACACCATCGATTCGAGAACAATCGGGTTCTTCTCGTCCGACAACGTATCACCCGTTTTGATGTCTTTAAAGCCAACTACCGCACCGATATCACCTGCTTCCAGGCGTTCGATTTGATTTTGCTTGTTAGCGTGCATCTGGAAAATACGAGAGATACGCTCTTTGTTACCCGAACGATTGTTCAGGATATATGAGCCAGACTCCAGCACACCCGAGTACGAACGCACGAAGCAAAGACGACCTACGTAAGGGTCAGTCGCGATTTTGAACGCCAGGGCCGAGAACGGCTCAGCCGACGAAGGCTTCCGCGAGATCTCTTCACCCGTATTTGGGTTCGTGCCTTTGATGCTTTCTTTGTCCAACGGCGATGGCAACAGAGCCATCACGTAGTCGAGCATGGTTTGCACGCCCTTGTTCTTGAACGACGAACCGCAAAGCATTGGCACGATTTTCATGCTGATGGTCGCTTTACGAAGAGCCGCCAGGATTTCATCTTCCGAGATCGACTCAGGATCTTCGAAGTATTTCTCCATCAACGAATCATCGAACTCAGCAACGGCTTCGAGCAGTTTCTCACGCCATTCGGTAGCTTCCTCGAGCATATCATCCGGAATAGGAACAACCTCGAAGGTCATGCCTTTATCAGACTCGTTCCAAACGATACCCCGGAAGTTAACCAGGTCAACGACGCCTTTAAAGTTATCTTCTTCACCAATCGGCAATTGAAGTGGAACAGCGTAGCTGCCCAGCATTTCTTTCACCTGCTTGCACACATTCAGGAAGTCAGCCCCCGAGCGGTCCATTTTATTCACGAAGCCCAGACGAGCTACGTTGTAATTGTTAGCCAGACGCCAGTTGGTTTCTGACTGAGGTTCGACGCCATCAACGGCGCTGAAGAGGAACACCAGCCCATCAAGAACGCGCAGCGAGCGGTTTACTTCAACGGTGAAGTCAACGTGGCCCGGTGTGTCGATGATGTTGATGTGGTACTTTTTGTCCCGGTAGGTCCAGTCGACAGTTGTAGCAGCTGAGGTAATGGTAATACCCCGTTCCTGCTCCTGCTCCATCCAGTCCATTGTGGCGGCACCGTCGTGAACCTCACCGATCTTGTGGCTTACCCCGGCGTAATAGAGAATACGTTCGGTAGTAGTTGTCTTACCCGCATCAATGTGGGCAGCGATACCGATGTTTCTCGTGAAATTTAAATCGCGAGCCATTAGCTTGTTATACTGAGAGTTATTTAATTCTAAAACAGCAGGAAGGGGCCGATGAGTTCGCCTAACGGCACCTTTTCAAATCAGGTCGCAAAATTACTGAAAGCCAATAAGAAAACAAATACAAATGCGAAAAATAGGCCGGACACTTGTTCAGCTACTTTCTATCTTTTGTCCAATATTGGCGGGTCCTGAACAAGATTCATCAACCACTGTAAAACCAGGCGTGGCTTTGCTACGTATTGAATACCGGAAGGCGATTATCTATTAGAGCAGGTCTATATAGTTTTAAGAAATTCAAGGCGAGCAGCGAACCTGTCTTTTTGTTTTTGTCAACTCTGCATTCTGCTTCCAGGCTGGAATCTTTATCATAACTTACTTCATGCAGAATCCTTATCTGCTCCCGCTCCACACGGCTTGGCGGTATGCACGACCGGAAAACGACAATATGTATTTGTTTACGTTTTGTTTGTGCTGGCCGATATAGCAGCAGCCTTATACCCTCTTTTTTTAGTTGGTTGGGGCTGTTGAGTCCGCTCAACGTAAAGATACCCTAGTTGCCGATGTTCGATTCTATTTACATTCTCCGCAACGGGCGAATCGTTAACGATGGTAGCTTTGTCGGTCTCCGGCAATGTAGCGTCCTGTTTCAGGAAATGTGGGCGAATCAGAAAGAAGCTCCACAAACCGAAGAACGACTGGAAGCGTAATTCTGCCAATGGTTTAACATAATATAGCCCCGCCAGTGCGCACTGGCGGGGCTATATTATAGACGAGGCCTTACTCCACAGGAGCTTCTACGATGGTTACTATTTTCCAGAGGCCCCGGATGTCCTGAAGCGGTACCGTTACGTTGCCACCGTTCGGATTATCGGAGTGAAGCGTCAGGTATTTGCGGGTTAAGAGCTCGTTGTCGCGGATACGTTTCACTACGAAGTAGTCCCGATACATAACCGCGTACACCCCGCCCGACTGATATTCCCAGTCGCTTTCGCTGACCGGTACAGCCAGCACTTTTGCGCCGTGCGCTAGCTGCGGGCTCATGCTGTTTCCGGAAATCTCCAGGACAACCGCCCGCTTATGCCCTTTCATCACGGGCTTCCTGATTCGGAACATCTCCATGTCAGCATTATTAATGCCATCGGCGTAACTCTCCACGAAGCTGGCGTAGAAACGTACCGGCACGAACGGAATTTCCAGCGTGTCCTCATCGGAAGTCATTAACGTAGCGTTTGCTTCCGGTGAGTTCAAGATGGGCAGAATACCCCGAATCAGGTAATCAGCGCTGATCTGAGGATAACAGGCCAGTAAGCTCATAATCGTATCGTACGACGGCTTGGCGCGACCATTCAGAATATTGTAAAACTTCGACGGGTTCTCGCCTAACTCTTTGGCTATCTGATAAATCGTTATGCCTAATGCGTCGAATATATGCTTCAGTCGATCTTGTATGCTCATGGCTTCATTAATTTTTTCTGAACATTTCTCCATGGAGTGAGTATGGATATGTAGTAAATATAATATAAGTAAAATATATTGCACTTGTATTAGCCCAAAACTACGATAATTGCTGATCATTCGTGCGAATATCAACGGCTTTTTATCTAATAATACAATGAACCGAAATCGACTTGGAAACTACACCCAGTCAACCATCCTGTTTGTTGACATGAATAGCTTTTTTGCTTCCTGCGAACAACAGGATAATTACTGGCTGCGCGGCCGTCCCATCGGCGTTTGTGTGTATACAGGTCGGCAAGGTTGCGTTATCTCACCTTCGGTAGAAGCCAAGCGACGGGGCGTTAAAACGGGCATGCGTCTGGACGAAGCGATGAGTGTATGCCCTGAACTTATCCCCGTTGAAACGCACCCATCCCGATACCGGGATTATCACGTCAAAATCATTACCGAACTTCGCACATTTGCCGATGATGTTGTTCCAAAAAGCATCGATGAAGCCGTCATTGATTTGACCAACTACCAGCAGGCTTACCCCGATATGCGGCAGGTTGCGCTGGCCATAAAAGCTGCCATACGTAACAAAGTTGGGGATTGGCTACGCTGCTCGATCGGGATTGCCCCAAACGTGTTTTTAGCGAAAGTAGCATCCGATATTCAGAAGCCGGATGGGTTGACAATGATAACGCCGGAGACAATTGACGACGTATTACGTCCACTACGGCTTACCGACTTACCCGGCATCGGCCATCGAATGCTGGCCCGGCTTGAAGCGGGTGGTATCTACACGCCACTGGATTTGCGGTATGCGTCTCCCGAGCACTTACGAGCCGTTTGCAAGAGTATTATCGGCTGGCACTGGCACTTGCGCTTAAACTTTGGCGGAGAAGTTGACCTTGGGGCGAATGACGAATATAAAAGCATGTCGGCCATGCGTACAATCTCTGCTGAACAACGGAACACTCCTGAACGATTAGACGAATTGCTTCAGTCACTTTGCCTGACTCTCGAACGGCGTATGGTGCAAAAAGAGGTGTTTTGCCAGGACCTATCGTTCTCCTGCCGATACCATACGGGTAAAACATATAATTATGAAGTACGCTTCCCAGAACCCAAACAAGACGGCCCCGAACTCTACCAGATCATCCGTCAGCGGCTCGACAAATTTCAGGAAACACACCAGTGCGAACCGGTTCTGAACGGGCACTTACGGAGTATGTGCGTTGCCGTTTTCAGATTCATTCCCGCTGAGGTAGTGCCGCTTAGCTTATTTGAGAACTCATTACGTAAAGACAAGTTCCGGCAAACGCTTTACGATATAAAGGCTAAGTTCGGCACCGACAAGCTGATGCGCGCCACCGAGCTGCGCGACAACCCCATCTACCGCGACGTAATTGGCTTTGGAAATATTAAAGATTTATAGATTCACCTGCTCTTTTGGACAAAAGAACGTAGTGCGTCCGCCAACAACAGTCCGTTCAATTCGGGTGGCACAGCGCGGACAAAATTTATGGGCTTCGACATCGTCGTACGGCGAATCGTCCCACTCACGGACGTGGATCAGAAAGCTGTTCGGAAAGTCACGGTACGTTGCTTCGTAGCGGATGGCTGTTTCCAAAACCAGCCGGATAGCTTCATGCAGTAGCACCAATTGACTGTCCGTTAAAGTATCTGCCCGTTGCTCGGGATGGATAAATGCCTGAAACAGCACTTCGTCAACAATCCAGTTTCCTAAGCCTGCCACCACACTCTGATCGAGCAAAACGGGTTTGATCAGGGCTTTTTTCCGCCGAATACGTTCCGATAATTCAACAAGGGAAATATCCAGGGCGTCTTTACCAATCTTCTTACGCTGAAGGAACGTATCAATGTCATCGACCAGCCCTACCCGTTCGAACTTACGCGGACACAGAAAACCCAGGTTAAACCCACTGCCGAATTCAAACACAATCCGTGCAAAGCGGGGCCGGTCGAGGGAAGCGTGATAATAATCAAGGTCGCCGGTCATGCCGAAATGCATGTGCACCGTTACGTTGGGATCATCGGTTTGCACAAACAAATTCTTGCCTACCCGCCGGGTTTGGATAAACGACCGCCCCGTTAGCCTGGCAACCAGTGTTGAATAATCGGTGGTCAGCAGTTTTTTATCTTCCACCTCAATATGAGTGATCGGCTGATAGAGCGACGACGTTTCCAGATACTGTCGCCGAATTTCAACTTCAGGTAATTCAGGCATTATTTATCTAATTTTTTATTGACAAAATACTGTACATCAGGCTTTCATCCGAAATTGACCAAAATCGTATTTACGGCCTTAAATTGCGTAATTACCGTCCTCGCTTTTATCTATTAAGTGGTACCTGAACCGATTACGCAATCGCTATCTTGCAGGAGTTCAGACCATTGGCGGAAAACTTTTTTTCAAGGCAATCAGTTGTTGACAACAATACCCTGGTATAAGTCAGCGTTTCGTCTTTATGTTTCATCCGTAAACGGACCATTCTGTAGCAAAACTTTACTTTTCTTAGCCACTACTACACGGAAAATGCAGCAACCTCTACACAACCGCAAGTGCGGCCTTTTTATGAATGTGCATGTTCAACTGTTAAACTGAAGATTGCTATGGAGAACAATCCCCAAAAACCCAGAACGAATGGTGCCCTGTTAGCAGCCCTGATTATTATGACAGGTCTGGCTGGGGTGTCAAGCTATTTGTATTTCGACCAGAAGAAAGTATCGGAGAACCAGGAGGTAACGATTTCGGAACGCGTTGAAGAATTATCGACAACCCGCGTCAAACTGGATTCGATTTCCTCGGCTCTTGATGCGAAGATTGCTGAAGTACAAAAACTGGGTGGTGATATTACCGAACTTGAAAAAGTACGGGCTCAACTGGAACAGGATAAAGCGGCATTACGTCGTGGAAACCGCATTTCGGCCGTTTCGCTTGCCAAATACGAAGGCAAAATCAAGCAGTATGAAGCGTTCCTGGTCGAAAAAGATTCGCTGATTTCCAACCTACAGCGCGAAAATGTTACGCTGGCGACGAACGTTAAAGTTCTCGATGAAGAAAACACGGGGCTGAAGACTGAGCGTCAGAAGCTTACCGATTCGGTCACAACCGTAATCGCTCAAAACCAGGAGTTGAGCACCAAGGTGACCCGCGCAGCCGCCCTGAAAGCCCAAAACGTAAAGGTGTTTGCGGTTAACGCGAAAGGTAAAGTGAAAGAGGATGACGCCTATAAAGCAAAACGTTTAGACAAAATCAAACTGGTTTATACGCTGCTCGACAATCCGCTGACCAAAGAGGAACCGAAAGACGTATATGTTCGAGTGCTTGACCCAACCGGTGCGGTCGTGTCAGATATGGCCAATGGCTCTGGAACATTTACGGTTGATGGTAACGAGACGATCTATACCACCAAACAGACCATTAATTACACCAATAACGGCCAGAACGTCGAACTGCTTTATACACGAGGCATTCCGTATAAGCCGGGCAAATACACCGTAGAACTGTACGCCGAAGGTTTCCGGATCGGAGCCGGTGAGTTTGCAGTCCGGTAGTTAACTGCCCCTCCAGATACCAAAAGCGCGGCACCCAACGGTGCCGCGCTTTTTTATGTATTTTCGGTTTGTGTAATCGCTGGTCTGTTACTGTTTCACTCCGGTAAAATAGAACAAGGTATCGGGTTCCTGAACGATCGATAACCGAAGCAGTTGGCCCTGCTTTTCCATCCCGCTGTTTGTGAAAATCCGCTCGGTCTGTAATGTACCAATGCTTGCGTCCGCCGTCTTCAGTAGAATAGCGTCGGCCTGACGGCTTAAGCCAATCTGCGGGATCTTCGTACGGTCATTGGCGGAGGCCGACCTGGTATAAACCAGCGTTACGGTACTGTCTGATTCAGGGGTCAACTCAACGTACGGTAACTGCCCGGCAGGCACAGCCACCCGCGATGGATCCAGAAATACATTCGTTTTATAAGTACCGGCCACATGGTCGACTAACGACGCGTTTGGTTGAATATCGTGATCCTGCTGACAGGACATCAGGCAAGCAGCTAAGGCGAAGACAGGTACCTGTGTTTTCATGGGCGGATATAGTTACTGAATAGATCCATCTGAGCCCGCAAGCGTTGCCGTCTCAGGTGTTTTTTTTCCAACATGTTCAGCCGAGGAATTACCTATTGACTCTTCTTCGGTCTCTGTTTCAGCTTTACGTACCCAGACCCGCATGTCGTTGAGGGTCATTGATCCGAATTGCGTGGTAAATGCTACGTCAGCGGCATCACGACCGTAGGCGACTGTGATTCGATTGCCCCGTGGTTCCTGTTGGGTAGCATCGAAGGTATACCACCGATCGTCTACGAAAGCTTCAAACCAGGCATGAAGGTCCATCGGGTCGAGTTCGTACAAGTAGCCGACCACCATACGGGCCGGAATGTTCAGGGCCCGGCAGAGTGCCATGCCCAGGTGCGTGAAATCACGACAGACCCCCACACGGTTGGCAGCGGTATCTACCGCCGAGGTACTGACATCGCTGGCCCCGTATTGATACGTTACATGATCGTGAATCCATTTCCGGATCGCTTCAACCTGGTCATAGCCCGGCTCGGCACCTTCGGTAATCTGAGTGGCTAAATTCCCTAGTTGATCCGATTGACAGTATCGGCTCGGTAGTGTATAGTGCAATACGCTGTCGGGCAGTTCTTCGACGGGGGTATAGGGTGCGCCAAGCGTTACGTCGATGACATCGGCGGTTTGGACAGTAGCCGCGAAATGAATGGAAAACGGCCCCTGAGGAGCCACCAGCCGCTGGCACAGGTTACCGTAGATGTCGGTGAACTCCGTTACGTTAACCGAAGGTGTTATCTGGTATTCTTCGCGAACAATCCATTGCCCCGCCCCTGATCGGGGACGTAACATAAGCACTAAAGGAGTGGGGCCGTGCGCTTCGAACTGAAGTTCGCAGCCAGCGTTGAGTAACATGCTGTATCTGGTGAATGGTTTTCTAGGTAATGCGTAGCTGTTCGGTTTTGTTCAAAGTGAAGCGGCTTTAATTAATTTCCAATCTAAACCGTCTAAAGGCACCGATACGGAGTTCGTTAGTATAACTACTCCCGTCTTATTAGCGGGATTAAATCCTATAAAGCTTCGAAAGCCGCCGGTTCCTCCGTTGTGCCACAGCCAGCCGGTTCGGTTAATGATATGCCAGCCCAGGCCTATTGCCTCAACTGGGTTTTTACCGTTGAATGTCTGCTGGTGGGTTAGCTCAAAATCATGAACTAGTGCGGACGAAGCTTTGCCCAGATTAGCCTGAAGATACCGTAACAAATCAGCCGTCGTGGACCGAATGGCACCTGCACCAGCCAGCGCCTGAAATGTCCAGTTCGGTGTTATCAGTCCACTTTCATCATAGCCAATCGCCATATTCGTGCTGTCGCCTGTGTTCAGCGTAATTTTTGTCTGCTGTAATCCAATCGGTTCACTAATTACCCGCTTCAATAGCTGCTCATACGACTCACCAGCCTGACGCGCCAAAATAGTACCCAACAGGCCAGTCGCCAGGTTCGAGTATTCATAATTGGTACCGGGCCGATACCGAAATTTGGGTTTCATTAAACAGGAGAACAAGAGTGGTTCAGTATACACAGCATACGGGTTCCGGATTGTAAACCCTGTCCCGGTATTCCAGTTACTGGCCATCCGCGGCAGACCTGACGTATGATTAGCCAGCATTTTTAACGTCACCGCAACGCCTTTATAGGTCAATACTGGAATCGAGTCGGGTAAGTAGTTGCTGACCGGATCATCTAACTTCACTAAGCCGCGTCGAACAGCATCGGCTAATAAGGTCGCGGTAAAGGTCTTACTAATTGATCCAATCTCAAAAATGGTTGCTTTGCCTGGAACACGTCCTGTCCCTTTTACCGTTTCCCCATAGCCATAAGTAAACAAGCTGTCGTTACGTAGAATACCTACACTGATCCCCACAGTCTGAGTATTGGTAGTGTAATCACGTAAGGCGGCATCAACTTGCCGGTCAAGGGCTGTACGGAGCGGATTGTTCGTTATTACCTTCGCCGACCGGATTATGGCGGTTTCCCGCAAAGGTTGAAGCGCAAACAGGGCGATTTTCTTCTGCTGGTCCAGATTCAGCAGAAAGTCCATGGTTGCCTTCTCGAAAAAGGCTTTGGAGTGAAACGTGCTGCCGATTAGTACAGGCTTCTCCGACAATTTCCATTTGCCCAGGCTAGCAACAGCTCCCGTGATGAATGCGTGAAACTTGCTTTCCGAAACTTGCTGTTGGAACAAGCCATTGGTCATTGCATACAGTTTTTCGGGCTGGTTAGCGTTATATGCGTTTCGCACCAGCACCTCAGTCGAATCCAGTGACTGACTAATTGGCGACTGCTGCGCTGTGGCAGCAAATGAGCTTAGACAGCTAAGGACGATAAGCAAGCGTAGCATCGGCAGGCAGAGCTATTCCAGCGGCTTGAACAGGAACGTTTCAATTTTGCCTTCTTTATTCTGACTGACATAGAAATCGAGAGCTGCCAGCGCGAACGTAGCTTTATAGCGCGCAATTCCGCCTTCCATCCCTCTGGATTCGAGCGATACCCATTTACCGAGCTGGCTCGTTAGCTGCGCCATAACCTCCTTCGTCTTCTCCAGTGAAATTTGCTGCCTGAAGCCTGGTCCCATCAGGGCATACAGCGAGTCGGGTTGATTGGTATTCATAAACCGCTGCGAGAGCTTGGCGAGTGAATCAAGCTTAATGGCTTCGGCAGACTGGGTTTGAGCCGAAGCAGAAACAACCAGCAGAGTGAGAACTACCCCGAATGCAATACGTATCATCAATAGAGGATTTTAGTTTCAGTCAAAGGTAGGCGGTTTACTACGGTTTATTGCGGCCGTTTATAAAAGGGACCTGGGTTTTACCTTAATGGCAATTCTGCCGGACAAACGGCTTAGAACAGGATTTAAGTAAGAAAAGAATCGGCCTACGCATTTTTAAGTTTGATGATCCATTCTGTTATATAATATTCTGCTACGTAGTATATTTACAATATAAAGTAACTACCGTTTGTACGAACTGATGAACACTAATTCTGAATTGATCGCTGGGATTTACAACTACTGCGACACCTGGTGTGAGCGGTGTCTGTTCACCAGCCGTTGCCGCAGTTTTCAAATCCAGTCGGAAACGGGTCTGACAAAGCCGTTGGAGAACGGACCCGATCTGGTACAGCAATTAACCGAAGCACTGGCCTTAACCAAGCAGTACATCGACAACTTAACGCAGAAGTCAGCACAGGACAGTCCAGAGGCTCCGACTGAACAGCAGGTGCAGGCTTTGGAAGAAAAAGCCGTCGAACGTACTGACTCCGTAGGGCAGTCGATCCGTCACCATACCGCTGTTTTATTAGCCAATGAATATATGCGGTTGAGCGGTTTATGGGCTAAAGAAGAAAATAACCTATTGGAGCAGGCGGGTCAGCGGCAGCTTCACGACGTTGAGCTTGGCCTACGGACGCAGGAAGAAGCGATGCCGACGCTGCATGCCCTCAAAGATGCCTGGGAGATGCTGCGCTGGTACCGAACTTTAATTCCGGTCAAAACACAATCTGCATTACGTGCGCTGGCTGAACCCAGCAATAACGCTCTGCTGCAAAATTATCACTTGGGCAAAGCGAAACTGGTGCTGGTCAGCATTGACCGGTCGCTGATGGCCTGGGAAACCATGATTCAGCATTATCCCGAAAAAACGGACGACGTACTCGATATGCTGTCGCTGCTAAGTCGGTTACGCCGGGAGATGGAAGGAAGCTTTCCGGACGCCCGAGCTTTCAGACGCCCAGGGTTGGATTGAACCGCTCTTCGCCCACAACAAAGCCTGGAATTACGTCAGTAATCGACTTAATTCCAGGCTTTGTTGATTTGTACGGCCTATTTTTTGACAATAACGAACTCCACGCGCCGGTTCTTCTGACGGCCTTCTTCCGTATCATTGGTAGAAATTGGCTTTGTTTCGCCGAACCCTTTGCTGGCAATGCGATCGGGTTCAATGCCTTTGCTGATAAAATACTCCCGAACGGCGTCAGCCCGATCCTGCGACAACTTTGCGTTAATTTCGTTTGAGCCGGTATTATCCGTATGACCGCGTACTTCAATCACCATTTTGGGGGCCTCGTTCAGCGTGGTTACCAGCCGATCAAGCTCGGGTCCTGACTCGGGCCGAAGCTCCGATTTACCCGTATCGAAAAAGATGTTGTTCAGCCGTACGGTTACACCTTCTTTAATCGGTACCAGCTTTAACTCCTTGCCTTTAATCTCCTGGAATCCTTTTGTCTGCGTCAAGTCGACGTTATCCCCTTCGGCAATAAAATCCTTGGCGATGGCGCGCATGGTGTATTTCTGGCCATACGGCAAAACAATCTTGTACTCGCCCGTTACGGGATCAGACGTAGCCTCACCTGCTTCGGCCCCATCGGGCAGAGTCTGGTAAATTATCCGGGCTTCTATGGGTTTACCCGTTGTTTGGTCGATTACCTTACCACTAACGAGTGCCACGGGATCAGGACGGGTACTGGGAGCCGCTGCTACGTCGCTGCCACCACCAACTTTTCCCGGCTGATTCGTAGGCCGATCGTCGGTGAGCTTCACCCGCACAATATCGCCTTTGCCCAGCGTATTCTTGAACGTAGTCAGATACGCATAATCACCCGACGCGGCCAAAGTATAATAAGCATCGTAACCATCGGTATTCACTGCGGGGCCAAGATTAACGGGTTTCGACCAATGCTTCCAGGTCTTGTCGACGCGCTTGCTGACGTAAATGTCATTGCTTCCCAAACCACCCTCGCGGTCACTTGAAAAGTAAAGTGTGGCACCATCGGGTGCTAAAAACGGCGTTGTTTCCGTAAATTTGGTATTTACTTCAGGACCCAGTTCCATCGGCTTCGACCAGGACCCGTCTTTCTGACGGAAACTGACATAGATGTCGTCCTCCTTACTGTTTTTCTTTTCGCTGAACGCCATGAGCAGCACCTTGCCGTCGGCCGACAGGAAACCGCAGTCAAACTGCCCTTTGCTCATATTCACGTAACCAGGAATGTTTAACTTCTGCGGAGGTGCCCACCCATTTGCGGTACGTTTGCTCATCGAAAACCCGCGCGTTTCGTAATTTCCGTTCGTATACTGGCCTTTTATGAGCATCGTGTTCCCGTCCGGTGTGATGCTGTAGGCGCAGTTGTACTCGTCTTTGTTCAGCGGAAAACCCATCCGACGCGCCGGTCCCCACTTACCGCTGGCCGCATCGAGTTCAGAAAACCAGATATCCTGACTGCCCTTAGCCCCGTGCGTGTTGTTCGGATGACTAATCCGGGCGAAGTACAACGTTCGGCCATCGGGTGCAATCATCGGATTGATTTCGTTATACTCCGAATTAACCTGATTGCCCAGGTTTTCGACCTTGGGACCAGCCGCTACGGTTGAGTCTTTTGGGGCCTGGCCAAACGTATACAGCGATACAAGTGCAAAAAATAAGCTGGCGGTAAGGGTACCGTTAGCAGTCATGATATTGCGGAAAAAGTAATAGTGGGGATACTATGTGAATGAGAACGACCGATGGAACAAGTTTTGTATACTACCAGAGCACCCGAACTTGAATCCCGGTCTTACAGAATTACCCGCAATTTGGCAAAACTTAGCAACAACACTTTCTCCCCGGCTTTTTCAAACTGAATCGTCGCTTTACGTTCGGTACCGTTCACATCCACGCTTTTGACTGTACCGAATCCAAACTTAGCGTGCTCAACGCGCTGCCCGGCTGCCAGATCGGCCGTACTGGTCGGCGCGAAATCAGCAGACGGCGTATGCGTTACGGTTGGTTGGGGAGCCTGGCGCTGCGCCGTTTTTTGCGCTAACGACCGTACGAAGGCCATTGAACCGGTCGACGTACTTTCGCTACGGTCCCGCTCGGGTCGATCGAAGTCGAGTCGGCTCGGGGCCGAACGCAGCTTCGACATTTTCATGTAGCGCTGATCGATCTCCATCAGGAACCGGCTTGGCTCGCACATTTTCAGACGGCCGTAATGATAGCGCGTTTCGGCATAAGATACCGTCAGGCGTTTCTCGGCGCGGGTAATGGCAACGTAAAACAACCGCCGTTCCTCTTCCAGGTCATTCCGGCTTTCCAGCATCATCTGGCTCGGGAACAAATCTTCCTCCAGCCCAACGATGTGAACATTCTTAAACTCCAGACCCTTCGCTGCGTGGATGGTCATCAACGTCACTTTGTCGTTATCGCCATCGTCCTCTTTCTCATCGGCGGTGGTTAACAGCGAAACAGATTGCAGGAACGCGCCTAAGCTCTTGTCGTCATTGTCCGGATTATCGACAAACTCTTTGATCGCGTTCAGCAATTCCTGAACGTTCTCGTAGCGGGCCAGGCCTTCAACCGTTTTATCGTCGTACAGCTCTTTCAGCAGACCCGATGCTTTAGCGATGTGGGAAGCCACTTCAAAGGCATCTTTCTGGTCGAGCAGCAGCTTGAAGCTCTTGATCAGATCAGCGAACCCTTCAATGGCAATGGCCGATCGGCCCGCTACGTGCCTGGTGATCTCCGATACAATCTCCCAGATTGAATCTTCTTTCTCGGCGGCAATGACGCTGATTTTGGCAACGGTAGTGTCACCGATCCCGCGTTTAGGGAGGTTAATGATCCGTTTGAACGCTTCTTCGTCCTGTTGATTTACCGTGAAACGCAGGTAAGCAATTAAGTCCTTAATCTCTTTCCGCTGATAGAAGGACAGCCCGCCGATGATGCGGTATTTGATGCTCATCTTACGTAGCGCTTCTTCAAAGGCCCGCGACTGAGCGTTGGTGCGGTACAAGATGGCAAAGTCATTGTTGGTCAGCGACTCGTTCATCTTGGTTTCGAAAATAGCCGATGCGACCAGGCGCCCTTCTTCGTTATCCGAAGAGGCCTTGATGACATCAATCAGCGGACCATCTTCATTATCGGTAAAGACGCTCTTTTCGAGTTGATTCTTGTTGCGGGCAATGATCGAGTTAGCCGCCTGTACGATTGTCTTTGTGGAGCGGTAGTTCTGTTCCAGCTTAACAATTTTGACGTTCTCTTTACCGTAGTCACGCTGAAAGTTCAGGATGTTTTCGATGTTAGCCCCACGGAACGCATAGATACTTTGCGCATCATCGCCCACCACACAGATATTCTGGTGAACGGCCGCCAGCTTCCGGGTAATCAGGTACTGCGATACGTTGGTATCCTGAAACTCATCGACCATTACGTGCTGGAACTTGTGCTGGTACTTATGCAGAATGTCCAGATGGTCGCGGAACAATACGTTGGTATTGAACAGCAGATCATCGAAATCCATGGCATTGGCGGCAAAGCAACGCGTGGCATACTGCTTGTAAATCCGGCCGATATGCGGCATTCGGGCCGCTTCGTCATCGGCCTGAATCACGGAGTTATTGATGTAATCGTCCGGACCGATGAGCCGGTTTTTCGCTCCGGAAATGCGCCCGAAAACGTTGTTGGCCCGATACACTTTATCGTCCAGGCCCATCTCTTTGATGATGCTCCGGAGTAGCGACTTCGAGTCGTCGGTGTCGTAGATAGAAAAGTTGCTGGTATAGCCGATCGCCTTGGCTTCAATGCGCAGGATTTTGGCGAATACCGAGTGAAATGTACCCATCCAGATGTTGCGGGCTTCGGTGCCGACAACCTTCTCGATCCGGTGACGCATTTCACCAGCGGCTTTGTTGGTAAACGTAAGCGAAAGAATACGGAACGGATCGACGCCGTTTTCAATCAGGTAGGCGATGCGATACGTTAAGACGCGCGTTTTGCCGGAACCCGCACCTGCTATAATCATCAGCGGTCCGTCGCCGTGCATAACGGCCTCCCGCTGTGGGTCATTCAAACTCGATAAATAATCAATCATCAACGTTGCTTCTATCCCTCTATAACAACCAAAACTACGAAAAAATTTGGTTAGGCTAGGCTGAATGCCGAGGATAAACCAACGCTGGCCAGGCACGCTTTATTTATAAAAATACCCCCAGTTCAATGCCCATTACTTCCGAAAAAGACGATGTAGTAGCGACTCCGCCATGGCCTTTCCAATAGCGCAGCCATTCCCGTGTTTTATAATTATAGACAAAGCCTTCCAGAATACCGTAGTTGTCATCTTCAATGAGCCGAATTGTCTTTCTTAGATCGCTACGTTGTCATAGAGCAATAGATCCGGAACCGCGTGACCAGGCCCTTCATTTAAAGGAGTTTCGGATAATAGCTCTAACGTAATGGCATGTTTGTGATAAAATAAAACGCCTAGTTCAACGGTGAGTCTACTGATTATCCGTTGGTGCTCTAATGGCAAATTCGTACCATCGTCATGAGCAAAAAACGTTTCCTCCTGCCAAGTTTTATATATGATAAAAAATTAATATCTTACACTTGAATAGAAGCGGTAAACCACTGAGAACGAATTTCTTTGTAAGACCGATACATGCTTGATGTTACTAGTTTAGATTTTTTTACTTATCAGTGCAACCTTTTTAGTTTACCCCTGTCTTTTCCCTGATTGCAACCTAAATCACCTGGACCGCTGAACCTGTTGGAACCGAATCGAACCGTCGGACCGCCGTATCCGGATCGCCATGCTGAACTGGTCAAACGCTGCCAACAGGGTGAGCGACGGGCGCAGTATGAGCTGTATCAACAGTACGTGAAGGCGATGTACAATGTATGTCTGCGCATTCTGAACCACGAGGCTGAGGCTGAAGACGTATTGCAGGAAGCGTTTATGGACGCGTTTAACCACATCAACTCTTTCCGTGGACAAAGCACGTTTGGAGCCTGGTTAAAGCAGATTGTGGTTAACCGATCCATCAATCATCTTCGAAGCCGTCGGTTAGAATTAGTCGACATTGATGCCCACCGCTTTGGCGAAGACGACGGGCCGGACTACGCCGATCCTGAGCCCTACGACGAAGACGGCGTTCAGCTGGAGGTCGAGCGCGTCAAACAGGCAATGCAACACTTACCAGAGGGATACCGGGTTGTTTTGTCGTTATACTTGTTTGAAGGGTATGATCATGAGGAAATTGGTAATGTTCTGAATATAAGCGAAACAACATCACGAACGCAGTATCTGAGGGGAAAGAAACGATTGCTGGAGTTACTGAAATAAACAACAAGACCAATGAAGAAAGATAATTTAGAACGCTTCGTCCGCGACAACCGCGAAGCTTTTGATGACAAAGAGCCGCCGGGCAACTTGTGGCTACACATAGAGGCCGAGCTTACGAAGCAGCAACCCGGTTCATCGGGGCAGGACAAGGCATCGCCGTTTCAGCAAGTTCACCGAAATCAGCAACAATCGGGCCGACGCCAGATTGGCTGGCCGAGTCTCGACTGGCGGGGGGCCGCTTCTGTAGCCGTCTTGCTGCTGGCAGGCAGCTTCTTTTACATGAATTATCAGTACGGGGTAACTCAACAACCGAACGTTGTGGCCGCCAGCCCGATCTATGCAAAAGAAGTGGTGCAATATACCCGCCTGATTGATACGAAACGGGCCGAGTTGAAGCAGATGACCGAAGACAACCCGCTTTTATACAAGGAATTCGCGACGGACCTGAACCGGCTGGAGCGATCGTATCAATCGCTAAAAGCGGACTTACCCAAGAACCCGAATCAGGAAATGCTGATTCAGGCGATGATTCAGAATCTACAGATTCAGATTGACCTGCTCAATGAACAGTTGCGCGTTATTCAGCGCATTAAACGACAAACCAATGAAAATCCTGTGTAGTCTAGTTTTGTGCCTACTGCCTATGCTTGCGTGGGCCGGGGAACCGACGGAAGTCGGTATGCTTGAGCGAAAGAAAACGATTATCAAGATGTTCGACGTAGACGCAAATGATAATCTGTCGGTTGATAATCAGTTTGGCCAGGTTTCGGTAGGCCTGTGGGATAAGAATGAGATACGGGTTCAGATTACGATCACGGCCAATTCTGATTCAGACGAACGTGTGCAGCGGTATCTTGATGCTGTATCCATTGAAGAAAAACGAGTAAACAATCAAATCATTCTCCGCACCCATTTCAGCCAGAATTCAGTAACCAACTGGAGTGTAAATAATTGGAAGAATGATGGGGAACGCAACTTCGTCAAGATAAACTACGACATCATGATGCCCAAGCAGAATGCGCTGTCGGTACGTAACAAATTTGGTAATACCAGCATCCCGGCATTTCACGCTCCGCTGACTGTGTACAATCGGTACGGTAACTTCAATGCCGATGACCTCACGAACCGTCAGAATGATATTGATGTCGCCTACGGCAAAGCTTCCATCCGGAATCTTGACCAGGGGAAGCTGGATATTGCCTACGCTACACTCGACTTAACGAAAGCCAACGTGCTGATCTTAAGCAATAAGTTCGGCAAGATGAACATCGGCGATGTCGGGAAGCTGAACGCGGACATCAATTATTCCGGTGCTAAAATCGGAACGCTCCGTGAATCGGCACGGGTAAATCTCGATTTCTCGGGTGGCTTCCGCATCGAACAGTTTACTAAAACCACTGACGCGATCGATATTGTTGCTTCTTACTCGTCGGTAGCGTTACCAGTTGCTGAAACATCCGACTGCGATTTCAACGTAACAGTTAGCTATGGCGGCTTTAATTACCCAAATACAAACGCCATTCGGTTCACGTCGCAGCCCGATCGCGAAGGAGAGCGTTATGGACCGCGCACGAAGAAACAATATTCCGGAAAAATCGGCTCGGGTAATGGCCCTAAGATCCGGGTTGTATCGTCGTTTGGCAGCGTAAACTTTAAATAGACGAGCGCAGCTAAATACATGAACGCAAAAGGCAACCGACATTGGTTGCCTTTTGCGTTACATGGTAAGCAGTTCACTACGATCAGCCATCTCAAAATCAGCGAAGTCGAAACCAGGCGCAACTGTACAGCCAACCAGTGAGAACGCAGCACTTTGCGCGGTTCCGGATTCGGCCGGTTTGGCACCGAACCAGCAACCCGCCGGAACAACGGCCTGAAATACTTCGCCCTTAACTAAATCGATACCAAGCTTGATTACCAACAACTCCCCTTCTGGGTCAATAACGTAGACGTGAAGCGGGCTCCCGGCGTAAAAATGCCAGATCTCATCGGCCTGTATGCGGTGCAGCGTGGATACGTGATGGCTTTCCAGCAGAAAGTAAATCGCCGTCCCGAACGAGCGGCTACCCGTGAATCGGCCGGGCAATGCGTCTTTCGGGATAACTTCGGCGGAACGATATGTTTCTGCAAAGTACCCTCCCTCCGGGTGAGGCTGCATGCCAAGCGCCTGAACGTATTGAGTTGCTGTCACGAATATTTATTACGTATCGTTGATTATACGTTGGCTTTTATTACGTTGGTGAACTCCCGCGATTTGAGCGAGGCTCCACCAATCAAGCCACCATCGACATCGGGTTGCGAGAACAGTTCAACGGCATTTTTTTCGTTGGCACTTCCTCCGTACAGAATCGTGGTGTCCTGCGCTACGGTATCGCCATACTGGCTGGCAATGTGCTGACGTAGTTCAAAGTGCATGTCCTGCGCCTGACCCGACGTAGCGGTTAGCCCCGTTCCGATGGCCCAGATCGGCTCATAGGCAATCACAACGTTCGCGAACTGCTCGGCTGACAAATGAAACAGGCTCTCGGTAAGCTGGTCTTTTACGAACCCAACGTAATCGCCGTTCTCCCGCAGATCGCGTGATTCACCGCAGCAGAAGATTGGTTTCAGGCCCGTTTCCAGTACGATATTAACTTTCTCCGCCAGCTGCGAATTGGTTTCGCCGAAATACTGCCGACGTTCACTGTGACCCAGTATTACGTAATCAACACCGATCGACTGGAGCATGGGGGCCGAAATTTCGCCAGTATAGGCACCCGATGCTTTTTCATGGCAGTTCTGAGCCCCAAGCGAAATCTTACCACCTGGTGTTACGTACTGACGCGACATGGTCAGATATAAGGCGGGCGGACAAAGCACGACCTCGACATCTCCCGTAACTTCATCTTTTACCATATTGACAACCTCCGAAAGCAGCGCCTGTGCTTCTTCAAAGGTCTTGTTCATTTTCCAGTTACCGGCAACAATTTTTTTACGCATGACAGATTAATAAAGTGGTCATAATCAGATTCTCAATCAAACAAGCGAATTCCTTGTTTATCAATTGCGGGCGAAATTAGAGCTTTTCGGCGGAAGCACCTGATTGCGTTTCCGCTAATTTTTCCGCTACGGTACTCCCTGTAAACGACCGTTTAAAAAGACTATAAACCGGCGGAGGTTTTTTTGTGTTATTTTTATAAAATAATACGTACATTCAATGTAATACTACTTTACATGAAAACGCTGGTTTTGGCTTTTGGCCTATTATGTACCTGTCTGGTAACGCGAGGGGATAACCACCAGCGCACACCAGACCGGGAGCGTTATGGCTTTTTTCTGGCTGGTAACCGATCGTGGACGCGTATTCCCTTCCAGCTCCACTCAAATCTGATTATTGTTCCCGTTAAGGTTAATGACTCCGATACCCTTCAGTTCATTCTGGATACGGGTGTCAGCAACACAATTATTACCGATCCCAAGGCTTTCAAAAAGAGTCCTGTTACGTTAGGGCGGAAAGTCAAATTAGCCGGGGCGGGTGAAGGTGGTAGCTTAACAGCTTCGGTATCGGTCGATAATTACCTGAGCACGGGTGGCCTGCGGGCCGCTCACCATAACCTGGTTATTCTGGACGAAGATATTCTGAAGTTATCGGAGTATGTTGGGACGCCCGTACATGGCATTTTTGGGTACGATATCTTCGCGAATTTTGTTGTCAATATTGACTTTCAGCGTCGGGAGATTCTGCTGATGCAGCCAAAGAAGTACCACTATCGCAAACGTAAAGGGGATCGGTACCCGATCACGATTCAGGATACCAAGGCTTATACCGACGCTTTATCCGTTTTCGACGGCGAAAAAACGCTTCCCCTTCGGGTGGTGCTCGATACAGGAGCCGGTCATGCGCTGTTGCTCGACCGATCGCGGAGTACGGCCGCCATGCCATTGCCCGAGAAAAGCATCCGGGCTCAGCTTGGACGTGGGCTGAACGGCATTATCCACGGCAGTATGGGGCGCATCCAGAAGATTCGCTTTGGCCGGTATGAGCTGGACAACATCCTGGCCTCTTTTCCGGATAGCATGGCCTTTGGGATGAAACTCGTCGACATGCCCGAGCGGCAGGGCAACGTAGGTTGTGAGCTGCTGCGTCGGTTTCACGTTACGTTCAATTATCCGGAGAAGTACGTAGTGCTGAAACCCGTTAAGCGGTTGATGCGCGAAAGCTTCGAGCACGACATGAGCGGGCTCGAACTGCGGGCGAAAGGCGAACGGTTCCGAAACTATTACGTCGACAAAATTATTGAGAACTCCCCCGCGGATCTGGCGGGTTTGCAGGAAGGCGATGAAGTATTGTTTGTGAACAATAGCTCCACCAGCGACCTTACCATTAGCGACATTTATAAAATTCTGCAAAAAGGAGAGGGCCGCGAGGTTACGTTACTCGTCCGGCGAAGCGGTCAGGTGATTGTCGCTGCGTTTGTGCTCAAGCGATTAATTTGACCAGCGGATCAGACATGACTAACAGGCGGCAATAGGTCTATTCCAGTTTGTCCAGCTTAAACCGGAAGGTTGTTCCTTTCTCCAGTTTGCTCATGACGGTTATTTTGGTCCGGTGCGCATTCAGAATATGCTTCACAATGGCCAGCCCGAGGCCCGTACCACCCCGATCTTTAGAGCGGCTCTTCTCAACCCGGTAAAAGCGCTCGAAGATCCGGCTTAAGTGCTCAGGCGGAATACCGGGGCCATCGTCTCGGACGGAAACCAGCACATGCTTTTTGTCTTCTTCAAGACTAACCACGACCCGACCGTTCTCATTTCCGTATTTAATCCCGTTCTCCACCAGATTGGTCATAACCTGCGCAATTCGCTGCGGGTCGGCCTTTACCCAGAATGGACCGGGCCGATCGACACGCATTTTCAAGGATGTGTCTTTAACGTGGGCTATTTTTTCGAGCTGGTCGAATATTTCCTGCGTTACGTGAATCAGATCAACTCGCTCAAAGCTCATTTTCACTTCACCCGTTTCAAGCTGCGACAGGGCTACCAGATCTTTCACCAGCGCATCGAGTCCATCGAGACTTTTGGCCGCTTTTGACAAAAACTTATCCCGAACCTGTTCATCGTCAACCGCACCGTCGATAAGCGTGTGAATAAACCCCTGTGCGGCAAAAATGGGCGTTTTCAGCTCGTGCGATACGTCGGCCAGAAACTCACGCCGAAACTGCTCCAGGCGCTTTAGCTCATCGATCTCTTTCTGCTTTTTGGCGACGTACACGAAGATTTCGTCATTCAGCTTTTTAAAGGGGTTGTTGTTCTTGATGATCGATTTCCGGGAGATGTTGAAATCGCGAATCTTGAGTTTGTGAATGGTTTTATACATTTTGTTTACCTCCCGAAACACGAGTAGTTCGATGGCGTATAAAACCAGAAAAAAGGAGATGACAAACGACGAGATTCCTACCACAAACAACATGTTGTTCGTAACCCCTTCAACAAACGTCAGGAAAGCAAGCGTTAGCGCCGAAATCAGGCACGCCAGCAGCAGCGCAATAATACGGGGACTTAAAGACATTTAATGAATTAGCGAATGACCGGGACACCGGTGCGGTGAAAGAGCGAAAAGAGCGCTCAAACGCAAAACGTATCCTAAAATTAATTCACGCATTCGCTCTTTCACGCACTGGCTCATTCATTTTGGTCCGTAAACATATACCCTACGCCTTTGAGGGTTCTAATGTGGGTATCGCCGATTTTTTCGCGGAGCTTACGGATGTGCACGTCTACGGTGCGTTCGAGTACGTAGATGTCGGCCCCCCATATTTTCTGGAGCAGTTCTTCGCGGCTGAATACTTTGTTGGGGTACTGCGCGAGGAAAAATAAGAGTTCGAATTCTTTTTTCGGCAGAATAACCGATTTGTCGGCCTGCGTAACGGAGTAGTTTTTGCGGTTGATAACGAGGTCAGCCACGGTAATCTGTTCACCGGGATCAGATTTCTGAGCCTCGCGCCGGAACAGCGCATTGATGCGGCTCATCAGCGCCCTTGGCTTAATGGGCTTGGTAATGTAATCGTCGGCACCCACGTCAAAAGCAGCCACTTCAGAATACTCTTCCGAGCGGGCAGTCAGGTAAAGTATATACGTCTGACGTAACTCGGGAATATCGCGCAGTTGTCGACCGGCTTCGATGCCATCCAGATGCGGCATCATGATGTCCAATACGACCAGTTCGGGCAGATACGTCCGGGCCACATCGATGGCTTTACGGCCATCGGTTGCGGTTCGAACGTCATATCCTTCCTTTGTCAGGTTGTATTCGAGCATTTCGACGATGTCTGCGTCGTCGTCTACGACTAAAATGCGGTGCAATGGTTGAGCAGCTTTAGCAGCACTCATACGAAGCGGAGTTGGTGAGAACATTCTGCTTTTTTCGGCAGGTTGCCCGAAGTTACGCGGCTTATCCAGAACGTTACGCTTACATACTGCATACTTAACAAAAATTTAACAGCGCCCAACGCCAATTTTATCGTTTACGAAGTCCTGATAACGAACAATTTACAGGCCAATTTTAGTGGACTCCTTAGTAAAATCGGCCTGATCCGGTACTTGCTGTTTTTTTGCTAAACCTGTCAAGAAAATAACGATAACGGCATTAACGATGTTTATCCGACATTATGGACACTCGCGCACCGGAGATTCAACTCCCCCCCTACGCTAAACTGGTTTGCATTCTGCTTTCATTGGTCATTATCATCTATGGTTTACACGCCCTCCAGGGGTTGTTGATTCCGCTGGTATTTGCCATTTTGTTTGCGGTGCTGCTGTTTCCACTAGCCCGGCGGCTCGAGAATTGGCGTCTGCCCCGTGTCCTGGCAATTATTATATGCCTGATTCTGACGCTGGCCGTCATCGTCGGCATTCTGTATGCCGTTTCTATGCAGATCAGCAGTTTTTCGGAAGTGCTGCCCCAACTCATCGAGCGGGGAAACAACTACCTGAATCAAATTCAGACGTATGCCGACGAGCACCTGAATATCGACCGAAAGAGACAGGTAACCGAAGTTCGTAAATACTTGAATCAAGCCATATCCGAAGGTGGGACGATTCTTACCTCGACTTTGCTGGCTACAACCAGTACGTTAACGGACGTATTTCTGGTGTTGCTGTTCATCTTCTTTTTTCTGCTGTACCGTGACTTTTTCCGGTCGTTCTTCTATAAAGTATTTGTGAACACCCGCCGGTCGAAAATAGATGCGGTCTTACAGGGCATCTACATGGTGGTCAAGGATTACCTGGCGGGTTTATTTGTGGTTATTCTGATCATTGGTACGCTGATGACGGTAGGACTGCTTATTTTAGGCATTGACTATGCCGTATTCTTCGGCTTTTTCGGGGCCTGTCTGGTGCTTATTCCTTATTTTGGCATTTCGCTTGGTTCACTCTTACCAGCTGCTTACGCCCTTGTAACCGACGATAATCCCTTGAAAGCGCTGGGAGTTATTGGCGTATTTCTGTTCGTACAGACGCTGGAAGGCAATTTCATTACGCCATACATTGTCGGTTCTAAAGTCAGCATCAATCCACTGGCCGCTATTATTGTTCTGCTTTTGTGGGAGAACGTATGGGGACTACCCGGTCTGGTCCTGGCCTTACCTATGACGGCCATATTAAAGGTAATATTCGACTCGGTCGAGTCCATGAAGCCCTATGGCTTCTTACTGGGAGAAGCCGAAAAACCACGGCCACCCATAAAAAATTTACAGGAGCTAGCCGAGCAGCTACCGCGACGCGCCAAAAAGATTGGTGAAATAGATGAGAAAGACTGATTTAAAGAGTGAATGAGCGAATGGGTGACTAAACCAGTAAATAATCACTCTTTCACTCATTCGCTTTTTCACTCTTTAGAAATTGAGCGGATCAAGGTTTTTGAAATGACCGTTCATACGGATTCGCTGCTTCGTGCGCTCCATGTCCGATACCACCGGCAATACGTTGTTGAGGTGCTGAATCAGGAAAAGCTGCCGTTCGGCTTCGGTTTCGATCGTCAGGAGCTCGTATTCCTGCTCCATAGATAAACCGACTTTGTGGGCAACGCGGTAGGAAAAGTTTTTCACGCTCGGTTTGTAGTCGGTCTCAATCTGCAACAGCTTGTATAAGCGTTCCAGCCGCTCGGTCAGGGCCGATGCGTGGGCGCTGTAGCTATCGCCGGGCTCCACTAACTCAACTTCACCACCGGCGTACAGCTTACCCGAAACCGGATTTTCGAAGTTTACCAGCCGAAAAACGCTTATGCCTTTCGTCTTTATATCCATCCGGCCGTCCTCATAGCGTTTATGCAGGGTCGTTACGTGCATTTCGGTACCGTATCCGGGCAGCTTGTTATTGATAAAGGCCGGAATGCCGAACGTGCGCTCTTCGTCCAGACATTCGGTAATGAGCTGGCGGTATCGCGGCTCGAAGATATGCAGGTTCAGATCCTCACCAGGATAGACTATCAGGTTCAGTGGGAACAGGGGCAGCGTCTTTTCCATACGGCCAAAAAGGTACGGCTTTTTAATGGAACATTGCCTTCGACTCCACGAAACGCACTTGTCTGGCCCGCGCTTCGGTGTAAATCGGATCGGCCAGATGACCCAGGCCTGTTACGTCGGATGTGCAATCAGTAACAACGATGACCTTCGGCACAAGTTGCGGAGCAAAGTCCAGTATCTGCTTCAAACTGTTGGCCACACAGTGCGACTTTGCTTCGCCCATCAGATAAATGGTATCAAATCGATCCAGATCCGCAATCAACGGCTCATTTAATTGAGTCTCGGGCACGTTTGGATCGGGCACCTGCGCTCTGAAAATACCGAAGTGCTCCGATAATGGATGTAAGCCTTTCGGAACCGCTACGTAGTCAAGCTCGCGCTGCCGTGACCAATCTTTGAGTGCCGCCAGCAACGTATCGTGCAGAGCTGCCCCGCGCGATCCGATCAGGCAATGCTCTGGCCAGATAAAGTGTTGAAACTGCCCGCCGGCTTCCAGATCCCGGACGTATTGCTGTGCCTTTTCGGCCGCAAAGCGAGGAATCCAGCGACCCTGGTCTACGTCTTCGGCTGTAATCTGGGTAAAGGGAGCGGGGTGGTTACCAGTGGCATCCTGCCAGAACAGGGGATGGGCAATGTCAAGCAAATGGTGCGTATCGAGCGTCACTACAATGTGGTCAATGTGATCGGTATGCTGACGGATGAGGTTGGCCATGCGATCGACGTCTTGGTCAGCACCGGGCACAAACAGGGCACCATTGGGGTGGCAAAAATCATATTGAGTATCAATAATCAGAAACGCGTTTTTCACGGGCTGTTCGTTTTAACTAAGTTGACGGTATTCAACTGTCCATTGTAAAAACAAATGTAAGGCACAAGGGCTTTCTGTTGTCCAGCCACAGCACTATACAAATGGAATCACGACAGGCAATAAATGTTCTTTGGTTTAAACGGGACCTGCGCCTACGGGACCATGCGCCTTTGCAAGCCGCCATTCAGGCCGGCAAGCCACTATTGGTAGTGTATTGCTTTGAACCGTCGGTGATAGCTGATCCAAACTACGACCTGCGGCACTGGCGGTTTGTAACCGAGTGTCTGGCCGATCTCAATCAACAGTTATCTGCTTTAACGGATCAAGTTGCGGTCGTTCAACCAAGTTCTTTGTCTCATGAGTGGCTTCCGTTTATGTTCGATGATGAACCTGTAGGACCTGATTTAAACGGGCAACCAACGGTTTGGGTATTTCAGCGGGAAGTCACGGACGTATTTAAAGCCCTGCATGTTCAGTTAGCTATTAACACTATCTTCTCGTACGAAGAGACGGGGTTACGCGTTACGTATGAACGTGATAAAGCGGTAGCTGCTTTCTGCCAGGAAAACGATATCAACTGGCAGGAGTTTCAGTCGAATGGGGTCATCCGCCGGTTGAAGAACCGCGACACCTGGGCTGATGAGTGGCAGCGTACCATGCGGGCACCGCAGGAACATCCGGATTTAACGCGCTGGCAGCCCGCAGCTCTTGATACGAGTTGGTATGAGCAGCAAAAAGGCGAACCGCTACCCATTAACTGGTCTGTTCCAAACACTTTATTTCAGCCCGGTGGTGAGCATAACGCTCATCGGTATATGCATAGCTTCCTGACGGATCGGATTGCCTTTTACGCGAAATCAATTTCCAAACCGCTCGATAGTCGGCGCGGATGCAGCCGACTATCACCTTACATTGCCTGGGGTTGTCTGAGCATTCGCCAGGTGTATCAGGCACAGATGCAAGCGGCCAAAAAGCCACCTGTACCCGGTCTGGGCCGGCAGTTCAGTGCGTTTGCATCGCGACTGCGCTGGCACTGCCATTTCATACAGAAGTTTGAGAACGAGGACCGGATGGAATTTGAGAACGTAAACCGCGCTTTCGATGCGTTACAGAAGAGCACTAATTTTGAGCAGTATGCAGCCTGGCGCGATGGCCACACCGGCTATCCGATGGCCGATGCCTGCATGCGCTGCCTGACGGCAACGGGTTACATCAATTTTCGGATGCGGGCGATGCTGATGTCATTTCTCAGCCACCACTTACTTCAACACTGGAAAGAGGGTGCGCTGCACATGGCCCGTATCTACACCGACTTCGAACCGGGTATTCACTACGCTCAGATTCAGATGCAGTCCGGCATGACAGGAACCAATACAGTACGTATTTATAATCCCGTCAAGCAATCGCAGGACCACGACCCGGAGGGCGTTTTCATTAACCAATGGATTCCCGAACTAGCCAATTGCCCAACCGCTTACATCCACGAACCCTGGACGATGCCGCCGTTGGAACAGGACATGTACAATTTCCATGTCGGCATCGATTACCCCGCTCCTATCATCGACATCGCGGTGACAGGGCGAGTGGCTCGCGTTAAGCTTCATCAGCCCCGGAAAACAGAAACGGGTCAGAAAGAGCAGGAGCGAATTTTAAAGAAGCACACGATTCCTTACACACCCGTTAACAAAAAGCGGCCCAGACCTACCACCAAAAGCTTAGGAAAGCGATCCGGTTAGGAAGGTTTGATACAATCGATGCATTCCGTGCGGTGTTGAAGTTATACCGTAACCTGGTCGTACATATTCGCCCGTTATCCGAAGGAGCCTGGCCAATCAAGCTAGTTATCGTTTGACAAACGAGCATAGCCCTGCGGTTTTTCGTTACTTTGAGGTATGAACTACATTGAACTGCAACTGCACCTGTCGCCCGATTATGCTGATATTCTTACTGCCGAGCTGGCCGAGCTTGGGTATGAATCCTTCGTGGAAACAGATGAGGGTCTGAACGCCTACATAACAGAGCCTGATTTCAATCAGGACAGCCTCAACGAATTAGTCGCTAAATACGCGGACCAAACTGCAATAGCCTATGAAGTCAGTTCGTTAGAGAAACGAAACTGGAATGCTGAGTGGGAGCGCGAATATGAGCCGATTGAAGTAGCGAACCAGGTCCGGGTCCGGGCGTCCTTTCATCCATTGGACGCCCGGTTTCGTTATGACATCGTCATCAATCCCAAGATGTCGTTTGGTACGGGCCACCACGAAACAACGGCCATGATGCTCGAACAGCAACTTGGTCTCGATGTCGAAGGCAAAACTGTTTTAGACGTCGGCAGCGGAACGGGCATACTAGCCATTCTGGCCGTTAAGATGGGAGCCCGATCAGCGCTGGCGTTTGACATTGAAGAATGGGCCGTAGAAAATGCCCGTGAGAATGCAGGCCTAAACGGTTGCCCCGAAGTTGACGTTTTTCAGGGTACCATTGCCGATGTTGAATCGACCAGTCGGTTCGACGTAATACTGGCGAACATAAACCGAAACGTATTGCTCGCAGAGATACCGACCTACGTTACGTTATTGAACACCAACGGTTTTCTGTTGGTGAGCGGGTTTTATGAGCAGGACGCGGTTGATATTCAACAAAAAGCGGTTGATGTCGGCCTTACTCCGGTACGAACCTTGATCAGGAATGACTGGACATCGATTCTGTTTGCGAACTTAACTGAATAGGCATTGACCGCTTTGTCCCGTCTGTCTGGATTGATTAACAACAAAGAACATGCAACGAGTATACGTATCCTATTTGCCGCTGTATAGGCTGACGCGAAGGTGGGGGTTAAGAATGTCGCTTATAGCATTGGTAACCTCATTGGCGGTGTCATCTTCATTAGGCCAGGCCGTTAAACTTTCTGACAAATCAGACCAGTTTATCACCGATGTGCAGAAACTGATGGCTACCGGTGGGCCAGCGGCCGTGCGGTCGGGTACCAATCTTCAGTCGTTGTGGTCCGAAAATCGCCTGTCGACTCCGCAGCAGGAGCGCGTGATGGCCTTGAGCCGCAAGATGAACCAGAAACGGCTTCAGGCGGCTACGCATTTTGCGCCGTTCTACGAGTCCTTGTTTCACGCGATCAGTACGCAGCAGTCGACCGACATCGACGGGTTGCTGACGGTAGCCGAAAAGCTTTTTGAAACAAGCGATACGAGAACCTTTGCCCGTACGCTGGAAACGCTCCGGCGGTTTCTGGAACGACGCGAATTCTATGCCAGCAACTACAACAAGCTCTACGCGCTCGGCGGCTCGTTCCAGTTTCGATACGTTGACGGAGCCAATACTCAATCTGTCGGCTCTCCGGCTTCGCAAACTATTTCTACGGCGGACTCGCTAGCCGCCATTAAAGCCGCGAATGAACGTTCGCGCTTCGATGGATGGGATGATCCTGTCCCCGGCGACTCGGGCAAGTCGCGTCCGCTCGGGGTTCAGTTCGTTCCCCAGCGTCGTCCTATCCCGTCGGTGGCGGGCGCGGTCATTACGGTAAAGGACGTCTCTCTGACGATGGTCGCCAATGGCGATTCGGCCGTACTGTCCAATACGAGTGGGGATCTGATGATCAAAGACGGCGTGTTTGTAGGGAAAGGCGGAAAGTTTACCTGGGAGCTGGCCGGTCGACCCGACATTTTTGTAACTCTGAGTGAATACGCGTTCACGACGATGACCCCGCGCCTGTCCGCCGACGACGTAACGTTAACATACGAAGGGTCTGGAGCCTCATCGAAACCCATTAAAGGCGTATTTGAGTACGTTAGTAAGAAGAAAAGTGGCCCAGCGACCTATCCGCGTTTTATGTCCTGGCAGAACGATGTAAAAATGCCGGGCTTAGGCGCAGATGTCGAGTATCAGGGCGGCCTGGCGCTGGCTGGCGTGCAGATGGTGGGCTCATCGGCCAGCGGACAACCGGCGCTGTTAACCGTGAAGCAGAATGGCAAACCGATCTTTAAAGCGTCCGGCCGCCGGTTCGACTTCCGGGATTCAACTATTTCAGCGCCATCGGCTTCGTTCGTGGGGTATGTCGACACCGATTCGATCACGCACCCGGCTGTTCAGTTCCGGTTCGACAAAGCGCAGCGAGTGGCCTGGCTCAACCGCTTCGACCGCACCGAATATGCTCGCGTTCCGTATGCCGACTCTTACCACAAGTTTTACATTCTGCCCGAAGTCATGCGGTGGGATTTGCCCCGGCGCAAGGTCGATTTTTACCAAGTTGGCGCGAAACGCGAAGTGCCCGTGCGCTTTGAATCCTTCGATTATTTTCACCCCCAGCGTTACGCGGATTTGACGGTCGACTACGGTTTTCACCCGCTACAGATTGTTGCCAATTATGTCACTACGAAAAAGCAGCAGACGTTTTCGGAAGACGACATTACGCAATCGGTAAAGGTGAATGCATCAGCGTTACGGGGTTCGCTGAACCGAATGGTGCTGGAAGGCTACCTCGATCGCGAGCCGAAAACGGGAATAATGCGGCTCAGTCGCAAAGGTGCGTTGTATGTGTTAGCGTATGCGCAGAAACGCGATTACGACAACTTCCAGGTGCAATCGATTTTTGCCTCTAACGACAGCACCAAAAACGCAACCATCAACCTCGACGACAAGATCCTGACCATTCGTGGGGTTAATCAGTTCGTACTTTCTGATTCGCTCAAGGTATTTGGAATTCCATCCGACAAAACGTTACGGGTAGGTAAGGGACGCGCTTTTACGCTGAACGGTCAGCTCAAGGCCGGAACGCTACGGTACGCCGGCCGCGACCTGAAGTTCGACTACGATAAGTTTGCCATGAGCCTGAACCGGATCGACTCGATTACGTTCTCATCGCAGAAGCTGGCGGCTCAGGGTAAAGAAGGCGAAGTAGGGGGCGACATCAAATACGAAAATCCCGGAACGGTTTTCTTAGGCAGCGCCGATAACAAGTCGGGACGTATTGCCGGTAAAAAAACGACGCAACGCCTGGTAATGCCGCAGGGGATGACGGTTTACTTCAACCAGCCCGTGCGAGGTGATAAGACGTACAACCAGAAGGTATATTTCAAGATTCCGGCGATTGATAATGATAGCCTGGGTAAGGGAGACATCTCCTTTATGGGTACGTTTTATTCCGATGGCATCTTTCCCCCCTTCAAGGCAGAGCTGAAGACCATGCCCGACAACACATTGGGCTTCGTACATAAGGCTCCGCCCACGGGCTATCCGGTGTACAGTAGTAAGTCAAACGTGAAGTTTACGGGCGATCTGGTTATGGACAAAAACGGGTTGCGGGCCGAGGGCGTTTTGAATCACCTGACCGCCAGTCTCAACACGCAGGGTATGCTGTTCATGCCGGACTCGCTGGTAGCCTCGGGCGAGAAAGGCGAAATCAAGGAAGGGCTGGTTGGTAAAGCGTATTTTCCGCAGGTACAGCTCAACAATTTCAGCATGAAGTGGTGGCCTAAAGCCGACAGCATGGTCATTACCACTCAGAAAAATAATTTCAACTTCTACAACGCCACAACAAACCTCGAAGGTGGTTTAGTAATGCGTTCGTCGGGCCTGTTCGGCAACGGTACGTTACGTCGGAAAGATTCTGAAGCCATCTCGAAGAGCATCAAGTTCAATAAAGAAGGGTTTGTTGCCGATAACGCTCAGTTTAAGATCGTCTCCGACAAAGAGGCCGGAAAACCCATTTTGGTCGGCAATGCCATTGACGTCGACTTCAACCAGACAAAAGGCATCGTTGGTTTGGCGATCAATAAAACCCAAAGTATTGATGATACCCTTGGCTCAACGATGGAGTTCCCGTTTGCGGCTTACAAGACCAGCATCAACCGGGCGCAGTGGAACGTAAACGCCAAAACAATTGCCATGAAAGGCGACGTTAAGACTTCTACCTTCACGGCTACGTCTGAGGAGCAGGAAGGTCTTACGTTCAACGGTTCAGCAGCGATCTACGACGTAGAGAAAATGGCGCTTAACATCAGTGGGGTCCCTTACGTTACGTCCGCCGATGCGCGAATTTATCCGGACAAAGGCGTGGTGACCATCAAGCGGAACGGGGAGATGCTCGCGCTTAAGAATGCCCGGCTGGAGCTGGATACCATCAGTCTCTTTCACAAGCTTAAGACCGGCAACATTCAGGTGGTATCGAGAACTCGTTTTGCGGGCGATGCTACGTATCTGTTTCCAACCGCGAAAGGCGATACGGCCAGCATCAAGATGGGTAGCTTTGAATTGAAGGAAGCGCCAGCCTCTGCCCCCGCGACGCTCACTGCGGATACGAAGAAGCCCGCCCGCAGCAAACGGAATGCCGCTCAGAAACCAGCAACGACGTACTTCACGATAGCGCGTGCCGAAGTCGATGAGGATGATAACTTACAGTTGGCACCTAAAATGCAATACAAGGGTGGTATTGTAATGCAGGCTCCCGATAAAGATCTGGCCCTGGATGGGTTTATCCGACCCGCGTTGAAAAAACGGCGAGATCTGGTCAGTGGCTGGATTCCGTTCAAAGAGAAAGTAGCCGAACGGCTGGAGGTAAAGGTAGATAAGAATTTAAAGAACGAAGGTGGCCAGCCACTCGTGGCCGGTATCCACTTCCGCCTGGGCAATGCGGGATTGTATCCAACGTTTCTGTCGCCCAAAGAAGACCCGAAGGACGATGATCTGTTCATGGCTACGGGAATTATGCGCTACGACGAAAAAGGCAAGGTGTACCGGATTACCTCCGGCGCTAGCGATCAGGCATCGGCAGTAGCCGACAGCGCTGCTCAGGCTGATAGTGGGGCGATTGAGGTAGAGAACGCATTTACCTTCAACGATGCGCGCGGCCTGATGACGTACAAAGGCCAGTTCAATTTGCTGAATGCCGCACCGAATCAGTTCCTGTTGGCCGCTGGTTCGGCCCGGATTAATATTGATAGCAGCCTGTACCGGATGAATACGCTGCTGGCGTTCACGTTCCCAACGCCGGAGGCTATCAATACGTCCATTGCCAGTAAGCTGATCACCACCAACCAGGACGAGAAAAATGATGAAGCGGCCGACGACGATCTGAACCGATTATCCGACAAGCTATTACCGCTTATCGGTCAGCAAGCCGTCGATGCGTATCGCGTTAAAGCCCAAAACCAGCACGTACCACTCAACCAGGCTTCGCCGAAGCTGAACGCTATGCTCGTGCTGGCCAACACCAATTTACGTTGGTCTGAGAAATACAACGCCTTCTACAGTATTGGCCGTCTGGGCGTTTCGAACATCATGTCCGCCGATGTCAACGCGCAGATGGATGGTTTTGTCGAGATCCGGAAGTCAGCGAATGGCGACGAAGCGAGCATCTACCTGGAAGCTTCGCCCGACGTATGGGTGTTTTACGACTACAAACCGGGAAATGGACCGGGGGCACTGGGCGAGTTAGCCATTGTTACGTCGGAGCAGGAGATCAACGACCGGTTGCTGGCAGGGTCCAAGAACAGCGGCAAAGCGACGGTACAGGTTGTAGCCGCCACAGCCGACGAAAAAGAGCAGTTTGTGGATCGGTACCTGGATCAGTACAAAACGAAAGCGAAATCAGCCCCACGTCCGAAAGCCCAGCCCAAACCAACCGTTGCGACTACTACGGAACCTAAAACTGACCCGAACGACGAAACAGTCGAGCCAGCCGACAGTCCGGAAGAGCCAGCAGCGGCTACTGTTACGGATGCGGCCAAACCTGATGCGAAGGCCAAAGGTGGCAAGAAGACAAAGGCGGGTGCAGTGCCTGCTGCGGCTAAACCTGCAGCACCGAAAGTAGCGAAAGAAACTCCCAAACCCGTTGAAAAGAAGAAAGACAAGGAAGAGGAACGCGAGGGTTTCTAAGCCTTTCGTCAGTTTTCGATACGTTTAATACAAGTACGCACGGGGGTCTTCGCTTAGTAACGAAGACCCTCTTATTTTTACCAGACTAAACTCTTAAATCCACCGTTTCTTCGTGATAGCCCTTTGGCGTGATCTGCGCGACCATCTTCGCACCGACTTTCGGCCTGATCTGTATGCAGGTGTCGCCCTATGGGCCGTCCTGCTCCTTTCCGTCAATTATTACCTTGATCTGGAGGATTCGTATATCGACAGCTTTCAGGGCGATCCCCGCTGGCCGGTGCTTTATTTCCTGCTGTATGCCACCGCTTATTACGTAAGCGTCTGGCTTTGGACGCATTTCCGTCGTCGGCCCGACATCTGGCGTAACCGCGAGTTTTGGCTACGTAGTGGAATCGCGCTGATTTGTTACTCAATCTATGCCGGATTCTCTGCGCACAATGAATTGAGTCGTCAGATATTCGATGGGCAGATTTATGTGTTTGCTTACTACTGCCTGCACAATCTGCAATCGGTCTTGACTATTGTACTACCCCTGTACGTATTTTATAAGTGGGTCGACAAACATCCGAGTAACTTTTACGGCATGGCCCCCAAGCGTAAGGGCTTGATTTTATACGTAGTGCTGCTGGGCCTGATGATCCCACTCATCACGATTGCTTCGTTTCAGCCCGATTTTCTGGCTTCCTATCCAACGTACCATGATACGAACGCCAACGAATTTTTCGGCGTACCTGAATGGGTAACGGCGTTGGTGTATGAGCTTTGCTACGGCTGGGATTTCGTACCGACCGAGCTTCTTTTCCGGGGTTTTCTGGTTATTGGGATGAGTCGGGTTCTTGGTCGAGGAGCCGTATTGCCCATGATCATCTGGTACTGCGCTATTCACTTCGGCCGACCGCTCGGTGAAGCTGTTTCTTCGCTGTTTGGTGGCTACTTATTGGGCGTGTTAGCCCTGAGTACCCGCAGCATCTGGGGCGGCTTATTGATTCATATTGGCATCGCCTGGGGCATGGAAATTGCGGCTTTCCTGCAAAAAGCTGGGACCTAAGCTTCAAGAAGTTACCGAAAAGGATGATACGTAATAGGGCCTGCAACTCTCCCCAAAATCTATTTAATCGTGTGGATTGATCTAATAAGACGTCCGTTAAATTTCTTGACACACAAGTCCCTTACTTATGTCAGTAACCGTTCAAGACCTTTTACTGCACGGGTCTAAACTGGCTGATTACCCTACGAAACATACTGTTGAGCCAAATAAAGAGCAGTAGGCCAATAATAATCAACACAGCGCTCAGCTTATAAGAGAAGCCCACAAATTGCTCCCTGCCATCTAGCGAGAGATCGTACCGAAGCCAGTAGCGCTCAACCCGCGTCGTCGGCTGATCAAAGGGAAATGCTTCATCGTAGATGAGTGGGATAATCAAACGACTACTCGTATCAATAAAGCCATATTTGTCCTTCATCCGGACCATCGAGAGGCCATGCTGGTAATAGGAGGCAAAATCATAGGTCAACGGAGTGCGCACCTTTCCCGACTTATCGATATGGCCGAATTTACCGTCTATGGCTACAGCGGATCGATCCTCGGCCGTAAAACCGGTCGCTTCATCGTACAGATGAGGAATACGCAGCTGGCCGGTTTTGTCAATACAGCCCCATTTCCCATTTTTCTTCACCCAGAACAGTCCGTTGGTTGGCTTGCGCGTATCGGTACAGGCAAAGGGAACAATCAGTTCACCCGTTATCGGACTCACATAGCCGTACTTTTCGCCGTACCGTACCCGTTGCAGGCCCTGGCCCGAATAGGTGTAGTCGACATCAATCGCATCCAGCGCCACCGGGACTTTTAGCACCAAATCGGGGTCGATGATACCAAATTTACCCTGGTATTTAAACGGAGTGACGTGTTTGGCATGCTGAATCTGCTCGGTGACAAAGGGAGTAAAATTGAAGTTAAGGATAAAGTATTCGCCCTGTCGCCACCACAGCACATCTTCCTTGGTGTCATGGTTACACGTGTAATCAAGGGTCGATTCGTTGATCAGGTAGTCTCTTACGTAGTGCTGGATGGGGATTCTATACAACTCCTTTCCCCGCTGATCGATATAGGAAAGCCCATAATGGGTGCCGGCTGGATAAATGACCCAGGTTTTGCCATTACGGAACCGGTCAGTGGCAATGTAGTTGGGTTCGATGATGACCCTGCCTTTTTTATTGATAAAACCGTGTAGTCCATGTCCTTGCAGATCGAGAGTCATGGGCACAAACTCAGCGAGCCCTTCTTCAAACTCCCCAATGTCGCGGTAAGCGGGAGTCAATTTTCGCCCATTTTTATCGGTCAGAAAGGTTTGGTAGGAACGGCACTTTTTGATAATCTTTTTGACCACGTAGACCTCACCATAATCCTGACATTCATCATACTCGTTAAGCCACGCTTGGTTTGAAGCAGGTTTGGTCTGGGCCAGTAAGGCCGCCGATGGCCAGAGTAGAAAAAAAAAGGCTAGGGTTCGAAGCGTGGCCAGAAGTCTGTGGGACCCCTGTCTTCTAAGCGTACACCAGGCACTTCTACAGTACTGTTGAAACATACATCTTGAGAAATAAGAGAGCGACTATCCTTTCTAGATGTATTGTCTTACGGTATTCCATACAACTTAGGAAGAACTTGTAGATTAAACTTAGTTTGTGGAACACCTGAGTTTATTTAAAACAGGAGTTCAGTTCTATCCTATCTGCTGTTGTCGCTTCAGTAAGCGCATGACCTGCGTCAAACCGCTGAACCATTAAACTGAACGGGTTTATTGAACAAAAAAGGGCCGTTTCCAGCCCCTTCCCTCCTACCCGATCACCGTCCACCAAAACCTCCGTTTAATTAGCCCAATGATACCAATTCCTTCAACTCGTCATCGTTGAGATCGCCCAGCCAGGTTTCGCCGGTCTTGACGCTGAGGTCGGCCAGTTCTTTTTTACTACGTATCATCGCGTCAATTTTCTCTTCCAGTGTTCCCTGGTTCATCAGGCGGTACACCAGTACGTTCTTGGTCTGACCAATCCGGAACGCGCGATCAGTGGCTTGTGCTTCAACGGCGGGGTTCCACCAGAGGTCGTAGTGAATGACGTGATTCGCCTGCGTCAGGTTCAGCCCTGTACCACCGGCTTTTAAGGACAGAATGAAGGTATGGTCAGAACGGTTCTTCTGGAACTGATCCACCATCCGGTCGCGGTCGGGACGAGAAGTTCCTCCGTGCAGAAATAAGGGTTCCTGGCCAAACTGCTGCTGAATGAACTGCTGCAGCAACACACCCATTTCATGGTACTGGGTAAAGATCAAAACCTTCTCGTGGTTGGCATAGACAGTTTCAAGCAGATTTAGCAGCAAGGTGGCCTTGCCCGACAGCGCGGGGTTTGCATTTCCCTCCTTGAGGTACTGATGGGGGTGATTACCGATCTGCTTCAGCGCGGTCATCAGTTTCAGCACCAACCCACGCCGGGCGATGCCATCTTTGTCTTCAATGGCCCGAATGCTTTCCTGCACTACGCTTTCATACAGCGCCGTTTGCTCGGGTGTCAGCGAACAGAACTGATTATTTTCAATTTTATCGGGCAGATCGCTGATGATGGTTTTATCCGTCTTAACGCGTCGGAGCAGGAAGGGGCTCGTGACGCGCCGGAACTGGTCGAGCCGCTGGCGGTCACGCTCCTGTTGAATGGGTTTACCGAACTCTTCGTTAAACTTGGTCAATCCGCCCAGATACCCTTTGTTCACAAAGTCCATGATGCTCCAGAACTCCGACAATCGGTTCTCTACGGGCGTGCCACTGAGTGCAATTCGAATAGGCGCTTTCAGGGCTTTGACGGCCTTGGTCTGTTCGGTATCGGCGTTTTTGATGTTCTGCGCTTCATCGATAATGACTGTAGCCCAGGTCGTTTTTTTCAACTTTTCCAGATCGGAACGGACCACACCATACGTAGTCAGCAACAGGTCGTAGCCGTCTGCTTTTTTGCCTTCAGGTAATTTGCGGCTGGGTCCGTGGTAAATATGAGGACGTAGGTCGGGCGCAAACTTGGCGATTTCCTTCTGCCAGTTCGTCAGCAGCGTGGTAGGCATCACGACCAGACCTTTCTGTTTCTCAAAGCGGCCCTCCTGTTTAAACTTGAGCAGCAGGGCGATGACCTGCAAGGTTTTACCAAGCCCCATATCGTCGGCCAGCAGGCTCCCCATGCCGAGCGCGGTATTTTTAACAAGCCAGTCGTAACCCCGGTGCTGATACGGTCGAAGACTAGCGTTCAAGGCGTCGGGCAGGGGCTGGGCGTCGGCATCCGTAAACTGCCGGATCACCTCGCGCACATCTTCCGATAAACCCAGTCGTCCGCCTTTGTACTCCTCCGATAAGGCCGCCCGTATCATCTCGGCTCCCGTCAGCTCGGGCGGGGTTTCGAGTTGTTTATACAGCTTCGTTAGTTCGTTAGGATCAACCAACACATACTGATCCTTGATCTTGACTAGGCCCGTTGAGTTATTGACCAGCTTCTGAAATTCCTTTACGCTTACCATCTCCTCACCCAGTGCTACCTGCCAGTCGAAAGTCAGCATATCGTCCAGGCGCATAAAGGCGTTATTCGCCGTAACCTTGGCTTTTGTACGCAGCCGCCCGCCCGCCGATGGGCGCACCCAATGACGTAGTGATTTCGGAAGCAGCAGCGAAATACCCAATAGTTGCATCTGGGGCAACGTATCGAGCAGCACTTTAACAAAATCGTCGGGTTTATAAACCAGATACTCCGGCCGGGATGCGCCATCGCTTTTGGTGAGCTGCGCCAGGTCGGGAAAATGCCGTGACAACACCAGTAAATCCTGCAATACCGCCATACGAATGCTCGCATGCTGACGCTCGGTCAGTATCTCCCGTAATGGAATTGGTGGTGCCACCGAAGGCGCAGGAGCTGATTTCTTTGCCGTTCGAGCGGATTTTCTGGTTGCATCAACAACGGAAGCAGACTGGGCTTCGTTATCGCGAATGAGCAGACTAACCCGAAATTCGTCGCCTAACTCACTGTCTTCAACGGCCAGGATTGGCACAAAGCGTTTGTGCGTTAGAAAGAAATCGTTGAGCCAGAGCTGCATGGCCAGCGGCATCTCCCGCTTTCCGTAGCCCTCAAACCGAACGGTTTCAACGCCGAAGAAAAGCCGGTCGGCATCTTCGAGCGGCCAGCGTTCCCAAAGTTCAACCGTGGCCTTGTGAATAGTGGGCCGCATCAGTAGCGAACACAGCATAAGCGCCTGCTCCCGGCCCGGAAACGCCAGCCATTCCTTCTGCCAGCGCAGGGTCAAAAGCAACGGGGGCAGCTGAGCCGCCAGCAGATCGGTTTGCTGACGTACCGCTTCGTTGAGCGTCGCCGGTAGCCAACGTACCCGATACTGGTCTTCTTTCGCCCCTACCAGCAGCAGTTGAGGAACTACGGCTCCCCGACGTAACAAAGCGGCAGAAAACTGACGCGCCAGGTACAGCCCACGTACCGAATCGCTCATTTCGGCAAAATCGGACTCGGTCAACGTATCAAGCCAATCCACTAATTCGGGAAGGTCATAGTCTGAAAAAGACCGTTGTTCACCATGCTCCGTGAACACGCCGACCTTTTTAATTTCCATCAGTTCGTCCAGCTGCAACTCTATACTGTCGCTAAGATCGGGGTGCTGGATATCTTCGTTCGGCCTGGCCTGTCGTCCGTTCACGGGAATGATACGTCTGGCCATTTTTTCGTCAACGGGTTTGCCGAACAGGCCGTAGGCTCTGGTTAGTGATTTTAGGAAGTCGCTCTTGGTAAACGTTGTTTCGGGTTGAAGCAGGTTGAGAAGTTGCTCGGCCAAGGGGGGAATGATAGCGAAATCGAGCTGGGCACGAGCCGCTTCATCGGGTACCCAATCCTCATCGTCGGGCAGGTCTTCGGTGCCCAGACCCTGCAGGGGCAACACCGTTTCCATACCGCCACTCAGCAGGTCGGCCTGCTGGCTTTTCAACTCCTCCAGAATGTCTAACCCTTTAAGCAGAAACACCAGAAACGGATTGCGGTCGATTTCGTTGGCAATCACGTACACAACGGCCGCTAAATGTTTGCAGGGAATGGCGTAATCGGGGCAAGAGCAGCCCATGCCGAGGTCTTCAAACGACCGCGGAAACAACCGAATCCCTCGCTCCTGCGCAAATTCGACCAACTCCTCAGGCAACTGACGATTCAGCAGCCTGGCCAGCACCGCCGGGTTTTCGCTGATTTCAGCCACGAGCCAGTTACGTTCCTGCTCCGTGAACAAAGGTACCGTTAGCTTAACTTTATAGGGTCGCGGCTTGGTACCCTTAACCGACGCGCTGATTTGGTTGTTATCTATTTTTAAAGCTTGTACAGCCCCTTTGTTAGCGTAGGTTTTTCCACGCGGCAGGCGGTTATCTTCATCAATATTGGTTAATGCCTGAAGCCACTGCTGTCCCCACCACGTTTTGCCATAGCTAATGCGTTCTGCCATGAATACTCTGGTTAAGTTTTCTCAAAAATAATGTGTTCTAAACGCTTTATCAGTAATTGAGCCAGGAGCCCTATTGTTTAAAACGCTCAGCTTCCTGATATCGGTAAGGAGAAGCATAAGTAGGTTGTTCTTTTTTATATACTTTTATAGACACTCCTCTTTCTAACCATGTCTGCTGTCAGCCTCACTTTAGACGCGCCCGCCGATACACCACTTGGCCGGGGCATCAAGCATATTGGTATTGGTAAATATGGTAGCAAACCCTTGCCTCCCGACCTACTTGCCGAATGCCGCGAGGCTTTACTCGATCCCGCTGCGCATCCGCTTCAACGAGGGGCATTCCTGGGTGCCTTGATTGCCAAAGGTCCTACGCCGGAAGAGAAAACGCTCGAAGAGGTTATTGGAAAAGGCGCATTCGGCCACGCTACGTTTTTTATCAATAAAGTTTGCCCCGATTTGCCGGTTCGTCTGCACCCCATTGCCACGAAACTGGTACGTGGGCATAATTTACAGATTAGCGAAGCGCACCAGCTTGGCGATTACCTGTTCGGGGAGGGCGACTGCGAAACCTTTCGGGGGCTGGCAGCCAGCATCATGCGGGTTCGCCATGAAACAAACGAAGAGTATCACGGCCTCATGCGGGCCGCCGAAGCGACCTTCTCGCCCGGCTTTGGTCCCATCAGTTGCGCCGATCGACCACTGGTTCAGATCGCGGAGCCGTTTGATGGTGTTGAGAACAGCTACCTCATTACCCCACTGCTGGCACAGCTATTTCAGAAACGAGGTTACGGGGCCGTTTCGGTCGTTGGGCGGTCGGGGGGGCCTAAGTTTGCGCTGAATGCGCTGGACTTATACATGCACCTGGGGTGTCAGTTCCTGCAAAGCAACCACGAGCTGGATACCCCGCTGGAAAATTACGGCTGGGTACTTGATCAGAAAGCGCTATCGCCTGCCCTCAATCAATGGGTCGATCGTCGGCGAACTTTATTGAAGCGCCCGTTCCTGGCCACGCTGGAAAAAGTGCTGAATCCCTGCCATGCCCGTATTCTCGTTACGTCGGTGTTCCACATTACGTATCAGATGAAAATGGCCGAGTTGGCTATGCTGGCGGGCTTCGATGCCGTGATCGTCCTTAAACGGGGGCTGGAAGGCAGCTTAACCCCATCAACCAGCCGGGCTACCGGCATTCTCTGTGCCGTTCGTACCCCCAGAGGTCATTTGTTCTACCAGCATTTTGAAGGCGACACGCCTGCTTTTTCCGCCTTTCGCACCGAAAGCGAGATACACTACGAACAGCCATCAGCGACCGAAAATGCCCGCCTTGTGCGGCAGTATATGAACGAGGGCAAAACGTCTGATCCCGATTTCAATAACCGCGTCAGCTTCGCCAGTGCCTTGTACGGACGGGGTTTGGACTGGATCGAAGGGCAGCTTCAATAAACCGCTTGTATTCCAAATCGGCCACTCATCCGAATCCATCGTTTTTCGGACAAATTCACAGTCTTTAGGCTAACAAGTAAACAACAAGTACTGCTGTACAGAGTTATTGTAGCACAAGACCCGGAACGTTTTGCGGCAGACAGCTAGAGGAGAGAGCGCAGCGATGATTCGTTGCGCTCGTTTTTGTTTATGAACGCCGGTTCCGGCGTACCTTTGCAAAGTAGATCGTACTTAATGCTACCGGTTAAAACGCCGACAGATTCGAGTATTCACGACAGAGTGCGGTCGCATAGGTAATAGCCATGACAGACGTAGTAATTATTGGCGGGGGCATTGTTGGCTTAGCCACTGCTTTGCAGCTCAAACAGCAACGGCCGCAACTTGACATTATTCTTATTGAGAAAGAGCCCGCAGTTGCTCGCCACCAAACCGGCCACAACAGCGGGGTTATCCACTCCGGTTTGTATTATAAACCGGGCAGCCTCAAAGCCACCAACTGCATTCGGGGCTATCACATGCTGCTCGATTTCTGCAATGCCGAAGGTATCCCGTATGATCTGTGCGGCAAGATTGTGGTAGCCACCAAGCAAGAGGAGCTTCCGCAGTTAGACACGTTGTACGAACGTGGACACCAGAACGGACTCACCGGCCTGAAAAAACTGTCGCTGGCGGAAATGCGCGAGATTGAGCCGTACGTAAATGGCGTTGCTGGCATGTTTGTACCGCAAACCGGCATCATTGATTATAAGCATGTTTCCGAAAAATACGCGGAGAAGTTTCAAGCATTGGGTGGTGAAATCCGGCTGGCGGAACGGGTTGAGCAGGTAACACCCGGCACTAGCCTGAGCATTGTTGTTACGAACAAAGGCCGCTACGAGACCAAACTGGTTGTTAATTGCGCTGGACTGTATTCAGATAAAATCGCTCAGCTAACCCAGCGCGAAACGGTCGATGTCCGTATTGTTCCCTTCCGGGGCGAGTATTACAAGATCCGGCCCGAAAAACAGTACTTGGTTAAGAACCTGATTTACCCAGTTCCCGACCCGAACTTCCCCTTTTTGGGCGTTCACTTTACCCGCATGATTCACGGCGGAGTAGAAGCGGGTCCAAACGCCGTATTAGCCTTTCAACGCGAAGGCTATGCCAAATCGGATGTCAACCTGAAAGAACTGTTCGAGACATTATCCTGGCCAGGGTTTCAGAAAGTAGCCGCCAGATACTGGCAGACAGGGTTAGGCGAGATGTACCGCTCCTTCTCAAAGTCAGCTTTTACCAAAGCGCTGCAGGAATTGATTCCTGATGTGCAGGAAGCTGACCTCGAAGACGGCGGTGCGGGAGTCCGGGCGCAAGCCTGCGACCGGACCGGTGGGCTGCTGGATGACTTTGCCATTCTCGAAACTGACAAGGCAATCAACGTAGTGAACGCCCCTTCGCCGGCCGCCACATCGTCTTTGTCCATCGGGCAGACGGTATCGGAGAAAGTACTGGCGCGATTTTAACAAACAATATGCGGTTGGTGGTGTTCTTTCAAGGATAAATTCGATCGTTAAACTGTAGCCCCATGAACGTAACTAAGCATATCGAAGCCCTGGATACTCCCTCCGATTTAGAAGAAAAAGGACGGGAGAAAGTAGCCGAAGCCTTAAACGCTCTGGTTGCCGATGCGTTTGCTTTGTATATCAAAACAAAAAATTACCACTGGCACGTATCCGGTCGGCACTTTCGGGATTATCATTTATTACTCGATGAGCAGGCAGCCCAGATTTTTGCCACCATTGATCCGTTGGCGGAACGCGTCCGTAAAATTGGCGGAACTACCATTCGGTCAGTAGCGCATGTCGCTCAGCTGCAGCGCGTGAAGGACAACGACGAAGACTTTGTTGAACCCAAAGATATGCTTCTCGATCTGGTTAATGAGAATAAGCGGATGGCAAAAAACATGCGCGACGCACACCAGATTGCGGATGACGCTCAGGACGTAGCAACGGCTAGCCTCCTGGAAAATTTCATTGACGAAACCGAGCAGCGTACCTGGTTCCTGTTCGAAACCACACGGGATCTGAACTAGCCGCTATCTTCGGCAAAGCTCACCCGGTTTATTCAAAAGCCGTCTTCTTTCCCGAAGATGGCTTTTTATATATTGCTCTTATGAAAGTTCGCCCCTCTGCTCTTATCTGGCGTCAGCACGCCAACCAAACCGAAATTTTATTGATGCGTTACGTATATGGCGGTCAGAATGTATTTGCCTTACCCGGTGGCAACCCGGACCGGGGGGAAACGTTATCCGAAACCGTTGGTCGCGAAATTCAGGAAGAACTTGGCGTCCAGGTAGACGTTGGCGAAATGATTCTGGCAGGGGAAATGCTGTTAACCGAACGTAACGACGATGTTTTGCACGTCGTGTTTGCCACGCGTAACGTACAGGGAGAACCGACGCTCAATCCGGCCGAGACAACCGCTTTAGAACTCGTTTGGAAACCTGTTTCTGAACTGAACAAGCTAAATATGTACCCAAACATCGGAGCCCGGATTCAGCCCTGGTTTACGAGCGCTACGTATCTAGGCTACGTTGGTCGGATCGCCCAACAATATTTTGGTTAAGCTTCGGCCGTAACCGCAGGCTGTTGTCTGGGTCGACCCAGCAGACTACCAGCAATCATGGCAACGGTACTGGCGAGCAGCCCATACATCATGGGCGAGTATTCGGTACTGGCCCAGATACAGCCTAACCACACAACCAGGCCCACACCCATTGACCATAGGCAACCCAGTAGATTCGACCGCTTCCAGTAAATTCCCGCGGTAAGGGGCACGAACAACGACACCAGGCTAAAGGCCGACGATTCACCGACAAGGTCAAATATGTTGGTGTCGCGGGCGGTACTCATCCAGACGCAGATAACCGTAATGACGACGATTGCCCAGCGAATGGTCTTCAGCAACTCCTGATCGCTCAGGTTCGGCCGAAAAAATTTAACGATGTTCTCCCCGAAAACAGTAGCCGGTGCCAGAATCGCCCCGCTCGATACGCTGAGGATAGCTGACGTAACGGCCCCAAAGAACAGGACTTGGAGCGGCAAACTCCCATGCTGCATCACCATATTCGGAATGATGAGTTGATTGTCTTTAGGCAGATTCGGATGAAGTAATTTCGCACTCAGGGCAATGAACAAGGGCAGCATCGCTACGGTAAGGTACAGCCCCGAAGCCAGGTACGAGGCCCGTACGGATGTATCTTCCGTTTTAGCTGCCATTACCCGCTGAAAAATATCCTGCTGTGGAATAGAGCCTAAACCAATGGTAAACCAGGCGGCTACGTATTCGACCCAGTCTTTAAACGTTGGGTTCGGAAAAAAATGGAAAAAGCCCGCTGGTGTTCGTCGCTGAATGGTTTCCCAGCCGCCCACCTGATTCCAGAGCAGCACGGCCAGCACAGCCAGCGCAAGCACAATAATCAGGTTATGGAAGAAATCGGTGACGGAAATAGACCACATGCCCCCTAATAGGGTGTAAGCCATGACTACAGTAGCGCTGAACAGAATACAGTACTCGCGGGGAATATCCGTCACGACGCTCAAGACAATACCGATTGCCACTAACTGGGCCGCAATCCAGCTAAAGTAGGAAGGAATGATCATCACGGCTGATAGCAGTTCCGCCGAACGCCCGAACCGGATTCGAAAGTAGTCGCAGAACGTAGTGATGTTAAGCCGGTACAGTGGTCTGGCAAAAAAGGCGCCCACCAAAAACAAGCAGAGGGCCGATCCAAACGGTTCTTCAATAATCGCCGGAACTCCGCCCTCGATAAACATGGCGGGTGCTCCCATAATAGTTTCCGAGCCGAACCAGGTAGCGAAGGTTACCGATGCAGCCAGCACCAATGGCAATCGCCGACCCGCCAAGACAAAATCCTGCGAGGTGGTTACCCGGCGGGCCGCCCAGGCCCCGACCGCTACGTTCGATACTAAGTAGAGAGCAATGAAGAAAAGAAGCATTATGACCGGGAAGGGGTGGCGACGGTCAAACCTTTTATTTGTAGCAAGCTAGCGTAGTTGGTTGGCTGCACTAGCTTGCTGAGTACGGCTTACAAACGAATGGTTGCCGGTAAGTATTTAGCGATCAACTCTTCATAATACGGCTTTAGCTCGCTCACAACGGGCGGTTTCGGGCTTTTCGAATACAGATCGTATGGGTTGAATTTCCGTACCCAGTTGAACATTTCCCGATCATGATCGTCCATCAGGTGATCATAAGCCTCTTCCCGGTGCTGCGAATAGAACGAGTGGTACCGGATCATGTACAGAGCAGGCTCCGGCAGGTAGTTTTTCGTGATTTGATAGAGATACTCGTCATGACCCCAGGACATGTGCACGTTACGTAATCCGCAGTTTGGCTCGTACACGCCGTACTTCGTGTTGTACCGCTCATCGTGCGCATCGGGGTTGTTGACAAAGTATTCGGGATAAACGATCTTATCCGAATGCTTGCAGCCTACCGGGAACGTATCGCCCACCACGGCCCATTGTGGCTCGCCGAACAAGCACAGCACTTTGCCCATGTCGTGCAAAAAGCCGGTCAGCACGAACCAGTCCGGGTGGCCATCGGCCCGAATGGCTTCGGCCGTTTGCAGCAGGTGCTGAAGCTGGTCGAGATCAGTATCCGGATCGGAATCGTCAACGAGCGTATTCAGGAACTCCATTGCGCCCCAAACTGGCAGCTCTTTCTTGTTGAACGTAAGAAACTCCTTCTCTTTGTTCAGCACAAAGTCGTATGTCTGATACGTATGGTTTAGCCGGTAGAATTCGCGAACGGTGTCGCGTTCCGGGTTATCGTAATTCCGGTATTCCTCTTTTGCCTTGTGTTCGGGCTCTGGATAACGGATTAAAAGGTCATCTTCCCATTGTTCGAGGCTAGCGAGCGGGTTTTGCTGGGTTTCGTTGAAAGCAGTCATGACACGAGCGATCCTTTTTAAAGCGTAAACGTAGCTAAAATTTTAACAGCCAACGGATTGATGGCGGAATTTGTTTTTAAACGCAACAGAATCCGGCGAAAACCAGAACCACCGGCTCACCAGAAAATAGAGTATAACACGGCTAATATGCCAAAAATAACGGCCGACCCCGTAACGAATGAAGGGGATACCCGGAACATTCGGGTGTCTATTATTAAGCCTTTCACTTTAATGGAATCGGTCAGCGATACGCCTACCATGAGCGCTACGTCGATGCAAAACACCCAGGTAGTCCGATGCAAAAACGGGATCGGATCAGCCGAACCACCCAACATGCTGACAACATCAGGCCAGAACTTTAATAACGTCGATAGCGGAATGGTCAGAATCGCTACCGTTAAAGCGGCCCGGTTGGTGGCTCGTTTCCAGAAAAAACCCAGCAGAAAAATAGCAAACACGCCCGGGGTAATAAAATTTGTATACTCCTGAATGTACTGATACACCTGATCGAACGATTGAAGCATCGGGGCCAGCACAATAGCGATGGCAAATGAAACCAGTACGGCCCAGCGCCCAACGTTGACTAGTTTCTGCTCGGACGCGTTTTTGTCAACGTATTTTTTATAGATATCAAGCGTAAAGATGGTCGAGATGGAGTTGCACTTGCCCGCCAGCGACGCTACCACAGCCGCCGTTAGAGCGGCAAAGGCAAGCCCTTTCATGCCTTTCGGCAGCAGATTCATCAACACTGGATACGCGTGGTCGGGCTTCACTATACCCGACGCGTCGGTCATCGCTTCGCGGAACGGCCCACTTTGGTACAGCACAAAGGCGGCAATACCTGGAATCACGACAATCAACGGAATCATCAGCTTCAGAAAAGCGGCAAACAGAATGCCGCTACGGGCTGTTTTTAAGTCAGCGCCTAAGGCGCGCTGGACAATGTACTGGTTGCAACCCCAGTACGATAAGTTGTTGATCCACATGCCCCCCAGTACCAGCGACATACCGGGAAGAGCGTCATAATGAGGGTGTCCTTTCTCTAAAAACATGTGAAAGTGGCTGTCGGCCTGGTTCCGTAAGGCCACCATCCCATTCCAGACACCTGCTGTGCCGGTTTGCTCGGCAACTAATTGCAGCGCCAGATACGTAACAACCAGGCCACCAATTACCAACACAATCACTTGGATTACGTCGGTGTAGCCAATCACTTTCATTCCGCCCAACGTAATGAAAATGGCAAATACAGCTAACCCGATGGTGCAGGCCGTAAATGAAATACCCGCCAGCGATTGGATGGCAATAGCACCCAGATAAAGAATCGAGGTTAAATTCACCAGCACGTACACAACCAGCCAGAACACCGCCAAAATGGTGCTGACGGTATCGCTGTAACGCTGCGCCAGAAACTGCGGCATGGTGTAAATGTGGTTCCTAAGATAGATAGGGATAAAAAACACCGCCACAATGACAAGGGTAGCCGCAGCAATCCATTCGTAAGAGGAAATAGCCAGGCCCATGGCAAATCCGGAACCGGCCATCCCAATAAAATGCTCCGCCGAAATATTGGAAGCAATCAGGGAGGCCCCGATGGCCCACCAGGTCAATGACCCCTCGGCCAAAAAAAACTCCGTGGTGTTAACCTCGCCCGATCGCCTTCGCTGATACACCCAGTAGCCATAGCCTACCACGATGATCAGATACAATAAAAAAACAACGTAGTCGGCGGTGTCAAGGTGGTTCATGAGCGGACTTTGTTACAGTAGTGTACGGTAGCCAAAGTAAACAGAGACCCTTTTTTACCAATCACCCAGTGAATTGACGTGCTCCGGCCACAAAAAAACCCGCCATCCGTATTGATACGGATGGCGGGTTATGTATCTGTTACGTGTATTACAACGTAGAGAAATCGAACGTTTCCAGGAAAGCCGTTGTGAACTGACCTGATTTAAACTTAGGATCGTCCATGAGCTTGATGTGGAAAGGAATAGTTGTCTTTATTCCTTCAATCACGAACTCCTGCAAGGCTCGCTTCATCCGCGTGATTACTTCTTCGCGCGACTGGCCCGACACAATCAGCTTGGCAATCATAGAATCGTAATTCGGAGGTATAGTATAGCCTGCGTATACGTGACTATCTATCCGAACGCCATGTCCACCGGGCAGATGCAGCACCGTAATCTTTCCGGGCGACGGGCGGAATCCATTGGCCGGGTCTTCGGCATTGATGCGGCACTCCATCGCATACAGCTTCGGCGTATAGTTACGTCCCGAAATTTCGGCTCCGGCAGCAACTTTGATCTGCTCTTTAATCAGGTCGAAGTCGGTTACCTCTTCAGTAATCGGGTGCTCTACCTGAATCCGGGTGTTCATCTCCATAAAGTAGAACTTCCCGTGCTTGTCGACCAGGAACTCAATCGTGCCCGCGCCTTCGTAGCCAATCGCCTGTGCGCCTTTAATGGCCGCTTCGCCCATCTGTTCGCGCAGTTCCGGGGATACGATTGGAGACGGCGTTTCTTCTACCAGTTTCTGGTGTCGACGCTGAATAGAGCAGTCCCGTTCCGACAAATGACACACACGCCCGTATTGATCACCAACGATCTGAATCTCGATATGACGCGGTTCCTCAACAAACTTCTCCAGATACAGGCCGTCGTTCCCGAACGCAGCACCGGCTTCGGTCCGGGCGTCGTTCCAGGCTTTCTCGAATTCGCCTTCTGAGCGGATAATCCGCATACCGCGACCTCCGCCCCCGGCGGTTGCCTTCACAATGACCGGATAGCCCATTTCGGCAGAAAGCCTTTTGCCTTGCTCCACCGATTCCAGCAAGCCATCTGAACCAGGAATGACCGGCACGCCCGCAGCCCGCATGGTTGCTTTGGCCGTGGCTTTATCGCCCATACCGTTAATCTGCTCGGCCGTGGCTCCGATGAACTTGATGCCGTAATCCGCGCAGATCTGAGAGAATTCGGCGTTCTCGGACAAAAATCCGTATCCTGGGTGGATAGCGTCAGCTCCTGTCACTTCAGCGGCCGAAATGATGCTCGGAATACTTAAGTATGACTGTTTGCTAACCGGAGGCCCTATACAGACGGCTTCATCAGCAAAACGCACGTGTAGACTATCCCGATCGGCTGTTGAGTAAACAGCCACCGTTTTAATGCCCATCTCCCGACACGTACGGATAATACGTAACGCAATCTCCCCCCGGTTGGCAATAAGGATCTTTTTAAACATATTGAGTGAAAGGCGAAAGAGTGAATGAGTGCGGTTATAAAATCGCTCTTTCACTCACTCACTCTTCCGCTCATTTAAATGGGTTCTACTAAAAACAGCGGCTGGTCGTACTCTACGGGCGTAGCGTTCTCGACGAGCACTTTAACGATACGTCCCGACACTTCGGACTCGATTTCGTTGAACAACTTCATAGCTTCAATGATGCAGACTACCTTACCCTCCGTTACGCTGTCACCCACTTCCACAAACGAGGGCGTATCGGGGTTAGACGACCGGTAGAACGTACCGATCATCGGCGACTTGATGGTAATGTAGTTAGACGTATCCGCTTTGGGAGCTGGAGCGGAAGCAACAGGTTGAGCCGGAGCGGCCTGAGCAGAGGCTACTGGTACTGAGGCAACCGGCGCAGGCGCAGCAGCTACCGGAGTCGGAGCAGCAGGTGCGCCTGCGCCGTATCGTTTGACACTGATCTTGAGATCGCTGGTCTCGATGTTTACCTCATCCAAACCCGACTGCGAGATGAAGTCAATGAGTTGTTGTATGTCTTTTGTATCCATGTATTAGGAGCGAGAAACGAGAAACTGGAAACCAATCGATTCCTACTTCTCACTTCTCAGATTTATTTCACTCGTTCAACGTACTCGCGTGTGCGGGTGTCTACCCGAATTTTTTCGCCGGAATCAATGAAAAGCGGCACCATAATCTTTGCCCCTGATTCAACTTCAACCCGCTTCTTCGGGCTGTTGGCCGTATCACCTTTGATTCCTGGCTCAGCATAAGTTACCTCTAGTTCAACAAATGGCGGCAACTCACACGACAAAGGAACTTCACTCTCCGCATTGATAAGAATTTCGACCTCCTGCCCTTCTTTCATGAGATCAGCGCCTTCAACGAGTTTCTCATCAATGTTAATTTGATCAAACGATTCCTGGTCCATAAAGTTATAGCCAGCTTCGTCTTTATAAAGGTATTGAAACTTCCGACGTTCTACCCGAACCGGATAAATTGTTACGCCCGAGTTGAAGGTATTATCAATTACCCGGCCCGTGGTCAGACTTTTTAATTTCGTGCGCACGAAAGCGGCACCTTTACCCGGCTTAACATGCTGAAATTCTGTGATCTGAAAAAGGTCGTTGTTGAAGTTAATGACTAGTCCGTTCCGGATGTCTGCTGTCGTTGCCATGCGTTATGGTAAATTTGTTGTCATTGATTGTCATGTGTAATATTGCTTGTTTTGATCGCTTATAGTGTCCATCAACGACAGCAATATCTATACATGACTACGTATTAATACGCCCACTTCACGTAGGCGGCTCCCCAGGTAAACCCGCCCCCAAAAGCAGCCAGCACTAAGTTATCGCCTTTTTTCAGCTGCGGCTCGTAATCAAACAGGCACAGAGGAATTGTAGCCGCGGTCGTATTTCCGTATTTGTGAATATTCATCATTACTTTATCGGATTCGATACCCATGCGGTTTGCGGTAGCGTCGATGATCCGTTTATTGGCCTGGTGCGGCACCAGCCAGGCAACATCCGCGCCGGAGAGGTGATTCCGCTCCATGATTTCAGCCGATACGTCAGCCATGTTCTTTACGGCAAACTTAAACACCGAGGGACCGTCCTGATACACGTAGTGCCACCGCTTCTCAACGGTTTCGTGCGTAGGTGGATAACGGCTTCCGCCTGCTTTCTGGAACAGGTGATTCTGACCAACTCCGTCCGAGCGAATAATCGAATCCAATATACCTACTCCTTCAGCATTCGGTTCGAGGAGCACCGCACCGGCCCCATCGCCAAACAGCACACAGGTTGTTCGGTCGGTGTAGTCGACAATAGCCGACATTTTATCGGCACCAACAACAATCACTTTCTGATACTTGCCGCTTTCGATAAATTGCGACCCCACGGTTAAAGCGTATAGAAATCCCGAGCAGGCGGCCTGTATATCGAAACTGCCTACGTTCCGGATGCCAACCATATCGCAGATCAGGTTAGCCGTACATGGGAATACGTAGTCTGGCGTTGTAGTGGCGCAGATAAGGAGATCGACCTCTTCAGGCTTAGTGTTTGTTTTCTCAAGTAAGCCAGCCACCGCCTTAGCGCCCATGTGCGACGACCCCATCCCCTCGCCTTTTAGAATATGCCGTTCCTTTATGCCCGTTCGGGTGGTTATCCATTCGTCGTTCGTATCTACCATGCGCTCTAACTCAGCGTTAGTCAGCACGTAGTCAGGCACGTAGCCGTGAATTCCAGTAATGGCAGCTTTACTCATAAATCGGTGGTATAGGTGCTTAACAGCACACTGTCAGTTAAACACGGGAACCCTCGCTTAAGCGAGGGCCTGTGCAATCTTGATATAAGCATCCGACTCAACTTGCCGAATTGCCAGATTAATCATGTTTTTTATCGCAATCGGCGACGATATACCATGGGCGATGATTACGTTACCATTAACGCCTAGTATCGGACTACCGCCCACCGACTCGTAATTCGTTTTATCCAGGAATTCATCCGATATACCTCGCTCAGAGGCTACCGTATAAAACGACTCTCCCAGTTTAAACATGGTATTACCCGTAAAACCGTCGGTAACAATTACATCGGTTTTACCCGCAAAGAAATCGCCACCTTCGATATTACCGATAAAATTAATGCGCCGGTTATCCTTCAGCAGCTGATGAGCTGCCTGCGCAACCAACGATCCTTTCTGCTCCTCAGAACCAATGTTCATCAGAGCAACCCGGGGCCGTTCGATCCCAAAGATGTATTGAGCGTAGATTGAGCCGACCTCGCCGAATTGGGCTAACATTTCGGGCTTACAGTCGGCATTAGCGCCAATGTCGAGCATTACGGCATGACCGCCGGTAATTTGCGGGACAAACCCCGCTATACAAGGACGTATCACGCCCTCAATGGCTTTAATACTGAAAAGAGCACCTACGTGCATGGCACCCGTGTTGCCAGCACTGCAAAACGCATTCACCTGCCCATCCTTCAAAAGTTTAAACCCAACTCCGATGCTGGAATTGGGCTTCTGAGAGAGCGCTTTGGTTGGGTGCTCACTCATGTCAATAACATCCTCAGCGTTAACCAATTCAATATTGGCTATCGCTTCAGCAGCGTACTGACGAACTAACTCCTGCACAATGGACTGCCTGCCAATCAGCACGATAGTTATGCCTTGCGGCAATTCAGCAGCGGCCATTACAACTCCTTTCACAATTGCGTCGGGAGCGAAATCACCCCCCATTGCGTCCACTGCAATCTTCATTGACTCTAGTTGTTCAACACCTCCCCGCTTAACGGGGTTACTAAAAAATACGCGTAAAAATAGGGAGGTAGTGGGCAATAAAAAAGTATTTCACGTTCATCTTCAACAAGACGTCGGTGAAATACTTTTTATAAATCAATGATAATTAGGCCGTTTTGGCGTAATTCTCGACAATCATTTGCCCTTTATAGAACAGATTACCTTCAAAAACGTGGGCGTGGTGACGCTCGTGAACTTCGCCGGTTTGGGCGTCGGTTGACAACGTTACAGCGGATGCCTTGTAATGCGTTCTGCGCTTATCGCGCCGGGTGCTCGAGTGGCGCCGTTTGGGGTGTGCCATAGCTAAATATATCGTTTTTGGTTTACAGTTGTCAGTTTTTGATGATTCTGGTCACTCGTATACCTTCTTAGAATCTATAGAATTATCTGAAACTAAGACGGCTCTCTATTAATTATCACTCAATTTGCGCAAAGCGGCCCAGCGTGGATCAACGGCTGGCTGGTCAGTGTTTTCGTCGTCTGGTTCAGGGTCCGAACGGTAAATTAATTTACCGTTTACGTCATCGTCGGCATCCTCTTCATCCCGAAAGCGCGGGTGGAGACGCTTCATGGGCAAGGATAAACTCAGAAACTCGAATACGTACCGGGCAACGTTGATGGTCGCCGTTCCTCGTTCGATAAGCTCAATTTCATCGCTTAACTCTTCGTTATGATCACCGAATTTTAACAGCATACGCTGTAGGGTATCGACTGGTTCATCATAACAATCGAGGCTGCGATCACAAGTCTGTTCGACTGTACCGGTGATGTGAAAATCCAGCCGGATCATGGTTTCAGACTTATCGAGAATCAGATGCGTGTGCACGTTCCCCTTTTCGATCAGATCCTGCTCCAGAGCCGCAAAAAACGCATCGTCCGACGTAAAGTCGTATTCATAGCGCTTGTTTTCCAAGCCTATAATATTAATGTCGTATGCGCGTAATACGTTCACCTCGTATCTCCTTCCAAAATAAGACCGCAAAGGTACGAAACGTTTGTCAATCAGGAAAGTGCTTGGCGTAAATTTCTAAATAGCCGCCAATTATGCGCAGGATAGCCAACTTTATCCACTCGATGCTGGACCTGCTCAACAGCGTGGTTTTTTAGCGAACCCGTTTACTACGTAATGGAGAGCTGTGAAAGATAAGGCTGATTTCTTAAAAGTCATGGAAGCTGGCAGCAGTAAACCCGACCCCTGTTTAATGTATCTCCCGGTCGCTGACCCTTTGGAATCTGTTCAGGAGTTGTCAGAAGCAATAAAAATCTGACCTCTTAATTACGTACCTAAATAACCATACTGCTCTAAATTGGGTTATTTAGGCCTAACTATTCTATAGCTATGGCCCAATATCAACTCGTCGAGAAACACGCTATCGAACACCACAATGAATATTATGAGGTACGCATCACTCAGGAAGGCGATCATCCGGAGAGTCTTTTCTTTATCACAAACGAGGAAAATCTGGAGGATGTGGCGGCCGATATTATTGCAGACCACAAACCTGGCGTTAAGCACTGGACAATAGTTCCCCATCGGAAAGATGAGTAGCTCGCGTTCTACGTGCTGTAAACTTGTATTTTATACGTAATGCCCTGTTAAATTTTGTTTGTTCAAATGGTAGCTACGTGCGTCAACAGCCCTGAAAAAGAATAAGTTATTTGTTTATAACTAATAAGCGCCCATTCATCACAAACAAAATTTAATAGGGTTTCAAACAATTCCTATTGATAATAGTTGCGCCAAATCTTATCTTCACAGAACAAATAGAGTCCCGCTTGCTAAAGCGGGTGAACACCGTGACGTTGAATGATGAAGATTGGCCGAATTCTATTGTGTTCGGGTTTGCTGATCGGACTATGTAACCTGATCGCTCCCGCCCAACCCCTTACTCCTGAACAAGCTCGTACTGACTTAAGCTATCTCAAACGCAAGCTCGACTTGCTGCATCCTGGCATGGGCTATTACACCCCACAGCCACGGATGGAGCAGCTTTACGACTCACTATACAATTGTCTGACGGCTCCAGTCGACTATTTATCGTTCTTCCGTCACGTTAGCCCTCTCATCACCGCCATAAAAGACGGGCATACGAATCTGAATCACCGGAAGAGCTTTATTAACAAACAAACCCGGTACATACCGTTTTACATCCGGCCCGTCGGAGATCAATACTACATCAGCCACAACGTATCGGCGGATACGAGTCTGCACCGGGGAACGGAACTGCTGACCATCAACGGACGTAGCGTTGGCGATATGCACGACGAGTTGATGAAGTCAGACCACTCGGGCTCTGATGGGGATAACGTAACGGGCCGTCGCCAGTGGAGCCTTGTCCAATTTGCTGACTATTATGCAGCCTGGTACGGGTCGGCGGATTCGGTTCGCATCACCTATCGGCTCCCCGGCGATACAACCGTTCGCCAAGCACGCCTGGCTTGCCCTAACCTGGCGGGATTCCGCACGATGATGCACCGCCGATACCAGTCCGAAATTGACCATCGCCCCAATGTATCGGTGCGGATCGTTGATTCACTTACGCATACGGCCGTGTTACGAGTAGCCTCGTTTATGGGTCCGAAGAAGACAGACCCTTTTCAACTGGCGTTTAACCGGAGGTTGAAAAAGGCGTTTAAGCAACTACGCAGCGAGAACGTACAAAACCTGGTGATTGACATGCAGGGGAACGGCGGTGGCGTTGTACTGAATTCGGCCCGGCTGCTGCGTTACTGGATGCCTAAACCGTTTACCATCATGGAGCATGAAGAGATGAAACGGGCCGCCCGTGCCGAACTGGTTACGCGTTGGAACCCGATATCAGCTATCAACTTTAGCCTCCAGTATAAATCTACCAACGCGGGTGGTTTCGCGAGTCGTTCAGCGCGTCGGCGTTATCGGCCGAAGCACAACAACGCGTTTAAGGGCAATATTTATTTCCTAGTCAATGGCGCGTCGTTCTCGGCAACGACATCGGTTCTGGCCAAGACGCTGGATGCCGGTATGGGTACGTTCGTTGGCGAGGCCAGTGGTAGTGCGTATTGGGGGGATTTCGCGGGCCATTTTAAAACTGTCACCTTACCCAATTCACGAATTCAGGTTCGTATTCCGCTCAAAAAACTGACCCATGCCGTTACGGCCGATCGGGCAAACGGATTTACGGTCGAGCCTGATTTTACGGTTACCCGCAGTTATGAAGACCTGCTCCGGAACCGCGATTACGTACTCGATTATACGCTTGGGCTCATTCGGCAAGGCGTTGTGGCCCGGCCCGGCCGCGACGTACAACCGATTAAAGCCCGCTCTTTACAAGCGTCTCTCCAGTAATCAGGTATAGCGACAAGCTTTTCCGCTTTTATCATAAAATAAGGTGTAGCCGAACTCATTGCTTAGCCACCTCTGTTTATTCGCTACAGATAACCGTGCTTTTGTGTATTGTATAATTGACGTTGAAACTACGGGAGGCATAAAGGGAGCAACGCGCCTGACCGAAATTGCCATTTTTCGCCACGACGGCCAGCAGGTTGTCGATTCGTTCCACTCTCTGCTCAATCCTGGCTGTTCAATTCCGCCTTTTATTCGCCAACTGACCGGAATTACGGATGAGATGGTGGCCGATGCCCCTACCTTTGCCGACGTAGCAGCCCAGGTGATAGACATAACCCAGGACGCTATTTTTGTGGCGCACAACGTCAGTTTCGACTTCAATTTTATCAAGAAAGAATTAAACTGGCTGGGGCACGACTTCCTGCGCCGAACGCTTTGTACCGTTCGTATGAGCCGTAAACTAATTCCGGGTCACCCTTCCTATAGCCTGGGAAAGCTCTGCCGCTCGCTTGAAATACCACTTAACGGCCGCCACCGAGCCCAGGGTGATGCAGCCGCAACGGTGCTGCTGTTCGAGATGCTTTTACGTAACGACTCGCAGGGGCTGATTCCCCGTGTTGGCCCTCGTCAGGAACTGCTCATCTGAGTTTTCGTTGGTTCTTTATCGGCTGGCCATATAATCTGGAATAAACTTCTCATTTCTACCTACTAAAGCGCTAGCTTAGTAAACTGATTGCGTCTATATTCTTCTTCAACGCTTAGTCTCATGCATGTTTCTAACTCAATCCGACTGCTCCTTATGTTGAGTTCGTCTGTAGCAATGGCCCAAACCGGGGGTCCGTTCAACTACCCCAAAGCGCGTAAAACCGATCAGGCTGATACGTACCACGGCACTCAGGTCGCTGACCCTTATCGCTGGCTCGAAGATGACCGTTCAGCCGAAACCGCGGACTGGGTCAAAGCTGAGAACAAGGTTACGTTTGACTACCTGGCGCAGATTCCGTACCGCAAACAATTACAAACCCGGCTTGAACAGGTTTATAATTACCCGAAGTACTCAGCGCCCAGCCGGAAAGGAGATTGGTTTTACTTCTCCAAAAACGATGGCTTGCAGAATCAAGCCGTTTTATACCGCCAGAAGGGCCTTGATGGCAAGCCGGAACTGGTGATCGACCCGAACAAGCTATCGGCTGACGGTACAACTCGGCTGGGAGCATTCTCGTTGTCCAAAGACGGTAAACACGCCGTTGTTGGCCTCTCAAAAGGTGGATCAGACTGGCAGGAATACCAGATCATGGACCTCGCCACCAAGCAGTATCTGCCCGAAAAAATCGAGTGGGTTAAAGTATCGGGCGCAGCCTGGCAGGGCGACGGGTTTTATTACAGCCGGTATCCTAAGCCCGAAGGAAGCGCACTGGCCGCTAAAAATGAGAACCACCAGGTTTTTTATCACAAGCTGAATACCCCACAGTCGGCAGACCGGCTTGTGTACGAAGACGCAAAAAATCCGCAGCGCTTCCATATTGTGAGCACAACCGACGACGAACGCTTTGCGCTGTTGTCCATCAGTGACCGCGGTCAGGGGAAAGACGGGAACGCCTTATTCTTTATGGATGCGCAAGGCGGGCAAAAAACGTTTAGGCCCGTGGTAGCCGACGTAACGGATTTCAGCTACGGCGTTGTCGACAATGATGGCGACCGGCTTCTGATTTTAACCAATGAGAAAGCCCCAAACAGCAAAGTTGTTGCCTTCGATACCAAAAAGGAAGCCTTCACTACGTTGATTGCTGAACGGCCTGAGCCCATCACTGAAGGTGGCGTTAGTGCAGCTGGCAAAAAACTCTTCGTTGAATACTCGAAAGACGTAGCGTCGCAGGTGCAGGTGTATGATTACGCTGGTAAGCTGGAAAACGAAATTCAACTGCCTGCCATCGGCTCAGCTGGCGGATTCGGGGGCGAGAAAGACGACAAGTTTGTGTTCTATACGTTCACCTCGTTTACCTTCCCGCCGACCATCTACCGCTACGATATTGCTACCCGGAAAAGTAGCGTGTTCCGGGCACCAGAAGTTGATTTTAAGCCGACCGACTACGAAACGAAGCAAGTATTCTATACAAGTAAAGACGGAACGAAAGTACCGATGTTCCTAACGTATCGGAAAGGACTCAAACTGGATGGTACTAATCCTACCCTACTGTATGGATATGGCGGATTCAACGTTAGTTTACCACCTGCCTTTAGTCCATTCCGGATTCCATTTCTGGAGCAGGGGGGCGTGTATGCGCAGGCCAATCTGCGGGGAGGCAGCGAATACGGTGAAAAATGGCACGAGCAGGGCATGAAACTCAAGAAGCAGAACGTATTCGATGACTTTATTGCAGCTGCTGAATACCTGATTGCGCAGAAATACACCAGCCCGGCGAAACTGGCCGTTCAGGGTGGCTCAAATGGCGGTTTGCTCGTAGGAGCCGTCATGAACCAGCGGCCCGATCTATTCCGCGTCGCCATTCCACAAGTAGGGGTTATGGATATGCTGCGGTTTCACAAGTTTACCATTGGCTGGAACTGGATTGCCGATTACGGCAGCAGCGATAATGCCGATGAGTTCAAGGCGCTTCATGCGTATTCGCCCCTGCATAACCTGAAAGCAGGAATCGATTATCCGGCAACGCTGATCACCACCGCCGATCATGACGACCGGGTTGTGCCAGCCCACTCGTTTAAGTACGCGGCTACGTTGCAGGATGTGTATAAAGGCCAGAACCCGGTATTGATCCGTATCGATACCAACTCGGGACATGGAGCCAGCAACACCAAAAAAAACATCGAGACAACCGCCGATATCTACTCCTTCATTCTGTGGAATATGGGCGTCCGAAGCCTGCGGGAAGTAGCCGAAAAATAACCGCTGACACTAGCCATACATGCAAAACGCCCCATCTGAATCAGATGGGGCGTTTTGCATGTATATTTCCTAAAGGTATTTACTGACTATTGACCCAGCTTGAAGGTAACCCCGATTTTGAGTGTAGAAAGGCTAGATCCTAATTCGGCAAATCCACCGACATTATCGCTGAAGAAGTAACGGCCACCAAGGTGGATCGGCACGTAGACGGCACCGTAGTTGTCGAGGTAACCACCATACGAGAACGAGAAGTAAGAAAGGCCTAAACCAGCATACAAATCAGCTTTATCGGTAGATAAGTTCAGTAATTCGTTGAAGTGGTATGAACCGCGTGCACCAATGTCGAACGAATTATATTTGTAGGTACCTACGCTTCCGTAGCTTCTGTAACCGGCCACTGCCCCTACAGTAATGTTTTTGGTCACACCGAAGTCAGCAGCTGCGGTGAAAGCAATGCCGCTGCTACCTGTGTAGTAACCATAACCACCTACGCCGATACCGAGGTTTATAAACTTGGTGCCCTTATCAACGGCCAACTGGGCAAACGATTGAGTTCCGGCTAATAAACCGAGAACTAACAAAAATGAGAAGTGAAATTTTTTCATTGTGGTACAATTGATTTGTGTTTAACTGGGGACAAATTAACGTTGATTCGTATTGGCTATCAAACTGCCTAGCGAGTCACTTATTAATCGGTCATTTAGTCGCCCAATGCAGTAGACAAGGAAACACACTATTGTAAATCAACACATTATCCACCCTAATCAAATAGAATATGTACCTATTAATCATTGAATTAGAGGGCAAAATAATTGTAATTCATTGAGTAACCGGTCAAAAAGAAAGGTAAGCCCGTAGCTTACCTTTTCTTCTTTATCAGGCAGGCTGTTGTTTCACTATTGAAACAGGTTAGGATAATCGGTAATAATACCGTCTACCCCTAACGCGATCAGGCTGTCAATCTCGGGTTTTGTATTTACCGTCCAGGGAATAATCAGCATCCCCCCCGCGTGCGAAGCCTTTACGGTTTCGCTAGTAACCGTTTTGTAATACGGACTGTATGCATACGGCGTAAAGCCTAATGTAGCCAGGTTGTCGGCCAGCGTTTTTCCGTTCATCGTCAGATACGCCAGCGGCACGTCGGGTGCCTGCTTATGAATAAGTTGTAAGGGCCGTACGTCAAACGATTGAATGTTGTACCGCTTGCTGCCCAGCTTCTTCTGAGTGATGGCAAGCACCCGATCAACAAACTCCTGCGGAGCGGGGTGATACATGCCATCCGTCTGCGGACTGCACTTTATCTCAATATTGTACATGGGCAACGGCATCCCTTTTGCTTTTGCATAGGCGTCAACCGAATCGATCAGTTCAGCCAGTAGCGGCTTATAGGCCCGCAACTTTTGCTGCTGCCCAAACTGCGGATGCGGTTTGCTGCCTACGTCGAACTTCTTAATATCGGCATACGTCAGCTTATATAGGTTAATAGTCTTTTGCTCGTCGGCAGTAACCGGCATTCCGTCGGGTTTCAGCGATATATCAGTCGCCATGTACGTGTCATGCGACACGACAACCTGCTTATCCTGCGAGATTACTACGTCCAGTTCCAGCGTTTTAACGCCCAGATCAAGGGCTTTTTTCATGGCCGGAATGGTATTTTCCGGCATCAGTCCCCGGCAGCCCCGGTGCCCCTGCTTGTCAAGCTGGCTTTGAGCAATCAGTTGCTGTGACCACAGCAGCAGCGATAGAAGTCCTAACGTTTTACGCATTTGAATTTGGTGGCTTAAACATCATGGGTGCTGTTGATGCGGGAGAGCCTCATCAATAGAACCCATAATGTCAACTGTACATTAAGTCAGCTTACTTGTTTCTTTACTTACATTGTCCCCTTTTAGAAGCTATACCGAGCGCCTAGCTGAACCTGATAAGGGTTACCGGATGGCGTAACTACCCCCGCCGTATTGACCCGGTACACAAACCGTTGGTTCGTCTTGTCGAAGCCGTCAACCGCTGGCGACGTGCTGGTCCGGGGAATACCTAACGCGTACAAGGCCTGGTTGCCCAGCGACTTGTTTACCCCCCAGCTCTTATTCAGGAAGTTCGCAAAATTGAATATGTCGGCGGATACGTCGATGCTGTGGCTTTTATAAATTCGGAACCGCTTGCTGGCGCGTACGTCGAATATGCCGTAGAAGCCGTTGATGCCGCCATTTCGCTCCGCCATCTGGCCCCCGTATTTGAGAATATAGTCTTTAATGCTCTGACTGGCATTCGGATTATCCAGAATAGCCTGAAGGCCGGTTTTTACGTTGGCTGGCGTGGTCTCGCTGGTTCGGTCAAAAATAAAGGCCAGATCGTTTGTACCCGCCACGAAGTCGGCATTACTGTTTGCTCCGGACAGTAGCGAGTAGCGGGTGCCCCCAATGCCCGAATACCGAACGCCCACCGTAATACCATAGAACGAAGGCAACGTACCATAGAAGACGACCTTGTGCCGGAACTGGTTGTCGGAATAGGACATTCGGCTCAGATTGCGCGGATCATCTTTTACCGGCAGCGACAGTGTGGCCGTGTTTGCTACGTTCCCGTTGTAGGAGGTATTATCCTTTGTGTCGTTGTAGGTATAGCTGGCCGTAAATTCACCGTCTTTGAAATACTGATACGTAGCATCGGCCACAAACGCAAACTGGTTGACTTTTCCTTTGCTGTTCAGCTCCAGCACCCGACCCAGTTTCTGGCTGATCCGTCCCTGCAACCAGTCACCCGACCCGTTGGCGGGCATTGAATTGAGGGGGACATACACACCCCGATTATCTTCGTTCGCCAGTCTAAAGAATGGATCAGTTACCATGTTCCGGTCAACGTACATATAGTTATTACGTCCGAGCGTCATGAATCCAGCCAGACTCACGCGCAGCTTGTCCGTTACGTACCGCGTATAGGAAATATTGGCTTTATACATCACCGGTACGCGGGCATCGGTTCCGGTTAAGTTGATCGTAGGTAATTGATAAGCTGCCAAACCTGGGATGCTCGCATAGTTCGCGCGGTAAGCCGCAAAATCAGGCGTTGGTACGGCGGCTCCGCGTACGTCTACCGTAGCCAGGTGCTTTCCGTCAAACGTGAGGTTATTAATGATGGCATAGTTGTTTATATCGGAAGCGAAAATTCCGGCCCCAAACCGAACGATGTCCCGACGCTGATCATTGATATCCCAGGTAAGCTGCAGCCGGGGCTGGGCAATGAATGATTTCAGCTTATTATCGGTACGCAATTTAAGCTCGTCAAATACTACTTGATTGAACGGAGCCGTTGGGTAATGCGCGTAGTCGAAGCGTAGACCAGCCGTCATGTCTAAGCCCGGTGCCAGTCGGGTACTCATCTGGCCGTAAGCGCCCGCGTTCCAGGTCTTACCGCGCACGCTCCAGTCATCCATCAGCGGCACCTCGCGGTAGTAGCGGTAAGGCTGCAGCCGATCGAACTTGTCGAGAGCTGTCAGGTTACCATCAACGGTGTAGTGGAAGCGGCCGTTTACTTCACTCCCGTAGACCGACCATGCATTGGTGTACATCAGGTCTACGCCAAAGGTAAACTGCGCTTTATCGGTGTTGTAATACAGATTATTAACCAGTTGCAGGACGTTGTTTTTGAATCCTTCCTGCGCGAAGCGGTGGCCACCCATCTGAATATTGGTTGAGCGATTGGCTCCATCCACCGTCGACACAACATTTTCAACGATTGCCCGCGGAATATTCGCCGAGGGCAGCTGATCGCCCGGACTGCTTTTCTGATACGTATACAAGTGCTGAAGTTTCAACTCGTTGGTAACGCGCGGATTCAGCGACGAGCGCAGGGTAGCCAGAAAGCTGTTGTCCCAGTTGAAGTCATTGCCGTACGATTCATAGATGTTGATCGACGTATTATCCTCCAACCCCAGCTTGTTCCGGTCGCTGGTGAAGTTGTTGCGGATAGTCAACAGATTTTTGGGATTGATTTGCCAGTCGATCCGGGCAAACGCAGCATCGGAGCCTCGGTTCTTGTCGAACGTACCGTACTGGGGCGTATTGGCAACTCCGTATTTCGTACGGGCAATGTTCACAAACTGATCCAGCGTGGTTCTGGTCACGTTAAATCGGCTTTCGTCAGTGGGCGTTTGCACATCGGCAATAATCAGCGGACGCGAATCCTGCTGGTGGTCCCACACCACAAAAAAGTGCAGCTTATCTTTGATGATAGGTCCGCCCAGCGAAAAGCCGAACTGGTTCGTTGAGAACGGATTGTTGCGTTTGTTTCCCCGAATATCGTATTGGCTCGATAACCAGTTAGCACGGGTGTAGTTGAAAATACTTCCGCTCAGTTTGTTCGTACCCGCCTTCGTAACGGCGCTAACGATACCTCCACCACTACGTCCATACACAACGTCATACTGGTTGGTGATCACCTTAAACTCCCGAACAGCTTCGATAGAGATGGAATACGGAGCCCCGCTCCGGCTCGTAGTTGCCCCGGCCGAGGTTGGATTCTTGGCGGTCATCCCGTCAATGGTGTAGTTGGTCGACGAGCCAAGCTGGCCCGACAGGTTGCCTCCCCGGCTCAAGGGCGACAGGTCCGTTAACGACGTAAAGTTCCGGCCGTTGACGGGCAGCGAAGCGATGGATTTGGCCGAAACAGCCGTGGCAGCCCCCAGATTTTCGATTTTATTTTTCAGTCCGGAAGCCACAACCTGTACCACTTCAAGGGTTTGACCGCCTTCTTCCATGTTTAGGTTTATCCGGATGGCATCGCCCTGGTTGAGTGCATAACCCGTTCGTTTTTGTTCGCCCAGGCCCACGAACGTAACGCGTATGGTGTAAGGTCCGCCTAAAGGCAGCTCCTTGAATAAATATTCGCCCAGAACATTCGTAACGGTTCCCGTAGTAAAGCCGGTTGACTCATTGCGGACCTGAACTGTTGCCCCCGGCAGTGGCCCTTTGTTATTCTCGGTAACGATTCCCGATATAGATGCCTGAGTGGTTTGAGCCAGCGTTTCAAGAAGGCCAAAACACACCAAGAAAAGCACCAGCATACTGGAAAGTAAATACTTCTTCATGCAGCAGATTGTAAAAAAATTTTCGACTGCAAAGAGAATACAATTGTGTTACCCCCATGTTACCGGCCTATTATCGAATTATAACCAATCAACCCGCGCCGTTAATCCAGACGATGTTTACAGCCCGATGGCGGAGTCTGAACCACTTCGTATTACTTCAAAGCGTCGATATACTCGTCCGTGAGGGGATCACTATTCCGCAGTGCACATTCGGAGGACAAATCTGAAGCATCCAGACTGAGTATCGTCAACGTAGCACCGTCTTCTGGTTCACAACTGGCGTTGTAGCCTTTTTTATAGACGACCAACGCAATTATATCCGCGTTTGTCCAGGTTTCAGCAGAGGCCACGAGCGACCGATTCGCCGTTGCACAAAGCTGAAATGTAGTTGCTGGTGTGTGGGTACCGGCCTTGTACTGCGCCCCAAAAGCCTCTTTTAACGCATTGGTATAATCGCAGGAAATTCGGAACAGTTTGTTGTCATAGAAGTACAGCACAACGTTCGTTATCGTCGTTCCGTCAGCCTCAACCTTTGGCGAGGTGAACGTCTGGATATGATCGCAGGGTAAGGCCAGCGTTCCTTTCACGTACGACTGTTCTTCTTTCTTAAAAACGGTTAGATTTAACGAATCTGAGGTCGTAATACCGATGCGCAGCTTACCCAGGCCCGTTATGCCCGGTTGTCCACTCCCTAAAGCAGGAAGCAGAACGAACAGGAACAGAAGTCGAAGGCCGTTCAGCATTTGAGGAAGAGCGATACATGAGACTGGAAATACCAGCCGTTCTCGTTACGTATTCATTAAAACTTAAACCCTAAGTCTAACGAAACAACCCGATTTTTAGATACCAACTGGCTGCCCCGCGCTACGTTCATCAGTCCCCGCTGGTAACTCACTCCTAAGTTGAAGGCATTGGTCTGGTTAATTTTATACTGGATGCCGGTGCCGAGTAGTAACTCAATATCGCCAAAGCTGTACTGACGGCGGTCGCCCCCGCTTTCGGCCATGTATAATCCGTTACGTTCCTGCTGGAGCGCCCGTTCGGCTAATTTTAAACTGAGCAGTCCACCCGTTTGGACGTATAGCCGAATACCCGGAGCGATGTTGTTGGCAAATAGTTTCACCGTAGCCGGGAGTTGCAGGTATTGCAGGTTGTAGAGGGATTCTTTCTCGGGTGCACCGGGGTTCCAGCGCGTGCTGCCAAAGGAACCCGGCATCTGAAAGCCCGAGCGCTTGATGGTATACCAGAGTCCCGTGCTGAACGCGTACTGATCTTTAAAGAAAAAGTAATCAAGCGTTGGGCCAACGCTCATCCGCACGCCTGCGCCATTGTCCCGGAACCCGACATAACTACCCGTGCCTTGGGCAGTATTAACGTCCAGCGAAGGCGCAAACCGAATGCTCATTTCGATGAGGTGATTCGGCCGGGCATAATCAGGGCCTGTTTCACTGTTAGACTCAGTACTCTGCCGACGGCGACGGCGTTTCCGGTCGTCATCGTAATCACGACGGTTCTGATCCTGACCATCGTAATTGTCGCCCAATATTTTTCGGAATCGTTTCTCCGTTACGTTCGATTCTTTCGTTCGTAGCTTATACAGCGCGGGCGACGATGACTGCGCCCAGCCAGAGAGCGTTGTCAGTATGGCCATAATTAGCCCCAACCCTGCAACTTTTTTCATAATTTTGTCTGTTTTCTATATAGAAAACCTGTGATTTTCATGCTACTACGGTCGGCCCTACTCGGGCTTTTTTGTGCTTTTTTACTGGCCTCGTGCACAGAAAAAGAAGATGTAGCCCTGGTTCGGCTCGATCAACAACTTTTCGCGGCTAAGTCTCCCAGTGCTATCCAGGCGTTTCTGAATCAGAATCCGTCTGTCGCTCAATTGTACTTTAACGCGAACGGAGCCGGAAATGATACGGCCCTGGTGCGCGAATTGACCAACCGGATCGATAATTCAGCATTAAACGAACTAAACCAGCAGGTTCAGGCTGAATTTGGCGATATGGCCGACTTGAAAAGCCAGTTTTCTGAAGCCTTTACCAATATTAAGAAAGAGTTTCCGGAATTCCGATCGCCCAAAATTGCCACGGTTGTCACTGGATTTTCAGGTCCTGATCTGGTCGTTACTGATAGTCTCATCATTATTGGACTCGATTATTTTGCGGGTCCTAAAGCGAAGTATCGCCCGCAGGGACCGACGTTTCCGCAATACATCCTCCGCCGATACCAGAAAGAGTACATCGTCCCGGCGGTTGTGTTTGGTATATCCGACAAATACAATGTTACGAACCGTGCCGACCAGACTATGCTGGCCGATATGGTGTATTACGGAAAAGGCTATGTGTTCACCCGGTCGATGTTAGCTAAAGATGAGGTTCCTGACAGTCTTATTATCGGTTACTCAGACAAGCAGCTGACCGAAACGTTTAACGCGCAGGATATTGTCTGGGGGCATTTTATTGATAATCAATTGTTATATCAAACGAATCCTGCTATAAAACAGCGATATTTGAATGAACGGCCTTTCACGGCGGAGATTGGCCAGGGTTGCCCAGGGGCCATCGGACGCTGGGTAGGCTGGCGGATTGTTGCTTTATATCACGATGAGCACAGTTCAGTCAGCATTGCCGACCTGATGCGCAATGCGGACGCCCGGCAGATATTCGAACAGTCCGGGTACAAAGGTCAGAAAGACGATTTGTAATCCGTGTCTTCGTACGAGAGACAATATTTTTTGAGGTATCGCGACAATACAGGAGCAGACTAGTACGATTGAGAACATCCATTCAGAATGGCAAAGCGAGGTAGGAGTTCTGGCGATGAAGCCAGCAAAGAAGATAAAAAAGCATTAAACCGGGATGGTCTGAAAAAGGCCATGAGCATCTTCCGGTTTGTCAAGCCGTATCGGTGGCAGTATGCCGCTGGGTTTGTATTCCTGGTGTTTTCGACGGGAACAACCATGAGCTTCGGTTTGCTGATTGGGCAGATTACGAGCGTTATTCAGGGGAAGTCGGCGTTCACGCTGAATCAGGTTACGTTGTTTTTTGTGGGTGTACTGATTGCCCAGGCCATTTTCTCCTTCTTCCGGATCTACTTTTTTTCGCAGGTAAGTGAGCGGGCCATGGCCGACGTACGCCGGGCCACGTACAGCAAGATCATTACGCTCCCCATTCCGTTTTTTGAGCAACGGCGCGTTGGTGAGCTCACCAGTCGTATATCCGCCGACGTTTCGCAGCTGCAGGATGTACTGACCCTGACCCTGGCTGAATTATTCCGGCAGGTAGCGACGCTCACGATCGGCACCGCCATTATTTTTTACGTATCGTGGAAGCTGACCTTGTTCATGCTCGCTACGTTTCCGCTCATCATCGTGGCCGCTATGTTTTTTGGGCGGTTCATCCGCAGGCTGTCAAAGCAGGCGCAGGATTTGTTAGCGCAGGCAAACGTAGTAGTCGAAGAAACGCTGCAATCAGTGAACGTAGTGAAAGCGTTTACCAACGAGCGGCTGGAAATTAATCGCTACGGAACCGCCCTGCAGCGGGTTGTCAATACAGCCCTACGAGCCGCTAAGTTCCGGGGCGTGTTCGTTTCCTTCGTCATTTTTGCGCTTTTTGGCGGTATTATCGGGGTTGTATGGTATGGGGGTTCGCTGGTCTTGTCGAACGAAATGTCCTTCCCCGATCTGTTGACTTTTATCGTCTATACCACGTTTATCGGGGGCTCCGTAGCCGGTATGGGTGATCTGTATGCTCAACTGCAAAAGACGGTGGGTGCGTCCGAACGCATTCTCGAAATTTTGGGGGAGTCGTCGGAAGTTAACGCCGGCGAAGAGTTACCCTTGTTTGTGCCCGTCCACGGCCACGTTCAGTTTACGGATGTTCAGTTCTCGTATCCCTCGCGCCCCGATGTACCGGTCCTGAAAGGTATCTCGCTCAACGTAGCGGCCGGACGAAAAATCGCGCTGGTGGGTCAGAGCGGAGCTGGCAAATCGACCATCGTGCAGCTGCTGATGCGGTATTATCCCATGTACAACGGTCAGATTACGGTAGATGGCCGCGATCTGTCAGGATTTAACGTAACAGAACTTCGGAGAAATATTGCGATTGTTCCCCAGGAAGTTATGTTGTTTGGTGGTACCATTCTGGAGAACATCCAGTATGGCAAGCCCGGCGCCAGTGAAGCTGAGGTACGCGAAGCGGCCCGCAAAGCCAACGCGCTGCAATTTATCGAGTCATTCCCCGACGGGTTACAGACCGTTGTGGGTGAACGTGGCGTTAAACTGTCGGGTGGGCAGCGCCAGCGAATTGCCATCGCCCGAGCCATTCTGAAAGACCCCGCTATTCTGATCCTTGACGAAGCTACCAGCTCGCTCGACGCGGAATCGGAGCGGTTGGTTCAGGAAGCCCTCGATGAGTTGATGCAGAACCGGACTACGATTATCATCGCCCACCGACTGGCTACCATCCGTAAAGTCGATACGATCTACGTTATTCGGGAAGGGCAGATTGCCGAAACCGGTACGCACGACGAACTGGCGGGCCAGGAAGACGGCATCTATGCAAACTTGGTTAAATTGCAGTTCGAGACGATGAATAATGAATCGTAGTTATCAGTTTGTGCGAAAAGCAGAACCGGTTTGAACTGACGTTTTTCAGCACTCGTTATTTTATAAAACATGACTTCAGCCGCCAAAACTCTCAAAGACTTTAACCTCCGACACACGAACGGTCGTGAGGAAGTCCTGGACCTGTTCCTGCGAGCGGGTCATGCGCTGGCACATAGCGACGTTGAGAACGGGCTTGGCCCCGACCATGACCGGGTAACAATTTACCGTACGTTACGTACGTTTCTGGACAAAGGTCTCCTGCACAAAGTTCTTGACGACGAAGGCGGTACTAAATATGCATTATGCCGCGAAACCTGCGCTGATGGCCATCACCACCATGATCACGTTCACTTCAAGTGTGAGCATTGCGGTCAGACAACCTGTCTCGACCAGGTACGTATTCCGGCAGTCGCGTTACCCCAGGGCTATAATCGAAAAGAAATGAACCTGCTTATTCAGGGCGTTTGTCAGGATTGTAACGAGTAGATGTGTGCTTCTGGCACCAAACCCAGAAATTAGAAACTAGTGAACATTGGTCGTCGGCGGTATCTTTACTGCCGACTTTTTTATACGAGTTTATGCCCCTCGAAGCCCTTTTTCAACAGCGTCATCAACAATTTGTTCAAGCCGAGCAGGCCGCCCAGCGTAAATACAATCAGCTTGCCTTTTGGCGACTTATCTGGTTCATCGGCAGCGTCGCTGCGGTATGGATACTCGGCAGATTGGACCAGCAGTTGGCTGCCATTCTGGTTCTGCTCATCGGTATAGCCGGTTTTATGTTCCTGTTGAAGCGCCACCAGACGATTCGACGCGAACGGGATCTGAATCACCACCTGGCCTTTGTCAATCAGGATGAAGCCGCTCGGCTGAACCGGCAGTATCTACGGCCAGAAACAGGTGAGCAATACGCAAATCCAACGCACTATTACTCCGGCGACTTAGACGTATTCGGTAAGCATTCGCTGTTTCGGCTCTTGAATCGCTCCCATACATTCGAAGGCCAGAAGCGGCTTGCTTCCTGGCTGCAAACCCCTTCCTCTTCGGAAACCGTTCATTTACGCCAACAAGCCGCAGTGGAGTTAAAACCGCAGCTTGACTGGAGACAGCGAGTTGAAGCGTTAGCTTATTTAGAGGAGCACATTAGCCACTCGCCGGAATCGCTTATTCAATGGGCAACTTCGGAAGGTAAGCCGTTGTCAGCTTATTTCAACGTTATTCGGTTTCTGTTTCCCGCCATTACGTTAGGGCTATTTGCCGCGTGGCTGTCGGGGCTGGTGCCCGGTTTGGTGGTGATCCTGGCTTTGGTGGTGCACAGCTTTGTTTTAAGCCGAACTGCCGAAAAAGCCAGGAACGTAAGTGAACAGACATTTGATATTTCGAATGCGCTACGTGCCTATCAGGCGTTGTTCCAGCAGGCTGAGCAGGTAGAAGGAGAAGCGGTTCGCCTGAAAGCCATTCGGCAGGTATTAACCGCCGATGGCAGTGTGGTGTCATCGGCCATTCGTCAGCTAAGCCAACTGACCGAAGGGCTGAATTACCGACGTAATCCGTATTTCTATTTAATTTTTGGCACAGCCCTGCTGTGGGATTTACACTACCTGTTCCGGCTGGAGCAGTGGCAAAAGCAGTACGGTCCACGTTTAGCATTTTGGTTCGAAGCGTTAGGCGAACTGGAAGCACTGAATAGTCTAGCCGGATTTTCGTATTCGCATCCCGGCTATGCGACTCCCGATATTGTTGACGATCAACTAACCCTAGCCATTAGCTCGGCGGCCCATCCACTACTCTCACCTGACCGTAGCATTGCGAATTCGCTTTCACTGATTGGCGCGGGCCAAACCATATTGATCACCGGCTCAAACATGTCCGGCAAGAGCACATTTCTGCGCACTGTTGGGGCAAATATCGTGTTAGCCCTGGCCGGAGCAGTTGTCAGCGCCGAAAAATTCCGCTGCTCGCCCGTACAGGTATTTACGAGTATGCGCACGCAGGATTCGCTCGAAGAAAGCACGTCGTCGTTCTATGCTGAATTAAAGCGGCTTCAGACGTTGATTAACCTAACCAAAGACGCGCAGGCAATTCCTGTTCTGTATTTTTTGGATGAAATCTTAAAAGGAACGAACTCGGCAGACCGTCACCGGGGTGCTGAGGCCTTAATTCGACAGTTGCATCGTACCACGGCCTCCGGCTTTGTGTCCACTCACGATCTTGAATTAGGGCAGCTGGCAAACGAACAAGTCGCTGTGCAAGGTAAGGCTCCCGCCGACTTCGTGACAAACTACCACTTTCAGTCTGACCTAAAGGACGGCGAGCTCGTATTCGATTACAAGCTACGTAACGGAATCTGCGAGAGTTTCAATGCCAGTCAGCTCATGCGTGCCATTGGTATTGAGATAGCGACTGAATCGGCCCAGGTGAAGTAAATAGCCCCGGTCTAGCGCAAGAGGGTTTGTACTACAGGCGAACCCTCTCCTTCATTGACTCTCACTACGACCGTTCGCTCCCGATTGGATCATAGATTGTCTGTACTCTTCAAAGCCCAATAGATGAGGACAGGCTGGAAAAATAACCGAACAAATCGTTTTCGGTCTGTATCCAAACCAAAAGCACTTCGCCGATTGACGTATTGGGAGATGTTACCGGGAAAAACGGCCGTAAAAAAACTGGCAGCCACTTGTCCCACAACCTGCTGATGCTTTTCCGGAGTCAGCACAAGACTGCTTCCAAGCGCGATTTCAGCCAGACCTGAATACACCACTGTTTCATCTTTAGGCAGGGGAACCCAGTCGGGAACCTGCGCCTGAAACGCTTTTCGGGCGAAGGTCAGATGACTTACGCCCGCAAAAATCAAGTTTGCTCCTAAAAGGATTCTGGCTACTTTTTTCGCATTTCTCTCGTTCATGTCAATCGTTTTTATATAGTCCCAAAACGTTGATTTCAGCGTATTGTTAATGAACAGGGGATGGATGTTACGTTCTACTTCAGAAGCTGAACCGCAAGAATCATTGATGTTAGTACTCAGCAACTCTATTCGTTTCATTGGTTTCGCTGTCGCTTCAGACATAGATACTAATCGGATACTGACTGTATATATAGCCCGTTAAGCTTCTATTTTATACGCATCGTATGAGCAAGAATTGTGCGCTTTAACTACTTGCGATTCTCCGGTAAGCTATATACTTTTGCCTCGTCAAAATAGTATGCATGCATACTATTTTGACGAATTAAAAACGAAGAAGGGGCTTTTGCCGTTATAGGTTATGAAGATTCAGGGCTTTTCTTGCACCGGGTTGGGTATTGACATTATCCGCCAACGTTTGGCACAAGCGATAGTCAAAAATGATGGATAATGCACCCATATTGTATCAACAAAAAAGGCAGTCACAACTTCTAGCTGTAACTGCCTCCTATTTTCGTGGTGATGGACGGAATCGAACCGCCGACACAAGGATTTTCAGTCCTTTGCTCTACCAACTGAGCTACATCACCGCAGGCGATGTATCGTCGAAAACGTGGGTGCAAAAGTACATGGTTTATTAACTCAGTGCAACCCCTTGTCAAGAATAATTTTTAAATAATCGGCTGACAAACCCAGCATGTGCTGATAATCAGGCCAAGTAAGCATCATAAACGGATGGAACTTTTTCAGCAAATTTTGTTTGTTGCGGCTTTAGCGGCCACGGCATGGTACATAACGAAACGAGTTCAGCTTATTGCCCGCGCCATAAAGCTGGGTCGTGCCGAAGATCGGTCTGACAATGCTGGCGAGCGGATGAAAACAATGCTGCTGGTTGCGTTCGGCCAAAAAAAGATGTTCACCAACCCACTGGTAGGTATCATGCACTTTGTGATTTATGCCGGGTTTGTAATCATCAACCTAGAAATACTGGAGATAATCCTGGACGGTGTTTTAGGAACGCACCGGCTGTTTGCCCCTTACATTACGCCAATCTATCCAATTCTGATTGACGTGTTCGAGGTCCTGGCCTTTGGCGTTCTGGCCGTTTGTGTTGTATTCCTCTGCCGACGCTTCATTGCTCGCGTAAGTCGACTCCAGACTAGCCGCCACCGCGAACTACGCGGCTGGTCAATCCGCGATGCCACAATCATCTTATTAGCCGAGATTGTGTTGATGATTGCGTTTTTGACCTGGAATGCATCCGACAGTGTTCTGCGCGATCGGGGCGTTGGTCATTATAGTGAGTTGCAGGGTATCGTTCCCGATTTTATTGTTAGCCAGTATCTAAAGCCAATTTTTGCGGGCTTTAGCGATACAGCGTTAGGCGCTTATGAACGGACGTCGTGGTGGCTGCACATTCTGGGCATTCTCGCCTTTGCCGTCTACGTTACGTACTCGAAGCACCTGCACATCGCGCTCGGTTTTCCGAATGTCTACTATTCCGATCTGCAGCCTAAAGGTGAGATGCAGAACATGCCGGAGATCACGAAGGAGGTACAGCTGGCGTTGGGTTTACCCATAACCACTGAAGCCGATGGATCGCAGGTTAACGATAATGGAGAGCAACCGGCTGAAGTGGGTCGTTTCGGGGCGAAAGACGTTTATGATCTGAAATGGATCAACCTGATGAACGCCTACAGCTGCACCGAGTGCGGACGCTGTACGGCAGCCTGCCCGGCTAACATTACCGGCAAAAAATTGTCGCCCCGTAAGATCATGATGGACACCCGCGACCGGCTTGAAGAAATTCAGCGCGGTTGGCAAACGCAGGGAAATGATTACAAAGACGACAAATCGCTGCTGAACGATTATATAACGGCGGAAGAGTTAAACGCCTGTACGACCTGCCAGACCTGCGTGACGGCTTGCCCGGTTAACATCAATCCGCTGGACATTATTCTTCAATTACGTCGCTATCGGGTGATGGAAGAGTCGCAGGCTCCGGCTTCGTGGAACGCAATGTTCAGCAATATTGAAAACAACATGGCCCCCTGGAAATTCTCGCCGAGCGATCGGTTCAACTGGGCTGACCAGGTCAACGAACCCGTAACAAAATAAATTGAAGTCATAACCTGGCAAGCGTAGGGAGTTTCTAAGTTCCGGACGGCTCTGCTCGTTGCAGGGTTATGATTAGGCCACTTGACACGTTTCGAAAATGACAACTGAGAAAACCTATAAAGTACCAACTATGGCCGACATGGCTGCATCGGGCGAAGAACCGGAAATCTTATTCTGGGTTGGCTGCGCTGGCTCCTTCGATGATCGGTACAAGCGCGTAACCATTGCCTTCGTACGCATTTTAAATCATGTCGGTATCAAATTCGCCGTACTTGGTCCCGAAGAAGCGTGTACAGGTGATCCGGCACGACGGGCTGGTAATGAATTTCTGTTCCAGATGCAGGCTATGGCCAACATTCAGGTGCTGAATGGCTACAACGTTAAAAAGATCGTAACGGCCTGCCCGCACTGCTTCAATACGCTCAAGAACGAGTATCCGGAACTCGGCGGCAACTATGAGGTTATTCACCACTCGCAGTTTCTACAGGGTTTAATTAATGAAGGTCGGGTACGGGTAAAAGACGGCCAGTCGTTCAAGGGCCGACGTATTACGTTCCATGACTCCTGTTACCTCGGCCGGGCTAACAAGATTTACGAAGCTCCTCGCGAGGTCTTGGCAGCCTTAGATGCTGATCTGGTTGAAATGAAACGGGTACGTGCCAACGGCCTGTGCTGCGGTGCAGGTGGTGGCCAGTATTTCAAAGAGCCCGAACCCGGCAATAAAGATGTGAACGTTGAACGGGTTGAAGAAGCGTTACGTACCGGTGCTGATACAATTGCCGTGGCCTGTCCATTCTGCATGACCATGATGTCTGATGGTATCAAGAACCAGAATAAAGAGGATTCTGTCCGGGTCTATGACCTGTCGGAACTGATCGCGCAAGGAGAAGGGTTGTGACATTATTGAGTACTAACCCTTCATTATTTACTCAATATACCCTTTAGACTATGTACATTGATTTTGATAAGCTGCCAAATGAAGCCCGTGTATGGGTATATCAGGCTGGCCGTCCACTGTCGGAAACAGACGTAACAACAGTTGAAAAAGCGCTGGAACCGGCACTGAATCAGTGGGCAGCGCATGGCCAGCCACTGCTTGCATCAGCCAAAGTCATTGAGAGCCGCTTTGTGATTGTTGGCGTCGACGAAGGGTTTAGTATACCCAGCGGTTGTTCAATTGATTCATCCGTACGAACGTTACAGGAGATAGGCCGCCAGGTTGGCGTAGATTTCTTCGACCGTTCGGTAGCCGTTCGCTCAGCTGATGGTACGGTTCAAACGTATCCGTTACCGATGATTAAAGCGGCCGTTGAGGCTGGTTCCATTACGCCCACTACAGAGGTGTTTAATACGTTGGTAAAAACCAAAGCGGAGTTTCTGAACAGCTGGACTCTATCCGCTTCGGACTCGTGGTTAAAGCGTTATTTCAAATCTATAGCGGCTTAGGTTCTCGTATATAGTAAGCCAGTCACGTATTTAGAAAGTCTTTCTAAATACGTGACTGGCTTTAACGTTATGATATAGCTAAACGTTCACTGCCAATTCGTCATATTGTCTGGTTTTCAACTCTTTTTTCAAACAAAGGATTGATTTTTGTAGTCAAACCCTGATACGGCTCAGCGGATTGGTACCGTGTAATTATTGAATTCGTTGAGTATTGCCGCTAGTAAACGGCAATTAACTCTTACTTTTATGGCGACTATACCAGAAGTTATGTCAGATACGCCAACTCGCGACGACCGGGATGCCGGACCAGATCAACTGTTGCCCGGTGGAGACTCCGCTGAGCAGCCATCCACTGATGCGCCTGCCCGCCGTTATACCGACGAGCAGAAATATCAGGTATTTAATAAGGAGTTCATGCCCCACATCGACTCCATGTACAATTTTGCTTTTCGCTTAACGACCGATGAGGACGATGCCAACGACCTTGTACAGGATACGTATTTAAAAGCATTCAGGTTTATTTCATCATTTGAGCAAGGAACTAACGCCAAAGCGTGGCTGTTCCGCATATTGAAGAACAGCTTCATTAACGATTACCGAAAGAAGAGCAAAGAACCGGCTAAAGTGGATTATCAGGACGTAGAAACGACCTATAATTCAGAAGATGCAGAGACCGAACACACGGTTGATCTTCGGGCTGAGTCAGTATCGGATTTAATCGGGGATGAAGTCGCAACGGCGCTTAACTCGTTGCCCGTAGATTTCAGAACGGTCATTATTTTGTGTGACATTGAAGGGTTTACGTACGAGGAGATGGCGAAGATATTGGACATCCCGATCGGTACTGTTCGATCACGATTGCACCGGGCCCGTAACTTGTTGAAAGAAAAATTGCGTGATTACGCATCTTCAATGGGTTATAATGAAGAAAGTGAAGAATAAACCGAACTTTTTCTAACTATATTTTGGTTCTGCTAATAACTTAACGTATTAATATTCTTGGAATAAATAGAAATTTTCCAATGCAAACGTCATTGCCATCGTCATCTTCATCCAGTGCCAGGCCTGAGATGAAAGAGCATTGCAGTCATCAGGCGGACTGCTTGAAGATGATCCAGTTGATTCTGGACGGGGAAGCCACTGAACAGCAACTCGCTAAGCTGAAAGTTAATCTCGAAAGTTGCAAGCCGTGCATCGAGATGTACCACCTCGAGAAAGAAGTTAAAGAGTTATTGACCAAGCGAATGGAAAAGAAATGCTGCCCCGATCAACTGGTGGCAACGATCAAATCCAAGATTCTAACTTTCAGTTAATACTTTCATCAGCAACATTGGGGTAATTAAGGATAAGGCATCTGCCACCCTTGATTACCCCAATTGCTATAATAAACCGTATCGTATTTTGGACGGCAAGCTCATCATTTTTTCAGCCCCATCGGGTTCAGGCAAAACCACTATTGTTAAGCATCTCCTCGCCGAGAATGCCAACCTTGGCTTTTCGATCTCAGCGTGTACACGTGACCGTCGGGGACGTTCGGAAGAAAATGGTAAAGATTATTATTTTCTGACGCCGGAAGAGTTCAAGCAACGAATCGACAACGACGAGTTTGTGGAGTGGGAAGAGGTCTACGTCGGGGCCTTCTACGGAACACTTAAATCCGAGATTCAGCGCCTTTGGGACAGCGGCAAGCATGTTCTCTTCGACGTAGACGTTCAGGGAGGCCTGAAGCTGAAAGAATACTACGGCGATAAGGCACTGGCCGTTTTTGTTAAAGTGCCGGACGAAGAAACACTACGTCAGCGATTGATCGGGCGGGGTTCCGAAACCGAAGAGAGCCTGTCCAAACGTTTGTTTAAGGTGCACTTTGAAATGAGCTTCCAGGATAAGTTTGACGTGGCTCTTGTTAACGATGACCTGGAGACGTCCCTGCAGAAGGCGCAAAAGCTGGTCGATGACTTCATAAAGGAAAACAAAGTGCCAATGAAGTCTACGGTGATTTAAAGCGCTTCTTATGAAAATCGGTCTGTTTTTTGGCTCGTTTAATCCGATTCACATCGGCCATCTTATCATTGCCAATACGATGGCCACAACAACCGATCTTGACCAGATCTGGTTCGTAGTGTCCCCCCAGAATCCGTTCAAGAAGACAAAAAGTTTGCTGCATGAATTCGACCGGCTTGACATGGTCGAACGGGCCATCGCCGATAATAGCTGTCTGAAAGCTACCGATATTGAGTTTTCGATGCCTAAGCCCAGCTACACGATTGATACGTTAACCCGGCTTGGCGAGAAGTATCCGCAGCATACGTTTCGGCTTATTATTGGCGAGGATAATTTAGAGCAGTTTGCTAACTGGAAAAATCACGATAAGATTCTCGAGTTCTATGGCCTGAGCGTGTACCCAAGACCTCGTGCTGCCGAAAGTCCGTTTAAAATCCATCCTAATGTTCAGGTTGTAGAAGCACCACTGCTGGATATATCAGCAACGTTTATTCGCGACTGTATTCGAAGGAACCGCTCGATTCGCTACCTGGTCCCAGAGGTCGTTGAAGAGATGGTTATACGTAAGAAGTTCTACGTATAACCACTTAAAGATCAAGGCAAGCCGTTCTGAAACGTTACCTCTGTTGCCAGCCCAATGGCACTCATCCGTATGGCGACCGATCTACTGGCTGACTTGGTAGGGGGGCTGTCGCAGTGAGAGCCCTTTTCTAGGAAATAGATATAAAACTTTTGATTCCGGTCCGCAATCTGATTGATGTCCGGGCGACCGAGCAGCTCACCGATTGTATTGGCGGTTTTCCCTTTCAGGTTTGGAATTTCGGCTTTGAAGTCTGGCACAAGCGTCGCCCGAACGCCAGTGCAGCCGCCCCGATCACTACGCCATTTTTTGAGGTTCAACTTACCAAATTGATCCGGCACCGGCTCGCAACCGGTTAATACGTTGACCAGAACCAACAAAGCGACAATAAACGTTAGCGGTCGGACACTCTTCATTGTTCGTTATATAGTACCTGTAACAAGGTTTGACCAACGGCCTTGAGCGTCGAACGGTTGATATTGTCCATAGTATCTTCGGCCGTATGCCAGCCCGGGAAGAAGCCGCCCGTACCGATGTTGGTGTGAATAATATCAATCATCGGAATCTTGGCAATTGTGTTCGGGGCTAAGTGATCGTCGGTAATTGAGCCACCAGCCGTATCAACAAAAAACTGGCTGTAGCCCAATCGGCTTGCCGTTTGCCAAACATTATTGACGACGGTTGGCGCGTACTGCATGGAAATGCCTTCTTTGGCGAACGTAGCGCCCTTCGCGCCGACCATGTCCAGCAGAATACCGTAATAAGCGGAGTAACCTGGTTTATGCAGATTCCTGGCCCAATAGCGCGAACCTAAGCAGAAACCACCGTAACTAAAATCACCACTTTCCTTCTCAAAGTCTTTGGCGGCTTTTTCACCGTTACCCCAGTCTTCGGCATCAAAAAAGATGATGTCAATTCCCACGTTCGGCTTTTGCTGACTTTGCTGAATCGTACGGGCTAATTCGAGTAAAACCCCGACTCCACTAGCGCCATCATTAGCAGCCAGTACGGGTTTATTTTTATCAGCCTGATCCGTATCGTTATCGGCATGAGGGCGTGAATCCCAGTGCGAGGCAAGCACGATACGTTTCGTCGCTTTGGGATTGATACTGCCAATAATGTTACGTGCGTTCAGCTTTTTACCATCCCAGGTTGTAGCCACGAATGCTTGTTCAGTCACTTCACACCCAAACTGCTTTAGCTGAGCTGCGAGGTAATTACCCGCCTGAACGTGAGCCGGTGTGTTAGGCACGCGTGGTCCGAACGCTACCTGCCGGTCAACGTACGCGTAGGCAGAGTCAGCGTTGAACGGCGGAGCGGATACCGTCGCTGGCTGTTCGGTGGTTTGGGTCGTCGTGTTTTGATCGTTTTTCGTTTTACAGGCACCAACCAGAACGGCTAAGGCAAGCGTGTAGAATAAGAGGTTCGTCTTCATCAGTTAATGTATTGGCGGGCCGCCGAGTGGATTTAGTTCAAGGCCTGCTTATTTGTGGTTATTCTTCGTACGCCCAATCGATCTGGTGCTTCATATCTTTGATAGCCAGGCCCTGCGCTTTGAAGTACGAACGAATTTGGTCTACCTTATCGTACTGCCGCTGCTCTTTGTACTCGCGATAAAGCGTTAACAAGCCTTCCAGTACCGGTTGATTTTCAGTACCTTCTTCTTTCAGGCCCAAAACGTCCTTCATAAACGTAACGAACGACGTTCTTAAGAGTTCGAATACTTCTTCGCCCAGGGTAGCTGATTGAAGCTGATTCAAATAAATCATGTTTACATACTTCAGCAGCGTAAAGAGCTGCGCAATGGCAACGGCCGTGTTGAGATCATCGTTCATCGCTTCGTAAAACTGCTGAACCGCCTGCCGGATGTCCTGCTGCTTTTTCTCGTCGGCCGTGCTCACTTCGTCGGGCTGGTAGGTTAATGTTTTCACGACCCGCAATCCATTCGCCAGCCGCCGGTATCCTTTCTGAGCGGCTTTGAGGGCTTCGTTCGAGAAATCGAGCGTACTGCGGTAATGCGATTGAAGCATGAAAAACCTGACCGTCATGGGGCTGTATGGCTGTTCGAGCAAATAGTGACTTCCCGCGAACAACTCGGCTGGCAGGAAGGAGTTGCCCAGTGACTTCGACATTTTCTGGCCGTTAACGGTCAGCATGTTCGAGTGCATCCAGTACCGAACGGGCTGTTGGCCAGTTAAGCCGTCGCCCTGCGCAATTTCGCATTCATGGTGAGGGAACTTAAGGTCCATACCTCCGCCGTGTATGTCGAATTGCTTGCCCAGGTACTTCGTGCTCATGCAGGTGCATTCTAAGTGCCAGCCCGGAAAGCCTTCGCCCCAGGGCGAATTCCAGCGCATGATATGCTCGGGTGCTGCCCGTTTCCAGATGGCGAAATCAAGCGGATTCCGCTTCTCTGACTGACCGTCCAAATCACGGGTTTCGTTTAGCAGATCGTCCAGGATCCGTCCAGACAGCTTGCCGTAATTACCTCCCCGCCGGTTGTACTCTTCGATGTCAAAGTAAACCGAGCCGTTTGATTCATACGCCAACTCATTAGCCAGCAGCTGCTGAACGGCTTCGATCTGCTCAATCATGTGTCCGGTTGCGGTAGGTTCAATACTTGGGGGAAACGTATTGAACTGCGCCATTACGGTGTGGAAGTCATTCGTAAAGCGCTGCACGATTTCCATCGGCTCCACTTTCTCCAGCTTGGCCATTCGCCCGATCTTGTCTTCCCCATCGTCTCCGTCGCCTACCAGGTGGCCAACGTCGGTCAGATTCCGGACGTAACGAACTTTGTAGCCGATAAATGTGAGGTAGCGATAGAGCGTATCGAATGTAAGAAAGGTGCGGACGTTCCCTAAGTGAACGTAATTATACACCGTAGGGCCGCAAACGTACATACCCACATACGGTGGGTTGAGCGGTTCGAACAGTTCTTTTTTACGGGAAAGCGTATTGTATAAATGAAGGGGCTGCGCCATCAGTGTTTGGTTGTTTGGCCATTGGTTGTTTGGTACGAGTTCATAACAACCGAACAGTCAAACAACCAAACAACGAACAGCTTTTTGCAGTGGCGAAGTTACGGATTGTAAATCGGAAAATGGTGCAGATGATCCGGTTACAAGACTCAAAACTTTAGTAAGGCGCTGATTTGGAGCGGTAGGCCGACCGGTTTTGGCTATATTCGCACCCAATTTCTGAATAATACCGAATGCAGGTAGTTGAGGTGGGCGCAAACGCCCTGTACCAAAAAGAATTTATTGAGTTTCCTGTCCGGCTCTATCGCAACGATCCGTGCTGGATTCGGCCCCTGGATACCGACGTAACGGAAGTCTTCGACCCAGCCCGGAACAAGCGGTTCGAGCATGGGGAGTGCGTCCGCTATCTGCTGCTGAACGACAAGAACGAAACCATCGGTCGTATTGCCGCTTTCGTCGATTACCAGATTGCCAATCTCGACAACGACCAGCCCACGGGGGGTATTGGCTTCTTCGAGTGCATCGAGGATCAGAACGCGGCCTTTATGCTTTTCGACACGGGGAAAGCGTGGTTGCAAAGCCGGGGCATGGAAGCGATGGATGGCCCCATTAACTTCGGCGACCGTGACCGCTGGTGGGGGTTACTGGTTGACGGATTCGATCGGGAGCCAAACTATTGCATGCCCTACACTAAGCCGTATTATATTGCTTTCTTCGAAAATTACGGCTTTAAAGACTACTTCAAGCAGTTTACGTTCGGTATTCCCACCACCTGGGCTAAACTGGTGGACATGTCGCAGGCGGTAAAGGACCGGGCGCAACGTATCTACGAAAACCCCGATTATACGTTTCAGACGATCGACAAAAAGCATCTTCCTGCCGCGGCAGAGCAGTTTCGGCACATTTATAATGCCGCCTGGGGAAACCATGCCGGGGTGAAAGAGATGTCGGCCGAGCAGGCGCAGGTGCTGATGCAGAAGCTCAAGCCAGTCATCGACGAAAAGATCATCTATTTCGCTTACTATCAGGGGGAGCCGGTCGCCTTTTTCGTGTGCCTGCCCGAATTGAATCAGATATTCAAGCACGTAAACGGTAAACTTGACTGGATCGGTAAGCTGAAGTTTTTGTGGCACATGATTTGTAAAACAAATCGTAAAGCTTTTGGCGTCGTGTTTGGTGTAGCTCCCGCGCATCAGGGAAAGGGGCTCGAAGCGGCCATTGCCCTACGGATGCCCCATGAAGCAGAGCATAACCCAAATTTTCAGTACGATGAGCTGGAAATGAATTGGGTTGGCGATTTCAACCCGATTATGGTGCGGTTTGTGAGTCAGCTCGGCTCAACGATTGTAAAGACCCATATTACGTACCGTAAGCTATTCGACGAAACGAAACCCTTCAAACGCTGCCCGGTCATCGGACGCAAGAAATAAGCTTTACGGGCTTCATTTAGATATCAGCCCGTGAGCAACAAACTGAAACTAGACTAAACATGAGCTTATTAACGGTTGGTTCTGTAGCGTTCGATGCGCTGGAAACCCCATTCGGCAAGACCGACAAAATCATTGGTGGTGCCGCTACGTACATTACGCTGTCGGCGTCGTACTTCACCAAAGAGAACAATCTGGTTGCCGTAGTGGGTGACGATTTCCCGCAGAGCATGATCGGAGACCTGAACCAACATGGCGTCAATACCGAAGGCCTGGAGATTCGTTCGGGGGAGAAAACGTTCTTCTGGTCGGGAAAGTATCACAACGACATGAACACCCGCGATACGGTGGAGGTGCAGTTGAACGTAATGGAAAATTTCGATCCGGTTATTCCCGACGCGTATCAGAACTGCCAGTACTTGATGCTGGGAAATACAGCCCCGGCAATTCAGCGGACGGTCATTGAGCGGTTGACGAATCGGCCCAAGCTGATCGTGCTGGACACCATGAATCTCTGGATTGAGATTGCCAACCCCGATCTGATGACGTTGCTGCCGATGGTAGACGTCTTAGTTGTCAATGACGAAGAGGCCCGGCAACTGACGCATGAATACGCGTTGGTGAAAGCAGCCGCCAAAATTCGTCAGATGGGTCCCAAAACGGTCATCATCAAGAAGGGCGAGCACGGTGCGCTCCTGTTTCAGGAAGATCGCGTATTCTTTGCACCAGCCTTACCACTCGAAGAAGTGTTCGATCCGACCGGTGCGGGCGATACGTTCGCTGGTGGATTCATCGGTTATCTGGCTAAAACAGATGACACCTCGTTCGATAATATGAAACGGGCGATCATTTACGGTTCGGCGATGGCTTCGTTCTGCGTGGAGAAATTCGGGGCCGAGCGTATTATGAATTTAACCCAGGAAGAAATCAAAGACCGCGTCGATAGCTTTGTGAAGCTGTCGGCGTTCGGACTGGACTAAATACTTCTTTTCTTCATATCAGTACCTGTCTGGCTTATCTCACATGTGATGGGTCAGACAGGTATTCTTGTTATATACCAAAAATAACTTGGCGTAACCTTGTTGATTCCGATTTTTAGGTAGGTTTGTAGCCTATCGTATGTAGGCACTATGTTGAATTTCGTTAACCAGATTGCGTTTATTACCGGAGCCGGTTCGGGCATTGGCCGCGCAACAGCCAACGCGTTAGCCAAAGCGGGCGCTCGGGTTGTCGTTGCCGAAATCAACGAAACAAGTGGCCGCGAAACCGTTCAGCAGATCGAAGAGGCTGGTGGAGACGCCTTGTTTGTAGCCTGCGACGTAGCGCAGCCCGCACAGATTGACGCGGCCATTCGAGAAACAATACGCGTGTATGGCCGCCTGGATATCGGAATCAATAATGCAGGCATCGGCGGAAACTTTGCCCGGTTCACCGATCAAACGGCGGAGGACTTTAACCGAATGATGGCCATCAACATCGGCGGTGTTTTCTACGGTATGCAGGGGCAAATTCGACAGATGCTGGCGCAGGACGGTGGCAAAATCGTGAACGTATCAAGCATTGCGGGCGTGCGGGGCATGCCGATGGGCGCACCTTATAGCGCATCCAAACATGCCGTGTTGGGCCTTACCAAAACAGCTGCCCTGGAATACGCAAAGCACAACATCCGCATAAATGCAGTTTGTCCCGTTTATACGCATTCGGGCATGGTCGACGAACTGATCAATGCGGCCCCCGGTATGGAAGAACGAATGCGAAAAATGATTCCCGTAGGTCGACTGGGAAACCCGGAAGAAATCGCGCAGGCAATTCTATGGCTTTGCTCCGACGAAAACGCCTTCTGCACCGGCCAGTCCATTCAACTGGATGGCGGCTTTACGGCCGGGTAAGGCTATAGCTTTCGGTTGGCTAACTCATCAATCATCGCCGGGACCTCCGGTTCACCTTTAAAGAATGCTCCTTTTTCACCCTGCGTAAGCGCCCAGCGGTGAAGCCACGAGATACCCCCTTTGCCGTAATATCGATCAGATGATTGATATGCTGCGTCTTGAAGAGCCTCCTCCAACGTAACAAACTGATAGCCAGCTCGTCTGAGCTGATTAAAAAGCTGCCCAAGATAGTCGGCATTGATTGTGTTGGCATGCAGGAGTAAAACTTGCGGTATTTGCCGGGCAAACAGCGAGTCGGATTGCGCTTCGTAGTACCGGACACAATCGCTCATGTACGCAACGTAATGTTTACCTACTTCGGCCGCTAACGTAGTGTCATGGAGTAGTAAAGCATGGTCGTAAGCCCGTGAGAACAACCAATCCGAATTGTCAACTGTAACGGGGGCCTCCTGATAGCCGTGTCGCTTAAGAAAGGCTTCGAGCGAATCCTTCCTGGCTTGCGAGTCACCTTTCCGTAGGTACGGATGGCGAAAATAGCGATAGGATTTGCCTTGCTTGCCCAGAAACGCTTTAACTGGTTGCTCCCCGGCCAATACGTCGGCCTTTAGCTCGTCAAACGACACCAGGTTGTAGTCCTTGTGGTCGAAAGTGTGATTGCCAAGTTCTAAGCCCGCGTTTAACCATAAGCTCAGCAGGCCAAGTTGACTGGTATCTGGTTTAGCATCCGCCTGTAAAAACGAACCGATAACAAACCCAACCGCCGGAACCTGATACGTAGTACAATGCGCGAGCAGCCTCTGGGTCAAAAGCCGCTTCCCGGGCGCATCGACGTAGTATTTTGAAACAGTAGGCAGATCGTCGATCGTAACGGCGATTCGCTTCTGCGCCGTAGCCCCGAACGTAATCAACAAAAGAGCGCAGGCTATCCACCGCATTCAATTAAGTTTAAGAGAAAAGTTGTCAGTAAATTGAGCTACATCGATCAGGCTAACTAAGTAACAACGCACAATAACTCCGGAAGATACCGTCCAACGCCTGATCTTCCGGAGCTTAGATGCTGTCTACTCTTCCTCCACAACGTCAGCGTCGGGCGCGTTTTTCTTGACGGATTCGATACCGTTGTCACGTCCACTCTCGCTTTCGTACGTTTCGCTGGTGCCGATAACCTGGCCATTACTGGCTTTCAGATTGAAGCGAAATTTGCCCGCTGTTGTTGTCTTACGTTCATACCGGTCATCGTTGGATGAGTTCTTTTTGACAGACTCAATGCCGTTTTCGCAGGCACTTCGGGTCGTGTATCCCTCGCTGCTTAAGATGACCTGGCCATTGCCAGCCTTCAGGTTGAATTGAAATTCTCCGTTTTTACGGGTACTGATGACGAATTTGCCCATGGTCGTTCGCGCAAAATGGTGAGTGTAAACAGGTTATCAACTACCGTAAGTCGTTATTCCCATTTTTCTAACCACTCCTCCTCCTTGGTCCGCATCAGGGCGGCTTCTTCATCGGTTTTATCACCATACCCGCAGAGGTGCAGTAACCCATGAGCCAGTATCCGACGCATTTCCTGATCGGCCGAAACTCCCAACTGGCTGGCGTTGTCAGCTACCCGCTCAACGCTGACGAAGATGTCGCCCTCGAGCTTGTCTTCTTCCTCGCTCTGATCGAACGTAATGATGTCTGTATAATAATCGTGCTGAAGATAGTCGCGGTTGACTTGCAGGACGTATTCATCCGAGCAGAAAATATAATTTAACTCACCCACCGCATAACCTTCGGCTTCGGCCTGCCGTTTAAGCCACTGACGGGTTACCTGCTGTTTGGGGAGTTTATACGGAACGTCCTCGTTAAAGAACCGAATCATTAGCCTGTCTTTTTTTCGGCAAAGGTACATACGTGCGAATCAACTCTCAGTAATCCTCATAAAATGAAAGCTATTCAACTCGCCGAAACGCATCAGCCTGTTCAACTGATCGATACGCCCACCCCAACTGTTCAACCTGGCGAAGTGCTTGTAAACCTGCGGGTGGCTGCCCTCAACCACCGGGATGTATTTATCCAAAAGGGATTATATCCGGGTATCAAGCTACCGGTCATTCTGGGGTCGGATGGAGCCGGTGTTGTGGCAGAAACAGGCGAAGGTGTTGATCCGGTATGGCGCGGACAGGAGGTCGTAATTAACTGCTCGCTAAACTGGGGCGATAATTCAAATTTTTACGGTTCCGATTTCCGAATCTTGGGCATGCCCGACAATGGTACGTTTGCGGAATATGTAGCGATACCGGTTAAATATATACACCATAAGCCTGCCCATCTATCACTTGAGCAGGCAGCCGCCTGGCCTCTGGCGGGGGTGACGGCCTGGCGGTCGCTGATGACTCGGGCTGGACTACATAGCTCAAGTAGTAACGCTCCCGAAAAAGTCCTGATCACCGGTATTGGCGGAGGTGCCGCTTTATTTGCGTTGCAGTTTGCCGTAGCAGTTGGCGCCGAGGTTTGGGTAACCTCTGGCTCGGAGGAGAAGCTGGAAAAGGCGAAAGCGCTGGGTGCAACGGGGGGCGTTAATTATCGCGAGCCCGATTGGGCTAAAACGTTAATGACTCAGACCGGTGGAGGACGCTCGGGCCATCCGGCCCGGGGCTATTTCGACGTAATCATCGACAGCGCTGGAGGAGCAGGTTTTGCTAAGCTGGTTGACGTAGCAGCACCCGGCGGACGTATTGCCATCTTCGGCGGAACAACCGGCAACCTGACTGATATTGCTCCGTCGAAGGTATTTTTCAAACAGCTCAACATCTTCGGTTCAACGATGGGAACCGAGCACGAGTTTGCCGATATGATCGCCTTTATAAATACCAAACAGCTCGTTCCAGTACTTGACGAACTGTTTCCATTAGCCGAAGCAGAGCAGGCATTCCGAAAAATGGAAGAGGGTAAACAGTTTGGAAAAATCGTTTTCGAAATCTAACCGCAACTATTTGTTAACTAAAATGTTTGCCCTGTTTTAGTCCCGCTTTATCAATTTTTTGTTAGAATAGTTAAATACTCATGAAGTTATCCACATTTTTTATGTGGATAAGTATCACTTTATTCACATTCCGGGCTAAGTACGTCTTTAGCGGCTAGTCGTTCGGTTAAGGGGTTTTATCTTTGCGGTATGACCGAATCGGAACGTACCATCAATCAATTGTTAGTTGAGCGGCTCGATGCCCATAAGCAGGCGGGACTGTTACGGCAACTCCGCACGGCTGATAATTTGGTAGATTTCTGCTCAAATGATTACCTTGGTTTTGCCCGTTTGCCCGAATTAAAAGCAGCCATTCAGGAGGCCGATACACAGCAAGATTTACGCACCGGTTCCACCGGCTCGCGACTTTTAGCAGGGCAGACTGAGTTTACTGACGTAGTTGAAAGTGAGCTGGCGCTTTTCTACCGAACCGAAGCGGCTCTGGTTTTCAACTCTGGTTTTGATGCGAATATAGGGTTGTTGTCCTGCCTGCCTAAAGCCGGTGACACGCTCCTGACCGATGAACTGATTCATGCCAGCATGATCGACGGAGCACGCTTAAGTTACGCAACCCGTCAGCGTTTTCGGCATAACAGCCTCAATGATTTGGAAACGAAGTTACAGCAGGCAAATGGTCAGGTGTTTGTAGCGGTCGAGTCGGTCTATTCGATGGATGGTGACGCAGCCCCGTTACGTGAGCTGGTGACCCTGTGTGAGCAGTATGGAGCAGCTTTGCTGGTTGATGAAGCACATGCTACCGGCGTTTATGGGCCGAATGGTGAAGGACTGGTCGTTGAACTAGGCTTACAGGATCGTGTGCTGGCGCGCGTGCATACGTTCGGTAAAGCCGTAGGTGTGCACGGGGCCGCGGTTGTCGGCCCTGACGTATTACGCCAGTACCTGATCAATTTCGCCCGATCTTTTATTTATACGACGGCTTTACCTCCGCACAGCTTACTTGCTATTCGGTGTGCGCATCAACAATTACAACGCAGTCCGGAGGCTCGTAGGCAGTTGCATGAACGGATTGCTTACTTCCGTACCTGTGCCAAAAAGGCATTGCCAAACGCCATTTGGACGGCTAGCCCCTCGCCTATTCAATGCCTGATCGTCCCTGGTAATGAACAGGCCCGATACGTAGCAATGGAAGCGCAGCGGGCGGGTTTTGATGTGCGTGCAATCCTTAGTCCCACCGTTCCGGCTGGTCAGGAGCGCTTACGGATCTGTATTCACGCCTTTAATACAGCGCAGGAAATAGAGCATTTGGCCACTGTATTACAAACTGCACTCATTGCTGAACCATCCTTATGAATTTCCCCAAACAACTTATTGTTGCCGGTATTAGCACTGAGATCGGAAAAACAGTAGCCTCGGCCGTGCTGGTTGAAGCCTTACAGGCCGACTATTGGAAGCCTGTTCAATCGGGTGCATTGGAAGATTCCGATACGGAGACCGTCCGCCAATTGACGACCAATACTGTCTCCCGATTTCATCCAGAAGCGTACCGGCTTACGGCTCCCCTATCGCCCCACGCTGCGGCTGAATTAGACGGGGTAACCATTGAACTGGATAAGATCAGCTTACCACAAACGGATAATACGTTAGTGATTGAACTAGCTGGCGGATTGCTGGTTCCTCTCAACAATCACGATCTCAATATTGATCTGGTGCAAAGGCTAAACCTTCCTATTGTGCTGGTTTCGAAAAATTATCTGGGCAGCATCAACCATACGCTGCTATCCGTTGAAGCGTGCCATACTCGAAATATTACGATTCTGGGCATACTCTTCAACGGCCCGACGGTACCAGCGACCGAAACGTTTATCTTAAACTATACCGGTTTGCCATGCCTGGGACGAATTAAGCAGGAGGAGTCAATCACGAAGGAAGTAATCAGCCATTACGCCCGTTCCCTTCACTTAGCAGAGTAATAAAGCAACGTATCGGCTTCAAGACTACCAGTTCTTCACAAACTCGTTAAATCGTTCTAGCAAGAACTTGGCTTTTGGCCCAACGTGGCCATCACCGATGGTTAGCTCCCCAATTTGAGTGATGGGCAACACTTTTTTAGTCGAACTGGTCGTAAAGGCTTCATCGGCATCGTACAGCTCGGAGAGCAGAACAGGTCGCTCTTCAACCTCGAAATCGCTTTGCGCTAATTGAATAACCGTTCGGCGGGTGATACCACGCAGGATATGACGGTCGGGCGTAATGAGCCGATCGCCTTTGATGATGAAGAAGTTGCTACGGCTTAGTTCGCTGATCTCACCGCCTTTTTGATAAAGCAGATCCGCTGCACCGGCTGATTTTATAGCCTGAGCCATCAGAATAACGCGCTTATAATCCGTGCTTTTCACTTCGGCCATTTCGCGAACGTAATCATCCAGAATGACCTTAATCCCCGTTTCGTACTGAACCGGCGGCACCGGATGAATCGCTTCCGTAAGAATAAGCAAATTTGGCCGTTCAACGCTGATGCTGTCGGCTGAGTAGCCACCCGTCAGTACAAACCGGAAGGCGGTATCAGCACCGCCATTCCGTTCAATCAGGTCCATCAGCAAGCCGTACGTTTCCTCTTTGCTAAGCGGCAGCGGCAGGTGCATGCGTTGGGCTGAGTTCTGAAAGCGCTCCCAGTACCAGTCCCATTGGAACGGGCGACCGTTATAAGTAAGGAAGTAATCGAACAGGCCGTAACCACGCAATAAGCCCAGGTCTGTTACGCCAACCCCAAGCTGATCGGCGGGAGCGATGTTGCCGTTGAAATACCCGTAATGCATAAGTTATACAGTAATCCTAGAGGTAAGTGCTACCTCTAGGATAGAACAAGATTATACCAGCTTTTTGTACTTAATCCGCGTTGGCGTAGCGTCGGTGCCTAAGCGTTTGCGACGGTTTTCTTCGTACTCCGAGAAGTTCCCTTCAAACCAATACACCTGCGAATCACCCTCGAAGGCCAGAATATGCGTAGCGATACGGTCCAGGAACCAGCGATCGTGGCTGATGACTACGGCGCAACCCGCGAAGTTTTCCAATCCTTCTTCTAATGCGCGAAGCGTGTTAACGTCAAGGTCGTTGGTTGGCTCATCGAGCAGAAGCAGGTTAGCACCTTCTTTCAGGATCATGGCCAGGTGAACCCGGTTTCGTTCACCACCCGATAGCGTCCCAATTTTCTTTTCCTGATCGGCTCCGGCAAAGTTAAACCGGCTTACATAGGCCCGGGCGTTACTTTGCTTACCCCCCAGCATGATCCACTCATTACCGGCGGATATGGTTTCATAAACGGTTTTGTTCGGATCGAGGCCGTCGTGCTCCTGGTCTACATAGGCCCATTTTACCGTTTCGCCCACGTCGAACGTACCGGCGTTGGGTTTATCACGACCTGTGATGAGCTTGAACAGCGTCGTTTTACCCGCGCCGTTCGGGCCAATCACCCCAACGATTCCACCCTGTGGCAGCCGGAAGCCGAGGTGTTCGAACAGCAACCGATCACCGTACGCTTTTGCGACGTCTTCAGCTTCAATCACTTTAGCACCCAGGCGAGGACCCGACGGAATGAAAATCTCCAGTCGTTCTTCTTTCTGACGATTATCTTCATCGAGCAATCGTTCGTAAGCACCCAACCGCGCCTTCGACTTTGCCTGCCGCGCTTTGGGCGCCATACGAACCCACTCTAGTTCACGTTGCAGGGTCTTCTGCCGTTTCGATTCAGACTTTTCTTCTTTCGCTAAGCGTTGCTGTTTCTGATCGAGCCAGGACGAGTAGTTGCCTTTCCAGGGGATACCTTCGCCCCGGTCCAGTTCAAGAATCCAGCCCGCTACGTTGTCCAGGAAGTACCGATCGTGCGTTACAGCAATGACAGTACCCGTATATTGGCGCAGGTGTTCTTCCAGCCACAGTACGGATTCCGCATCCAGGTGGTTGGTTGGCTCATCCAATAACAGTACGTCCGGCTGCTGAAGTAACAGCCGACAAAGCGCCACCCGGCGCTTCTCGCCACCGGACAGGCTATCGATGATAGCATCCTGGGGAGGGCAACGTAACGCATCCATAGCCCGTTCCAGTTTTTGATCAAGCTCCCAGGCATTGTAATGGTCGAGCTTCTCCTGGACTTCGCCCTGACGCTCTATCAATTTATCAAAATCGGCGTCCGGATCGCCAAAGGCTTCGTTGATTTCGTCGAACTCTTTCAGCAGGTTCACCACTTCCTGAACGCCTTCTTCTACGACCTCCCGAACCGTCTTGCCAGCCTCAAATTTAGGCTCCTGCTCAAGCATTCCAACCGAGTAGCCGGACGAAAAAACGACCTCGCCCGTGTAGCTTTTATCGATACCGGCAATGATACGTAACAGCGTAGACTTACCCGAACCGTTCAGGCCCAATACGCCGATTTTAGCGCCATAAAAAAAGGAAAGGTATATGTTCTTTAGGATTTGTCGGTTAGGCGGAATATTTTTACTCACGCCCGCCATAGAAAAGATTATGGTTTCCTGACTCATTAATTTCTAATAGATTTGTGGTTGGCAATTACCCCCAAATTTAACCCACAGCGCAGCCTTAACCAAGAATAGGAATGGAAAACGCTTCACTGGTAGATGAATACGGTTACGTCAAAGACGGAAAGGTATTTTTAAAAGGCTACCTGAATTATGAAGATCGCCAGATCGGCGAGGTCAAACGTACAGAGCAGGAAGCGCTCGATTACTTTAAGAATCGCTTCATCATTGCCGAAAACAAAGTCAGTCAGCTAGAAAAGGATATTGCCGAAGCGCAGAACAAAGGATCTTATCTAACTAAACTCGTTCAGCTTCGAAAGAAACTACTTGGCTTCGACGCCCTTGGCGACTTTCTGCCCCTGCTCGAGCGCCTGGATGAACAGGAGCAATTACTTGCGGAGTTGATCACTGTTAATCAACTTAAAAACCTCGAAATCAAACGCGCCCTGATCGCCGAAGCGGAAGCGATCGCTGGCAGTACCGACTGGCGCCCAACGGCCGACGCCCTCCAGGAAATTAAAACCAAATGGATTAAAACCGGGCCGGTCGACAAGTCCGTAGAAGCCGAAGTGGAAGGTCGATTTCAGGAACTGCTGGATGGTTTCTTTCAGCGTCGCCGTGAGTTCTTCAACGAACAGAATAAAGTCATTCAGGAGCGGCTGGATAAGTATGATGAACTGATCAGACTGGCCTTCCGCGCGAATCGACTGGGTGATCTGGATGCGGCTTTTCAGGAGGTCCGTAAGCTCAACAACGCCTGGAAAGCGGTTGGCGAGGTACCGATCAAGAAGAGTGGCAAGCTGTACAAACAGTTTAAGAAAGCCACAACGATGTTCTATACTAAGTATAACGACGCGAAAGGCATTGTTATCGAGAAGAAGATCGACCCTCGTATTGAAGCACAGATGAAAATGGCCGATGAAGCTGAGAAACTGGCGAAGCAGTCGGATATTTTTGCGGCTGCTGAGCGGGCCAAAGTGCTGCTCAATAGCTGGAAGGAAGTGAAAGTGCCGTTCAAGATGCAGGATAAAACTCTGAATGAGCGGTTCCGGGCGGCCTGTGACAAGATTTTTGAGTTAAGTTATTTACATCGCGTACTCGCCCGCAAGTATCCCGCTTTCGAATTGAAAAGCCAGTCGGAGCAGATTCGGACTAAGATTCGCGAGATGGAATACCTGGTTAAACGGGAGAAAAGCGATCTTCAGTTTGCGCTCCAGGACGCCGACGGCCTGGACCCCAACAACGACGCTGACAAACAGGTGCTGAACAAAATCAATACGCAGAAACGGAAGATCGCCATGAAGGAAACCATTTTGCGCGAGTTTCAGAAGCAATTAGAAACCGTTGGCTATTAACTGCGCTCAGCTAACTTGGCAAGTCATAACGTACCAAAACGAAACGTGCCCCAGTCATGGACTGGGGCACGTTTCGTTTAACGGCTTTGTTCCATAGCTATGGAAACGACAACGAATCAACCCGCAATTTTGACTGACGCCGAATTTAAGGCAGCCATTCCACTGAACAAGTACGTCCGGCTCGACTACTTCACTAAGCTGCGCGAATTCATCCGTACCGATGCGCTTACTAAAGCGATACTAATGAAAGAAGGTGTCGACTACCTCGAACTAGCGACTGGTGAAGAGATTCCCCTCGACCGCGTTATTCGTATTGACGGGCATCTGTCTCCGAATTATCCCGGCTTCGACGATTATTCGTGCAGTTGTTAACGTAACAGGCCGAGCCACGTTCGGCCTGTTACGTTAGTCGATTACGTCAAATCCACAATACGGCACGAGTACGCTCGGTATTCGTATGCCTTCGGGCGTTTGGTTATTCTCCAAAATGGACGCCAGAATACGGGGCAGCGCCAACGCTGAACCGTTCAGTGTATGCATTAGCTGCGTTTTTCCCTCAATCTTGGACCGCAGTTTAAGCCGATTAGCCTGATACGTCTCGAAGTTCGAAACCGAACTGACTTCAAGCCACCGTTGCTGCGCTGCCGACCACACCTCCATATCATAGGTCAAGGCCGACGTAAAGCCCATATCCCCCCCACAAAGTCGTAGTACGCGGTAGGGTAATTCCAATTTCTGGAGCAGCGACTGCACATGCCGGCTCATTTCTTCCAGAGCGGCATACGAGTTTTCGGGCTTCTCAATCCGAACGATCTCCACTTTGTCGAATTGGTGCAGCCGGTTCAGGCCACGTACGTGCGCCCCCCAGGAACCTGCTTCACGCCGGAAACAAGGCGTATAACCAACGTTTTTAATGGGTAACTGCGCTTCCGGCACGATAACATCGCGGTAAATATTCGTGATGGGGACTTCAGCCGTTGGAATCAGATACAGCTTGTCTTCGGTAACGTAGTACATCTGACCTTCCTTATCTGGCAGCTGGCCCGTACCGAAACCAGAATCTTCGTTGACTACAATTGGCGGCTGTACCTCTGTATAGCCTGCCTTCAGGGCTTCATCCAGAAAAAAGTTGATCAGCGCCCGCTGAATACGTGCACCCTTTCCTTTATATACCGGAAACCCGGCCCCCGAGATTTTGACGCCCAGCTTGAAGTCAATAATGTCATACTGCTCGATTAACTCCCAGTGTGGCTTAGCCCCTTCGTACAACGTAGGCTTTTCACCGTGTTCGAGCACAACCTCATTATCATCAGCTACGCGACCTTCGGGAACGCTGCTGTGGGGAACGTTAGGAATGGTAACAAGTACGTCCTGCAACTGCTGCTCAATTTGTCGTAGATTTTCGTCAAGATCTTTCGAGCGATTTTTTAGCGTGGCTGTTTCAGATTTAGCTGATTCAGCCGCTGCTTTGTCACCCGACTTCATCAACGCGCCAATTTCTTTAGCTTTTGTGTTCGATTGAGCCAGTATATCGTCCAGTTCTTTCTGGGTGTCACGCCGTTGCTGGTCAAGAGTCAGTATCTGATCAACGGCCGTTTCGGCATTCGCAAAATGGCGCTTGCGCAGACCAGCCAGCACAGTTTCTTTATTCTCGCGGATGAAGGAAAGTTGAAGCATTAGTTATAGCACAGGTACATAGCCCGCTTTAGTCAATTGTATTTCTAGAAACCTTTATAGAGCTAAGTTGTAAGCTAGCTTACAACGAAAATAACCCTTCATTCAGCGCATTCAAGGCATCAGCTTTGTAACGACTGTGAACAAGCATTGAAAGGTTACTCTCGGTGCCGCCGTACGAAACCATACGGATCGGAATGTTCTTCATCGCGTTGAACACCCGAACTGCCACGCCTTCGTTATCGGCGCTGAAGTTACCAACGATACAGATGATAGTCTGATCGTAGTCCGGTTCTTCGAGCGTACAGAAAGCACTCAGTTCCTCGCTAATCTCCTGAATTCGCTCCGTATTGTCGATTGTCACCGAAACCGACACTTCCGACGTAGCGAGCATATCGACCGGCGTCTTATACTTCTCAAAAATCTCGAAAATACGACGCAGAAAGCCATACGCATTCAGCATACGGCTCGAGTGAATATATAAAGCCGTGATGCCATCCTTTGCCGCAACCGCCTTAAATACCTGCTGCTCCGGGGCCGACCCTTCGGTGCGATCAGCAATGAGCGTGCCGGGCGCAGCGGGGTCCATCGTGTTTTTCAAACGTACCGGCACGCCAAACATGCGGGCGGGCGTAATCGTCGATGGGTGCAGAATCTTAGCGCCGAAATAAGCCAGCTCTGCGGCTTCATCAAAGGTTAACTCACGAACCGGGGACGTATTTTTGACGATACGTGGATCGTTGTTGTGCATCCCGTCGATGTCTGTCCAGATCTGAATTTCTTCGGCACGTATTGCCCCACCGATCAATGAGGCTGTATAATCTGATCCACCCCGCTTGAGGTTATCTACTTCGCCCCGCGGGTTCCGGCAGATAAACCCTTGGGTCACAATGATCTGCTTATCCTCGTGCTGAGGCAGCATACTGGCCAGCTGCTGTTCTGTATACGAGATCTCAGGTTCATTATCGGCATCAATCCGCATGAATTCCAGCGCGGGCAGCAACGTAGCGGGTACGCCTTCTTCGATCAGATAAGCCGCAAACATCTGAGTACTTAACAACTCACCCTCCGCAACCAGCTCCTTTTCCTGCTTGAGCGTAAACGGCTTGATGCGGACCAGCGAGCGGATAAACGAAAACTCTTTCTCGATGATTTGCTGCCCGGCAGCCTTACCTGCTTCAGTTTTATACAGCTCATTGACAAAGCCGTCGTAATGCGCTTTCAGAGCCTCGATTTTGGTTGTTGCCTCGGCATCGTCATTCGCTTTGAGCGATTCGCCGATGGCCAACAACGCATTTGTAGTGCCTGACAAGGCGGAGAGAACGACGATTTTACGGGTGTCGTCGCTGGTAATTAAAGTACGGATGGAGTGCATACGTTCGGGCTTCCCGACTGATGTACCACCGAATTTCCAGACGTGCATTTTTAAAGAGCGAAAGAGTGAGTGAGTGAAAGAGCGAGCTGGGCGAAAGCAATCACTCTTTCGCTCATTCGCTCTTTCACTCTTTATTTGAATTGATAGGAATAGACTTGCTTCTGGAGGCCCAGCATTTTTATGGCGGTGATGGCAGCCTCGTCGCCTTTGTTGCCGTGTTTTCCGCCTGCCCGGTCAAGTGCCTGCTGCTGATCGTTTGGAGTCAGTACGCCAAAAATAATGGGCTTTCCCGTCTTTAAACCAACATTAGTCAGGCCTTGCGCAACTGCATGATTGATGTAGTCGTTGTGTTTAGTTTCGCCTTGAATAACGCACCCCAAAGCAATAACTGCATCCACATCGTCGCGTTGTGCAAACCATTGAGCGCCAAGGCTCAATTCATAACTGCCCGGCACGTTACCCCGAACAATATTCTCGGCCTTTGCACCATTGGTTAACAGCGTCTGATAGGCACCTTCAAATAAGGCTTCCGTTACGTCGGTATTCCATTCAGAAACAAGAATTGCAAACCGACGAGCACTGATGTCAGGTAGCTCATCAGTCGAGAATACGCTAAGGTTCTTATTGGCGGAGGACATAAATAGTTATATGATTACAAATGAATAGCTTACGGTCACGACGGTATGTATTTCTCCACAATCATAAGTCGTAGCTAATAAAAAAGGACAAAACCCCGGTCGGTTTTGTCCTTTGCTGTATTGATCCGTTCAGATACGCTTACGACTCGCCGACCGTTGCTTCGAGCAAGGATTTATACTTCTTAGCACTAACGGCTTCAGCAGACTGGGCGTATTTTTCGATAATGTCGTTGTAAGTCGCAATGGCTTTTTCATTTTGCTTGGCTTGCTCGTAAGCAACAGCCAGCTTTATCAGATAGCCAGGCGTAAAGTATTTGTTAGATTTATAATCAGCTGCCTTCTGGTAGTAATCAGCAGCCTCGTCGAAGCTCTTCTTCTCCATGTACGCGTCTCCAATCAGGGCATAGGCGCGAGCCTGAACCAGCAGATCCGAAGAACTGAAGCTTTTCAGATGTTCGATAGCGTCGTCATACTTACCTTGTTTCAGCAGACCAAGTCCAGCGTAGAACTCAGCCAGATTACCACTCGGGGTTGAGCCATAGCTATCGGCAATCGACAACAGGCCCGGCGTTTTGCCATCGCCACTGAGCGCTTTATTCAGCGAGTCGGCTTCGAGTTTATACACCGATGGAAACATCTCGGCCTGGGCTGTATCATCCTGGCTGCTTACGTAGGCCCGGTATCCGAAGAACCCAACGATTAGCAAAGCTATGCCGCCGAGTACGCCTAATACGATGTTCCGGTTCTGTTGAAAGAAGTCGCCAACATCCTCTAATCTGTTTTCTAACGCGTCCGGATCTTCCAAAAACTCTAATCCGCTGTTCTTCTTGCTCATGCTTTTGCAATTTGGACTGCAAAATTATAAATATTTGCCATTGCGGAAAAGCGTAAACCTCAAAACTTTACGAATTCGTTTCTTATTGAACGGCCATGTCCCGAACAGTCATCACTTCGGAAGCGCGTACACTCCGAATTTGGTGTGGTAATAAGGTCTCAATAGCCACCGGTTCACCCGTTAACGTCACAAATTCCACCTCAAAGGCTTGGCCTTCATTGTAAACGGTCAGGATTGTACCGACATCTCCTTTTTTTAACCGACTACCGGTGAATTCTTCCTGTAGCACAACTAAATCAAATTCACTCATACGTTGATATACACTAGCCTTGTAGAGAAACGTCCAAACTAGAGTCTTGTTTTGTTAAAATCCGCTTAACTTTGCCCCGCTAATCTTAATAAGGGGTGCCCTAATACAACGGGCTGAGATTATACCCATCGAACCTGCGCGGGTAATGCTGCGAAGGGAGGCCGGACGCGGCACGCTGGATTTCTTAATTTTTATGTTCAACCAAAGGTAGGATTGGCCCCTTGCCTATCGTCATTCTTTTTCATCATGAAAAAAACGACGACCTACTGTACTATGCTGATAGCTTTATTGTGGCTATCAAGTCTGCCCTCCTGGGCTCAACTCTCTATTTCGGGTACGGTTAGCGACGCTGAGGGAGGCACGCTGCCAGGCGCAGCGGTTGTCCTTGAAGGAACCTATACCGGTACCTTTACGGATGCTACCGGCGCATTCAGGCTAACTAACCTAAAACCAGGCTCGGTATCCGTAAGGGTTTCGTTACTAGGCTACGAGCCACAAACGCAATCTGTTAATTTGACACAGAGCGCTACGTTGTCGTTCAGCCTGAAAAAATCAGCGGTTCTGGTCGATGAAGTAGTCGTTAGTGCTACCCGAGCTAATCAGAAGTCAGCGATTGCCTATACCGATGTGTCCCGTCAGTATCTGGATAAGCTCAACCTGGGTCAGGATATTCCGCAACTGCTCAATTTTACGCCATCTGTCGTCACTACGTCTGATGCGGGGGCTGGCGTTGGCTATACGGGTATTCGCATCCGGGGTTCCGACGCGACGCGGGTGAACGTAACGCTGAATGGTATTCCGTATAACGATGCGGAGTCGCAGGGCACTTTCTTTGTAGATATGCCCGATTTTGCTTCGTCCGTAAGCAGCATTCAGATTCAGCGGGGCGTTGGTACCTCCACAAATGGCGCGGGTGCGTTCGGGGCATCGCTGAATATCCAGACCAATAAACTGGAGATCAAGCCTTATGCCGAAAGCAACCTGTCGGCCGGTTCGTTTGGTACGCGCAAGGTGAACGTAATGGCCGGCACGGGATTATTAAATAATCACTTTGTGCTGGATGCCCGTTTGTCGAGCATTCATTCGGATGGCTACATTGACCGGGCATTCTCCAACCTGAAATCATTTTACATATCGGGCGGCTACTACACGGACAAGAGTTTCATTCGGCTGAATGTTTTTTCGGGTCAGGAGCAAACGTATCAGTCGTGGGGCGGAGTACCAGAAAACCTGTTAAAGACCAAGCGCACCTATAATCCATACACATACGACAACGAGACGGACAATTATCAGCAGGACAACTACCAACTGATTACGTCGCACGAGCTGAGCCGGAAGTGGCGGCTCAATGCGTCGTTCTTTTACACAAAAGGACGCGGTTATTACGAACAGTATCGGCCAGAAGATGAGTTCAGTAACTATGGCTTGCCGAACGTAGTTATTGGCGACTCAACCATCCGTCAGACTGACATCATCCGCCGTCGCTGGCTGGCTAACGACTTCTACGGAACCGTCTTTTCGCTGGATTATAACAGTTTTGGTAAACTGACGGCCAATATTGGGGGAGGTTGGAATAGATACGATGGGGATCACTATGGGGAGATCATCTGGGCGCGTGTCGCCGGTACGACAAACATACGGGATCGCTATTATGCCGATAATGCCAAGAAAACGGATTTCAATCTGTATGCAAAAGCGTTTTATCAGTTCTCCCCAAAGCTGACGGGCTTCGCTGATGCGCAGGTCCGAACGGTCGATTATTCGTTTCTGGGGTTCAACAGCCAGTTACAGAATGTTCAGCAGAACGCCGGGCTGACGTTCTTCAATCCGAAAGCGGGGCTGACATATACAATCAACGATCGGAGCACTGTGTACGCATCAGTCGGTGTGGGACACCGTGAGCCCAACCGCGATGATTACACGCAGTCGACACCCATGAGCCGTCCTAAAGCGGAACGTCTGATTGATTACGAAGCTGGCTACAAAATACAAAGCCAGCGACTGGCTTTCACGGCGAATGTATATTACATGAATTACCGGAATCAACTGGTCCTGTCGGGCCAATTGAATGATGTGGGCGCTTATAACCGGGTCAACATTCCGGTTAGTTATCGTGCCGGACTGGAGTTGGAAGTAGGCACCCAACTGACTAAACAGCTTCGCTGGAACGTAAACGCCACGTTTAGTCAGAATAAAATTCGAAACTTTACAGAGTTCCTCGACAACTTCGACAATGGCCAGCAGGAAAGTCGGCAGTACACAGAAACGGACATATCGTTTTCGCCCAACGTAATTGCCGGATCGCAACTGCTGTATACCCCAGTGAAAGGTCTGGAATTAGGACTTTTATCCAAATATGTAGGGAGGCAGTACCTGGACAATACGTCGAATGAGAGTCGAAAAATCGACGCGTATTTTACGAATGACATTCGGCTTATATATTCCCTCAAGCCCCGGTTTGCGCAGGAAATTGCCTTTACAATCCTGTTCAACAACGTACTGAACGAACTGTACGAATCGAACGGCTATACCTACGCTTATATCTCGGAGGGCCGGGTAACCGCCGACAACGGCTTTTACCCACAAGCGGGCCGTAACTTTCTGGCGGGCGTGCGAGTGCGATTTTAACTGTCTGAACCGGGATTTAACGGATTAAATGGACAGGATATTGCTACATAATATGCTTGGAACAAGTTGCATATTTACCATCTGACATTTAACGCATATTTGCTGACGCTAAGCTCCGCCATAGCGGGGCTTAGCGTCAGCTTCTAGAGCAAAATCCCGTTAATCTTTTTTAATCAGTTAAATTCCGGTTCAGACTACCCAATCGCCTGCGCTAAATCCTGTATTAAATCGTCGACGTCTTCAACGCCAACGCTGAGCCGGATGAGCGTATCTTTCAGACCATTTTTCTCACGTTCTTCTTTGGGAATACTGGCATGGGTCATGCTGGCGGGGTGCGTACAAAGCGATTCAACGCCCCCCAGCGACTCACCGAGCGAAAACACGTTGAAACTCTCCATCACCCGAACAGCCTCAGGCATCGAATCGCCGTGTAAGGTAAACGAAAGCATTCCTCCGAACCCGCGCATCTGCTGCTTGGCCAGTTCATGGCCACTGTGCGATGTTAAACCGGGGTAGTATACCTGACTTACTTTGGGATGCTGTTGCAGATATTGAGCGACCCGCATGGCGTTTTCGCAATGCCGCTGCATCCGTAAGTGTAAGGTCTTGATACCACGTAACACCAGAAAACAATCCTGTGGACCTGGTACGGCCCCGCAGGCATTCTGGATAAAAGCCAGCCGCTGCGCCGTTTCGTCGTCGTTGAGGATAATAGCCCCCATCACCGTATCGGAGTGACCGCCGAGGTACTTGGTCACCGAGTGAACGACAATATCAGCGCCCAAGTCGAGCGGATTCTGTAGATAAGGCGAGGCAAACGTATTGTCGACCACGAGTTGAATGTTACGTTGTTTGGTGATGGCCGCGATGGCTGCAATATCAACCAGACGTAACAACGGGTTAGTCGGCGTCTCGATCCAGATCATCTTTGTTGCCGGCGTAATAGCGGCCTGCAGATTATCAGGATTGTCCAGACCAACGAACTTGAATTTCAGCCCGAACTCCTGAAAGACACGTACCATGATCCGGTACGTACCGCCATAGAGGTCGTTACTGGCGATGATTTCGTCGCCGGGCTTGAAGAGTTTTAGTATCGCATCGGTTGCGCCTAAGCCTGAAGAATAACAGATACCGTGTTTGCCGTTTTCGAGAGCCGCCAGGTTATTTTGCAGAACCGTTCGGGTCGGGTTTTGCGTACGGGCGTACTCATATCCTTTGTGTTTCCCGGGCGACTCCTGAACGTAGGTCGACGTCTGATAGATCGGCGTCATAATCGCGCCGGTCGTGGGGTCCGGCTCGATACCGGCGTGTATAGCTTTGGTTGCGAATTTCATAATCGAAGGTAATACGTTTTTCATTTCTAAACCGCCGGGGCTATTAGGCGGTTTGATAACTAGTGAAGCAAGCCATTCTCAAAAAACTGACCGGACCCGCCATTGCCGGGATACTACTCTCCGTAACGCCCATCGTCTTTACGTCGGCGCTGACGTACTATGCCATCGTGTACGAAGCCGCCATCGCCCGGTTCACGACCTGGGAATGGGTTGCTATTACGTTCATGTGTACAATCACATCAGCCGCTTTAACGCCCCCAACCATGCTGGCGTTGATATTCGGTTATTTTTTAGGTTGGCAGGCGGTCCTCCCGCTGTGCATCATCAACCTGGGGGGCATCCTGTTTATCAATTCAATTGTACACTGGCTGGATCACGACCGATTTATCGCTTTCCTGCGCCGTAACCCCAAAGCGCAGTCGGTGCTCGACCGTATTCTGAACAAAGAGCTGGAAGTAATCTTTTTTGCCAAGCTTTCACCCATCCTTCCCTTCGGGTTAACGAACCTGATGTTTGCGCTTTCAGGGGCTAAACTCAGTAACATTTTGCTGGGTGGTTTCCTGGGTATGCTGCCCCGGACGTTACTGGCGATCTGGTCGGGGCACGAAGCCCGCGAAATTCGTACTCTGCTCGAAAGCCCCAATCAAAGCAACTGGACACAGCTGATCATTATCGGGTTAGTTATCGTGTCGATTGTCGGCCTGTGGCAGGTCATTCAACGCGCGTTGCGCTAAGCGCTGGGCAGCCATCTCGATCAAATGGTTATGACCAGTACGTAGTATCGTTATTTCACTCCGCCGAAGTCGGTTGCCAAGCGGCAGAATATGCCGGGGTGGAATAATGCGATCAAATGCACCCACAAAGAAGCGAACGGATACCGAACGCGTAGTCAACGAAGTACTAATAGCGCCTAGATTCGGCTTGATCCGTCGGAATTGAGTCCAGGAAGTATACACTAAATCGCGCTGCTGGGATGTACCCAGCGAAAGCTCAGCAAAACGCATAACAGTCCGATTCAGCAAACCCAGTCGGGTTAACCCAACTCCCAGGTAGCTCAATACCGATAAGTGACGTAATACGTAGCGGAACAGCATCCGGCCCGGGCCGAAACCTGTAGCCAGTCGATACCAGAAATTTGGAGTGATGCCATCGGGAGCGATCAGGATGAGCTGAGTTACGCGATTGGGAAAAACTTCCGCCGTTGCCAGCGCAAAGCGCCCACCTAAGCTGAACCCCACTGTTCCGAACTGATCAACGCCGAGGTGCCGCAAAAAAGCGTCGATTAACCTTTGCCAACTGCTTTTAGTTAGTAACTCTGGGTCGCTGTAGGTACTGGCTCCGTGAAAGAATAAGTCAATGGCATAAGTCGTAAACAGCGTACCAACTGATTTCTCAACGGGCGCAAATACCTGACTGTCTTGTCCGAAACCATGAAAGGCAAGCAACGTAGCAGGTCCCTTCCCGTAGGTTCGGTAAGCCAGTCGACCGCCTTCAAACTCAAAAAAGCGAACATCGGCACCTTTTGTCATGCCGGTAAAATTGCACAAAACCTAATCATCCATGCAAACCTTTGCTAATCTGGCCGAATTTTCGGCCCACGCCGGACAGTCACTCGGTGAAACCGACTACATGATCATTACTCAGGAAATGGTTGACCTGTTTGCGCAAGCGACGGGCGATCATCAATGGATTCACACTGATCCGGAGCGGGCGGCCCGGGAATCTCCGTATAAAACGCCGATTGCACACGGCTTCCTGACACTCTCGTTAGCGCCGAAGCTCCTGGCCGAAATTTATAGCGTGGAGTCGGTGAAGATGGGAATCAACTACGGGGCCAACAAGATTCGGTTTACAAACGCGGTGCCGGTTGGCAGCCGGCTGCGCATGAAGGCCTGGCTGCACCATGCTGAGCCCCAAAACGCCAATGAAGACGGCAATGGTGTTCGGGCCATCGTAGAATGCGCCTTTGAGGTCGAGGGTGAACAGAAACCAGCCTGTGTAGCTGAGCTGATTACATTGCTCTTCGAGTAACCGTATGCATGCATACTATTAGGCAGTTTCTTCGTATATTTACCCCATTCACAACAAACGTTAAAACTGACTAATCAACCAATTCAATGGCAACGGCAACGCTGGAGTTACAGGGATTGAATTTTAATTTATCGGAGGAACACCTCGCCGTACAGGAAGCGGCCCGCGATTTTGCACAGAATGAACTGCTGCCGGGTGTTATCGAGCGCGACAACGAAGCTCGTTTCCCAGCCGAGCAGGTAAAGCGCATGGGCGAACTGGGTTTCATGGGCATGATGGTGGCGCCCGAATACGGCGGTGGCGGCATGGATACCGTCTCCTACGTACTGGCCATGGAAGAAATTTCCAAAGTTGATGCGTCCGCTTCGGTGATCATGTCCGTCAATAATTCGCTCGTCTGTTACGGGCTTCAACAATACGGCACCGAAGAGCAAAAGCAGAAGTACCTGACCAGGCTCGCTGCGGGCGAAGTAATCGGCGCGTTTTGTTTGTCGGAACCCGAAGCAGGCTCCGATGCGACATCCCAGGCCACTACCGCCGACGACAAGGGCGATTACTACCTGCTGAACGGCACAAAAAACTGGATTACCAACGGAAATTCGTCGAGCATCTGCTTAGTGATTGCGCAAACAGACCGCGAAAAAAAGCACCACGGTATCAACTGTCTGATCGTTGAAAAAGGTTTGCCTGGATTCGTGGTTGGCAAGAAAGAAGATAAAATGGGCATTCGGGCTTCGGACACCCATTCGCTGCTGTTTACCGATGTTCAGGTACCTAAAGAGAATCGGATCGGCGAAGATGGGTTCGGGTTCAAGTTTGCGATGACCACACTCAACGGCGGACGTATCGGTATTGCCGCTCAGGCTCTGGGCATTGCCGCCGGGGCCTATGAACTGGCCTTAACATACAGCTTGGAACGCAAATCATTCGGCAAGCAAATCTTTGATCACCAGGCCATTCAGTTTAAGTTAGCCGAGATGGCAACCAAAATTGAAGCGGCCCGGCTGCTGGTGTATAAGGCGGCCCGGTTGAAGGACGAACACAAAGATTATGTGCAGGCTGCGGCTATGGCGAAGCTGTATGCTTCTGAAGTAGCCATGTGGGTAACCACCGAAGCCGTTCAGGTTCATGGCGGTTATGGGTACGTAAAAGAGTTCCACGTAGAGCGGCTAATGCGGGATGCTAAAATCACCCAGATCTATGAAGGTACGTCGGAAATACAAAAATTAGTGATCGCCCGCGAGCTTATTCGGTGAGCTTTTTCTAAAGAAAATAGAATTATTTTGCACTCTGAGCCCGTTTCTTTATTGAGAACGGGCTTTTTATTTATTATTCGGAAACTTTTCTACTTGTATTAGTTTTGTACAAATTATTAGATTTGTGCAAATTTGAGTGCAAATCCGGTTAGAACGCACCCTTCAGCTATGGAAGACTATAATAAAATTATCGAATCGCTGGGCGTTAAGTTCATTAAAGCCCGTAATATTCGTATTCTACAGCCCATCACTATCAAGAATTTCTACGATGTTGAGAATACATTACTCATCTTATATAATGGGGAAGTATCAATCGGTGATGAGAAAGTGAGCGTGGATGTTGGCGATATGTTGTTTATCCCCGGCGGAAAACATGTTACCGTTACGTATGGCGACCCATCGAACGCTAAGGTCGTGTCGAACGAAGAGTTTATGACGCACCGCGAATCATATTGGGAAGGTAACCACGATCCCCGGCTGATCGGCCATTTGCCCAACTCGTTCGGCTATGTGTCGTTCGAAGCTAAAGTCTTTGATTCGGTCAATTTCTTTAATTCGCTCGACGTACCTCCGTTTATCATTAAACGCGAAGACCATCTGGCGAATACGATCGATCAGATTTTGGCCGAGGACATGACGGATCTGGCGGGTAAGGGACGGATCATTAAGATCAAGACCGATGAAATTGTGATTGAGGTAGTTCGCTACATCCTCAAGAATCGTTTGTTCGTTGAGCAGTTAGTTACGAACAGTACGTATTTCAAAGACCCACGCCTGATCGATATTTTTGCTTACATCAAAGAGAATCTGGGTGGTGATCTGTCGAACAAGGTGCTGGCGAACGTAGCAAACGTATCGGAAGACTATGTTGGGCAGTATTTCAAAATGCTGACGGGTATTAATCCGCAGGATTACATCGAATACCAGCGTATGGAGGCTGCCGTAGGCTTATTACGTACCAGTAAGAAGAGCATCCGGGCCATCGGGGCTGAGGTTGGCTATAAAGACACGGCTTACTTCTGCCGACGGTTCAAAATGATGTTTGGCATTCCGGCCGGTAAGATGCGCCGTCGTGAATCCCTGATGAACGTATAAAAAAAGCCCGGAACGCTCCGGGCTTTTTTTATTGTAAATTTACTTCAATCGGTAATGTATAGAATACCGATACCGGACGGCCATCCACTTCGCCGGGCCGCCAGCGTGGCATCTTCTCGATAGCGGCAATAATCCCTGTCATGTATTCCTGCATGCCCTTGCGCGTCTCTTTTTCGAGGGGCTTTGTGGTAATTCGCACATCGCGCACGTTCCCGAACCGGTCGACAATAAACTTCGCGGCTACCTGGCCCGTGCTGTAATTCTTACGAATCAGCGAGTTCGGAAACTTTATGTTTTGGGCTAGATACCGACTCAGGGCCGCTTTCCCGCCTGGGAATTCCGGTTGCTGCTCAACTGTCGTGTATACCATCTCGGGCTTTGAATCTGACTGCGCAACGGTATTGGTTGTTGAGACTAAAAAGAGCGCGGTGGTAAGCCACAGCAGAATAACAGCAATGTGTTTCATGGTTAAGCTTGTACGGCCGATTGATTAAATTCACGCACTACGGTTGACAATTCCGGCAGTAAATCCGGGTTCTGTTCTATACCGTTTCCAACAACAATCAGATCAGCCCCGGCCCGCAAGGCCTGATACGCCTTCTCGCCCGAATTGATGCCTCCGCCTACGATGATAGGCGTATCTACTACCGCCCGGACGGCGGCAATCATCTCCGGCGCAACGGGCCACCGGGCTCCGCTACCCGCATCGAGGTACATGAGTTGTAAGCCAAGCATTTCACCCGCCATTGCGGTGCATGCGGCTACGCTGGGCTTGTCGTGAGGAAGCGGCATTGTACCACTAACGTACGAAACGGTCGTTTGCGTACCACTATCGACGACCATATAGCCCGTCGGCAGGATTTCCAACCCACTTTTTTTAAGCAACGGAGCAGCAATCACGTGTTGGCCAATCAAAAATTCGGGGTTACGTCCCGAAATCAGCGAGAGCAGAAAGATAGCATCGGCCGAGGACTCAATGTGTAGGGGATTGCCCGGAAACAAGATAATCGGTGTTGACGAATGCTGACGGATGGTAGCAATTACCTCTTTGTGGCTATAATCAGTCACTAAACTGCCACCCACCAGAAAAAAGTCGATCGGATAGGCTGCTGTCCGGTTTAGCATGTTTATAAGCACATCTTGCTCGACCTTATCGGGATCGAGCAAGATGCCAAGCGCTTTTTTGCCGGATGATCTATGATTCCGAAGTGTAACTAACAGGCTGGGTTGGAGCCTTCTCGTGGTACTTTGTTGGATCGGCGGCTGGGTTGATGGCATTATTCTGACGGATGCGGGCTAGAAAGCCAGCTAGCTGCTCGCGGGCGATGTTGGTTAGCACTGACGTGACCAAACCACCGATCAGACCGCTTGCGGCTGCTGATTTCTGCGTTTTCTTGGCTTGCTGTTTTACGGCCTTATGAGTTGGCGGCTGAGCCTGAGCGTACGATTCGTCATCGTCCTCTTCGTCGTCGTCATCCTCATACTCGTCTTCGTCGCGTTCGCCGTATTTCTCGGCGTAACGATACTCATCGGATTTGGGCAGAATCGCATTAACAACCAAATATACGGCTAAAGCGGCACCCGCAACAAACGCAGCGGTTTTACCTAACTCCGTTGCATCACCCTTCATGGAGTCAACACCATCTGTGATTGAACTTTTGAAGCGCTCAGTGGCGGCCATAAGTTGAGCCCGTCGAGCTGTTGTGTCAGCGAATGGTACTTTAGGGTCTTCCATAAACTATGTATTGGCTAGGTGAGAAATCTGATGTAAAATGTAGTGAAGCAATAATCAATACGTTTTAGGCGTAGTCGGCCCCTGCTCCACGTAGCGTCCGCTTTCGTTCAGCGATGTTCGGGTCTGTGCCATCAATTCTTGTACGGCCTCTGACTTTTCTTCTTTTTTCTTTTCCTGACTTTTCTTGATGGCGTTATAAGCCGCCACCCGAATTTTTGATTTAAAGAAATCTTTTCCCGCAACCCAGATCAACGTCATGACCAGAAAAAAGCTAGCCACGATTAAGAATCCCAGATACCGGCTGTCGGTTACCTCGTTCAGATAAGCAGCCAGTAGACTGAATACGAATATAGTGGTCATGGTTGCCAGCAGCGCGAGTACGATCCCGTGAATCCCAACAACGACACCTTCTTCTACTTTCCCGCGAGTTTCCAGCGTAAACAGCTCGATGCGGGCTTCCAGGTAGCGGAATATATTCTCCCGAATTTCTTCCAAGCGTTCCAGCATGATTGTATTTGTTTATATTTACTATGGTGTATTTACAAAAAAGCGCCCAATTTGTTTTAAAAACATAGCCTATCGCTCCTGACGGCTAAAAAGCTTTTATTTAACGTATTACTCCTATATATAAGCGGAACACAGAGCAACTGGTCTTAAACATGGGGTTGGTAACGATTACTATATGGGTTGAAAATCCGGAACAAGTTTGTAGAAAAAACGCTCGTTTGAGAGCACACAAAAAGCCCACAGATCCAATGATCTAGTCATTGGCCCTGTGGGCTTTGGTAAACTTGTAGTGCGGCTACTTGGACTGCCGAAGTTTGGCTTCGATCGTTTGCTGAGTATGCGGCACAGCGCGAAGGCGCTCTTTAGGAATCAGCTTACCCGTGTCCTTGCAAATGCCATACGTACCGTTTTTGATTCGGACCATAGCAGCGTCTAACTGCTGAATAAACTTTTGCAGTCGGGCAGCCAGCTGACTTAAATTTTCGCGTTCGCTGGTATCAGCGCCGTCTTCGAGAAGCTTCGAGTTACCCGATGTATTATCAGTGCCGCTGTCGTTACGTTTACTAAGAGTTTCCTTTATGTAGTTCAACTCGCTGCGGGTCGCTTCGAGCTTCTGACTGATCAGTTCTTGAAACTCTTTCAGGTCTTCTTCTGAATATCTCTTTTTCTCTTCCTGGACCATAGCAAGTGATCAATTTGATGGGTGTATGATATTAACCACAAAATTAATGGTTTGTAAGCGGCTTTTCAATGGCTCAAGACACTATAGCTGGTATTAATCCCTATTTTGTAGAAAATCTAGCGAACCGTACTCTTACACTTATGCAAATTATTATTCTGATATAGTGGCTAATCGGAGCCAAGAATTTGGTTTAATATCGTCTAGGTAACACTTTCTCTTGCCTAATTAATTTATACTAATCATAGAAAAAATATACTTTTGGTAATGTTATTCTTCATTTATTAAGTTTGCGGGACACTTCATTCGCAAATTTGTTTTATAGCTAAGCGTTAATTATAGCCATGGCATATATTGAACCAGCTCCCATAAAAGATAAAGAAAATCCGCTTGAATCGATGATGTCTCGTTTCGATGCGGCTGCTCGTTTGTTAGGTATTTCTGACGAAATGTATGACATCCTGAAAGTACCCGCCCGGCAGGTAATTGTTGGCTTGCCCGTTACAATGGACAATGGGACCATCAAGGTTTTTGAAGGATATCGCGTTATTCACTCTAATATTCTTGGACCAGCCAAAGGCGGGATTCGACTCGATCCGGCTGTTAACCTCGACGAGGTGCGGGCTTTAGCAGCCTGGATGACCTGGAAGTGTGCCGTTGTGGATATCCCCTACGGAGGAGCTAAAGGGGGTATCGCCTGTAACCCGCGGGAGATGTCGGCGGGAGAAATTGAGCGGCTGATCCGCCAGTATACCGTTGCCATGCTCGACGTAATCGGTCCCGATCGGGATATTCCGGCACCGGATATGGGAACAGGCCCCCGTGAAATGGCCTGGATCGTCGATGAATACTCAAAAGCAAAGGGCATGACTGTTAACAACGTCGTTACCGGTAAACCGCTCGTATTGGGTGGTTCGCTGGGCCGTACCGAAGCTACCGGTCGTGGGGTTACGGTTGCGGCTTTGGCCGCGATGGACAAGCTGCGGATGAATCCGTACCGGGCCACAGCCGCCGTGCAGGGATTTGGTAACGTAGGCTCATTTGCGGCCGAGTTGCTGCATGAGCGCGGGGTGACGGTTGTTGCCGTCAGCGATATTTCGGGAGGGTACTACAATGCGGCCGGCATTGACATCACAGCCGCGGTTAATTATCGGAACGCCAATAAAGGCACTTTAGAGGGCTTCAGTGGCGCGGAGAAAATATCCAACGAAGAATTATTGTCCCTGCCGGTTGACGTATTAGTGCCAGCGGCCAAAGAAGACGTAATTACGGATGATAACGCGGGTTCGATCCAGGCTAAAATGATTGTGGAAGGTGCAAACGGCCCCACTTCGGCCAGCGCCGACGAAATCATCAACAGCAAAGGCATTCTGGTTGTGCCTGATATTCTGGCGAATGCGGGCGGAGTTACCGTATCATACTTCGAGTGGGTGCAGAACCGGATCGGGTATAAATGGACACTCGACCGGATTAACCGCCGTGCCGACCGCGTCATGAAGGATGCCTTCGACCGCGTATTCGAGACCTCACAGAAGTATCAGGTACCGATGCGTCTGGCGGCTTATATTGTGGCAATCGACAAAGTTGCCAGTACCTATAAGTTCCGGGGTGGCTATTAATTGATTTAATTTGCGGAACGGCTCAGGACAGGCGACGCTTTATCAGTTTTGTCTCCAACTTGCGAAAGGCATCCCCTTTGAGGGCTCGTTTCGTAAATCATACCACATAAATCATTACTTATTACATGCGCTTACACCGCGAAGGATACACCATAATGCTTACTACAGGGCTGATCTTAGTAGCCCTGGATCTGCTGGCTTATTACTTTCTGTTTTCCGATAATCCAACGGCCCTGGTCATACTGCTGATCGCCAGCCTGATTTTTTTCGGGCTGATTGTGCAGTTTTTTCGGGTACCCAGCCGCCAGTTGACCATGGGGGAATCTCAGGTGATTGCCCCGGCTGATGGTACAATCGTCGTGATTGAAGAAGCAGAAGAAGGTGAGTACTTCAAGGCGCGTCGTCGGCAAATATCGATTTTCATGTCACCGCTGAACGTGCACGTCAATCGAAATCCGGTGTCGGGTATTGTACGCTACTTTAAATATTACCCGGGCAAATACCTGGTTGCCTGGCATCCAAAGTCAAGCACCGAAAACGAGCGGACAACGGTCGTTATTCAATCGGCGAACGGAATTGAAGTCTTGCTGCGTCAGATTGCCGGGGCTGTAGCGCGCCGGATCGTCTGGTACGTGAAAGAAGGGCAGCCCGTTGAACAGGGATCCGAGTTGGGATTTATCAAATTCGGTTCCCGGGTCGATCTGTTTCTGCCCCTGGATGCTGACATCAAAGTAAATATTGGTGATCGGACCAAAGGGGGCGTAACGGTGCTGGCCGAACTGAAATAACCCGCGCCGTTACGTCTGCCTCTTTTAACGGGCACTTATAAGCGAACGCTTAATAAGTGCCCGTTTTCCGTTTCGGTCACAACAAGTCCCAACTCGCCGGAAGGATCGAATACGCAGTTCGATGGATTACGGCCCGGTAAAGGTATGTCCCTGAGTAACGTACCTTCGTCGGAAAAAACGTTAATCACGCCAGCGCCAAAAACCGCTACGTAGAGATTCCCGTCGGGGCCAGCCGCCATACCATCCGGACCCGGAATAGGAGCGTCGGCGGGTGCGTCAATTACGCTGGTCCACACCCGAATATTTTCCCAGCTTAAACTGATGGGGTCCCAGTAACCACACCAGATTCGCTGCCGATGCGTTTCGCTGATTAAGAGATTCTCTTTATACAACAATAAGCCATTTGGGTAAAACAACCCATCGGCAATAACTTCAATCAAACCGAATGGTGAATAAACCGCTACGTACCCCTGCTGACTGCCTTCGGGCGAGCCCGGACAGCTAAAAATCAGATTGTCGTGTTCATCAAAAATAAGATCGTTGGGCATACTGAGCGGCTGGCCGTTGACCATACTCACCATCGTTTCGATTTTTTCCGTTGTTACGTCCAGGCGACGAATCGAGTTATGCCCGGAGTCGCAGAACCAGATGTGATTTTTGTGAAATACTGAACCGTTTGGCCGCCCTCCGGTATGCACGCGCTTTGTTTTGCCGTCGGTACGTCGGCAAAACAAAGTTTCTCCTTCCTGCTCTACGCACCACAGGTTTCCGTCGGCATCGAAAGCCGGGCCCTCCGGAAAGCGTAATCCTGTTGCCAGTATACGTATGTCATTCATAACGTTGTCGCTGTTGAGTTACTAAGCCTTGTCAAAAAATGTGCCGGGCAAATATGAATAAAAAGGATAGCTGGCGCTTTTGTTTGCAAACAGGCTTAGTAAACGAAAAACCAATGGGTATGCTCCTGAAGATTTGAAAGAAATGATGCGCTAAAGGGCTTATTTTTAGGTATATTGTCTCATCTGACCGACTATAGTCAATCTGCAAAATGACCTTCGATTATATCATTGTAGGCGCTGGCTCCGCCGGATGTGTGCTGGCAAATCGCCTTTCGGAAGATCCGTCGACGTCTGTTCTGCTGCTGGAAGCCGGTGGGCCAGATAAAAAACTCGAAATTCACATTCCAGCGGCTTATACCAAGCTGCATGGATCGGCCGTTGACTGGGCATTCTGGACGGAGCCCCAGCGAGCCCTGAACGGTCGGCGGATGTACCAGCCACGGGGTAAAACGCTGGGCGGCTGCTCGTCTACCAATGCGATGGCCTACGTGCGCGGAAACCGGGCTGATTATGACGACTGGGCAGCACTCGGCAACACGGGCTGGAGTTATGAGGACGTATTACCGTATTTCATCCGCTCGGAGCGTAACGAGCAGTACGACCAGCTCGACCCGCGGTTCCACGGCCGGAATGGGCTTCTGAATGTTACGTATGCCACCCGTTTCCAGACGCCCTTAGCCAGCGCATTCATTGAGTCGTGTACGCAGTCGGGTATAGCCGAGAATCATGATTACAACGGAGCGAGTCAGGACGGAGCCGGTTTGTTTCAGTTCACGATTAAGAATGGTCGGCGACACAGTGCGGCCACGGCCTTTTTGAAACCAGCGCTGAACCGGCCAAACCTCACCGTCATTACATACGCGCACACAACGCGAATTCTGATTCAAAACGATAAGGCTATTGGTGTCGAGTTTATAACGGGGAAAAATCAAACCCAGCAAGCCCGAGCAGCCAAAGAGGTTATTCTTTCGGCGGGCGCGTTTCACTCACCGCAGTTGCTGATGTTATCGGGCATTGGCCCCGCCGATACGTTACGTTCAGCGGGCATTGCCGTAAAAAAAGACTTGCCGGGCGTTGGTCAGAACCTACAGGATCACGTATTCACGGGCGTAAGCAGTTTAAGCTCCCAACGGGCCGTCTCGGCTAATTTTCACCTGAAACCTCTTAATCAGCTAAGGGGACTAGCCCAGTTTTTTATCAACAGGAAGGGACCCATGACGATTAGTCCGCTCGAAGCTGTCGCTTTTCTTAACACCAATGGACCAGACGCGTCACTACCGCCTGATCGGATAAATATGCAATTTCATTTTGCGCCGGTTCATTTCGGCAACGACGGCAAAGCTGATTTTTATGACCTTTCCACGTATCCTCACACCGACGGCTACACGGTTTTACCGACGTTACTCAAACCTAAAAGTGTCGGTTATATCGGGCTACGATCTAACAACCCGCTCGATGCGCCAGTGATTCAACCAAATTATATGTCTGACGAAGCCGATCGCGCTGTACTCATCAGCGGTATTCGAAAAGCGATTGACGTCATGCAGGCAGATGCGTTCGGTCCATACAGTCAGGGAATCAATATGCCGGTCAGGTATGACTCAGACGATGCCATTTGGGAGCATATTACGGCTGTTCTGGAAACAGTGTACCATCCGGTGGGAACGTGCAAAATGGGGTCTGATGAAGGGGCTGTTGTCGATGCTGAGCTTCGCGTACGCGGTATCGAATCGCTACGCGTCATTGATGCCTCGATTATGCCAAGCATTGTATCGGGAAATACAAACGCTCCCGTGATGATGATTGCTGAAAAAGGAGCTGACCTTATCCTTGGGCGAACAATCCCCAAGGCGCTTACTCCGGCAAAGGCGGATTAGGTCGGGCACGGCAAATATTCAGAAAGTCGCCAGATAGCTAATGTTGCGTTCAACGACTTCGATAACAACCAGATCCGGCTTTTCGGCCTGCACTAAGGTCGTTGCCAGCTTATTGTCCCGCACAAAAAACGATTCCCGGAAATAACCCGGCAGGAGCTGCATCATACTGTGGCTGAACGAATCACCAATAAACAACAGTTTCTTCGTGCCCGGACCAACGTAACGGGTGGACGGGAAACCGAACGCCGGATTCGGTACCGTTTCTGTCTGGTTGGCCGTGCGAGCCGCGACGGGTTTTATAAAATAATAAACCGGGTCTTTCATGTCGTCCTGAACGGTCAGCATACGGACCAGATCGCCCCCAATGCCGCGCTGTTTTTCAACCTGAAAATCGCTTAAACGCATAGCCGGAATAGACGGCTCATCCCGCCGGATGTAGTTGATCAGGCGGGCGCAACCAACCAAAGTACCGTAATCATTCCAGTGCGTATCTGTCTGGTTGTATACGACATGATTACGCTTGGCGGCCCATAGCGTATCGCGTACGTCGATCAGCGGAAGCCCTTGCTGCACTACCGCCTTCTTCAACACGTCCAGCCGCGTCGGTTCCGAACTGACCTGCAACTGATCGGGCAGATGCTCCGGGTAGATGGTGTGCGAATCAGGCGCGATAAACACGTAGAGACGAATACCCTGACGCGCCAGTTCCTGCTGCCGCCGTTGCAGATGGTTCGCAATCGCGCGGGCGGAATCAGCCGAAAGCGGTTGCAGACCCCGGTGCTGATCCACGACGTTATTGTAGCTATTACCCAGATAAAACCATCCCTTCTTACCAACAACAACTTTTTCGGGCAGGGGCGACTCGCGCAGTACATAGAGTTTCCAGCGGCTGTAAGCGTAAAACAGGGCGTTACGCCACCCAAAATTCTCTTTGTAGTACTGATCGAACTGCTTAACAAAACTGCGTACGTGCGGAAAATTCAACGGGGGAACACCATTCATCTGCCGATTTTCGGTACTGCTGAACCGGGTCGATAGCCCCAACACCTGATCGAGCATTGGCAGCAGCAGCAGGAGCGCAAAAACGTAAGCAATGAGCTTTGACCGGAACATAACAGATCGCCGAACGGAGCGGCTTTGATAGCAGATTAAAATCTAAAATAGATAAATGGATTGTAGGTGTCGGCCGCCAGATACGCCACCGCCATCACAAATAGACCAACCAACCCCAGCACATAAGCCGCGTCCAGCGTAAACCGGGTCGGCGACGTAACGACGCGCGCCAGCAGCCGGTGCCAGAACGTTTGAAACTGGTGATAAACCGGAGTTGCAATGATACACCCAACCACCAGCGAGACAATAACTTCGGCGGACATAAAATATGACAGCGGATACGCTACCTGATCAGCTGCGGGTACCAGCCCCGCCATTTTTTGCAGATACGCCAGGGCTGACGTCAGGTCTTCGGCCCGGAAGAACACCCAACCGATCAGGACGACAAGCAAGGTATAGATATGCGCAATAGGCGGCCAGACGCGTTCGAGCCGTTTCCCTAACCCGGCCCGCTCGATGAGCAAAAACAGACCGTGGTAGAGTCCCCAGATGATGAAATTCCAGCTGGCACCGTGCCACAGCCCGGTCACAAAAAAGACAATCAGCAAGTTGCGATACGTTCGGGCTTTGCTGCCACGGTTGCCGCCGAGCGGAATGTACAGATAGTCGCGAAACCAGCTCGACAGCGAGATGTGCCAACGTCGCCAAAAGTCCTGTATCGAACGGGAAATGTAGGGGTAATTAAAGTTTTCTTTGAAGTCGAAACCAACCATCTTACCTAAGCCGATAGCCATATCAGAATAGCCCGAGAAGTCGAAATAGATTTGAAGGCTGTAGGCGACAATACCCAGCCAGGCGGTTGCCGTGGAATACGTGTTCGGTGAAGCGTTGAAGATGGTATCGGCCAGGCTAGCGAACGTATTAGCCAGCAAGACTTTTTTGGCCAGACCAAGAATAAACCGCTCCGCCCCTACTCCAAATTTTTCAATCGTAACGGTGCGGTCGGCCAGCTCAGGCGCGATGTCGGCATAGCGAACGATCGGGCCGGCAATCTGGTGCGGAAACATCGCTACGTAGGTTCCGTAATCTAAAAAGCTGCGATTGGCTTTGATACGTCCCCAGTAAATATCCAGCGTATACGAAATGCCCTGAAACGTATAAAAGCTAATCCCGATGGGTAGGGCAATCTGAGCCAGGGCCAGATTATCGGCTACCGGCAAGGTTAGCGCTTCGGCAAAGCCATGTACTGAGTCGACCAGGAAGTTAGTGTATTTATAGTAAAACAGCAGCGACAGACTGCCAACCAGCGAGAGCATCAGACCAGTCCGGCGTTGACCATTTTCGACCAGTCGACCAGCGATAAAATTGATCAGGGCGGATAGCAGCAGAACCAACACGACTGGACCTTCCCCCCAGGCGTAGAAGACCAGGCTCGCGCCGAACAGAAACGCATTCCGCCAGCGATGCGGGAGCAGGTAGTAAGCAATCAGGAAAACCGGCAGGTACAAAAACAAAAAAATGGCCGAACTGAACAGCATACGGACGGGTAATAAGTCAGGCCAAAGTTAGGGAAAAGCCCCGAAAGGAAGAGCGGGTAAGGCAGCAGATGACCATCTGCTGCCTTACCCGCTCACGAATAGACGACTTAGTATTAGAAAAAGGACAACCGGATGATGAATGGACTGCCGTAAATAGAACGCGCAATGTTGTTGTCGTTCAGGTTGTACAAGGCGGTCAGGTTAACGCCGAACCGCCGGGAAATTGGCTGCGAGTACGTCAGGCCGAGCAAAGGCGCGGTTAGACCAACACTTGCTTTTTGCCCCGACTGATCCTCTTTAACCTGAATCGTCGTGTTTTCAATTTCACCGTGCAGGTACAGATTCGGAATAATGGCCGGTAACGCTTCGTACATCACAAACCCGCGTCCGCCGTATTGATTATACGTGGTTGGCACGTAGTAGGGCAATTTATAACGAGTGTACGTATAGCTTCCACCGACACCAATCAGCATCCGTTCGGTAGCCTGATAGGCAACAACCGGCGATACTCCCAGGCTGAAGGGATTCCCAAACCGGAATCCGTTGATGCCGCCCCCGAACCGGAGCCGCTGGCCAAACGGCAATGGGCGACCCTCGGGCGTTTGCGTCCGCAGCGGGTCTTTACCCTGCTCCTGGCGATCTTCGGGGTCGGCGGTGAGCTGCCCGAATGCAACACTACTACTTAATAATGCTGTGATTAACAGCAACTTCTGAATATAATTCATGTTTGTTTAGACAAAATAGAAAATCAACACTAATAACGAAATCAGAACGTAAATTCTTTTACTTCGGGATCGTTGAGTAAACGTTTAATGCACTTTTCGTGGTTCCTTTCCGAGCCCTCGACCCGCCATTGGCCAATGATCTGGTCGCCGATACGTTGCTGTTGGTTGCGCGAGGGAGACAGCCCGCACTCTTCAAAAAACTCCTCGTACTGATCAAGCGTCTTATTCCGAAAGGCCGTTACGATCCTATAATCGCGCGTTTGATTGAGTCTCTGAATGCGTCGGGTAAGATTAGCCAGGATTAATAACGGACCGATAATGAACGCGAACCCGATCAGCGCGATGTCATAAAGACCACTTCCCAGACACATGCCCAGCGCCGATACCGCCCAAACGGTAGCCGCTGTTGTTAACCCTCGTACCCGGTTGTCTTCGCGCAGAATAATTCCCGCGCCCAGAAATCCGATGCCATTGACAATATTGGCGGCAATGCGGTCATCGGAGCTGCCGACCCGGCCTGATACAAGGGTAAATAAAGCCGACCCAACACAAATTAAGATCATCGTCCGAAATCCGGCCGCTTTACCATGATACTCCCGCTCCGCACCAATAACTCCGCCCATCATCAGCGCAGCAGTCAAACGAATGATATCACCCTGTGCAAACTCCATCGTTCTGAATACAGTATACGGCAGTACGTATGTACTCGTTGCAGCCGCAGGTAACGTATTGATTTTGGTAACTTCAGACCCTCAACGAGAATCACAGCCTGGAGAAACCATATTTCAAAATAAACCGTTAAAAATAAGATAGAGTTTACCCTACTTCAACCGAATGACTCAACCTGCGGAAACCGAACGCCGGAATGCCGAACAACCGCGTTCCGTTGACCACCTCGACCCCAAACAGTTTATAATTATCAAGGGGGCGAAAGTACATAATCTTAAAGGAATAGACGTTGCCATCCCTCGCAATCAGTTGGTTGTGTTAACGGGTCTGTCGGGCTCGGGCAAGTCATCCTTAGCCTTTGATACATTGTTTGCCGAAGGCCAGCGCATGTATGTCGAGAGCCTGAGCAGTTACGCCCGGCAGTTCTTAGGCCGGATGGAAAAGCCCGAAGTCGAATACATTAAGGGCGTTTCTCCGGCCATTGCCATCGAACAAAAAGTATCGACCCGAAATCCACGTTCAACGGTTGGAACGTCCACCGAAATTTACGATTATCTGAAGTTGCTCTTTGCCCGGGCGGGCGTAACCTACTCGCCTATTTCGGGTCAGGAAGTACGGCGGGATACGGTTACGGATGTTATCAACTACATCTTCTCGCATGAGGATAGCCAGCGGGTCATGATCATGACGCCCCTGCTGATTCACGCGGGGCGCACGCTCGATTATGAACTGAAAATACTGCTCCAGAAAGGCTACACACGTATTGTCGTCAACGGGCAGGTTCAGCAGATCGAAGAGTTGCTGGAGCAGGATCTGGCGGCCGTTAATGCCTTACCAAATCAGGGTGATCTGGAGTTGTTAGTAGACCGGGGTACGGTGATTCTGGACGCCGAAGGCAGCCCGGATGAAGATACCCAGTACCGCTTTTCGGATTCGGTGCAAACGGCTTTCAGCGAAGGCGATGGCACCTGCCGCGTCGACGTAGTGGGCAAAGAGTCGAGAGTGTTTTCCGACAAGTTTGAACTGGACGGAATTTCGTTCGAAGAGCCGAGCGTCAATCTGTTTACGTTCAATAATCCTTACGGAGCCTGCCGCCGTTGCGACGGTTTTGGAAAAGTGCTGGGTATCGACCCGGACCTGGTTATCCCCGACAAAAACTTATCGGTCTTTGAAGGAGCTATTATGCCCTGGCGGAGCGAAAAGATGAGCGAAGAGTTCTTGAAACCTTTGCTCAGAAACGGCATTCGCTTCGACTTCCCGATTCACCGGCCCTATAAAGAGTTAACACCCGCCGAACAGGAACTGCTCTGGACGGGCAATAAATACTTCGATGGGCTGAACGCCTTCTTCGCGTACGTAGAGAGTCAGACGTTCAAGGTGCAGTATCGGGTGATGCTGTCGCGCTATCGGGGTAAAACGACCTGTCCGGAATGCCGGGGCTCGCGCTTACGAAAAGACGCTGGTTACGTAAAAGTAGTGGGCAAGTCAATCACCGATCTGGTCCTGATGCCCCTAACGCAGGTGACGGCTTTTTTCCGCGATTTGCAACTGCCCGAACATCAGCATCAGGTTGCAAACCGCATTCTGATCGAAATCCGAAATCGACTCGATTATATGGAGCGCGTTGGCCTAGGCTACTTGACACTCAACCGCCTGACGAATACGTTGTCGGGTGGGGAGTACCAACGCATAAAACTTGCTACGTCGCTGGGTTCGGCGCTGGTCGGATCGATGTATATCCTCGATGAACCCAGTATTGGCCTGCATCCCCGCGACACGAAACGGCTGGTGAGCGTACTGGAATCGCTGCGCGACATGGGCAATACGGTTATTGTCGTCGAGCACGAGGAAGAAGTTATGCGGGCCGCTGATCAGCTGATTGATATTGGTCCGGATGCCGGTTCGTTAGGTGGTCACCTGGTGTTTCAGGGAACGTGGAAAGAAATTACGGAAGAAACCCGCCCTGATACCCTGTTGCCAGGGTTTATGCCTTCGCACACCCTCGATTTCCTGACGGGTCGTGAAACGGTACCCGTACCGACATTCCGGCGTAAGGCGACGAATTTTATTGAACTGAAAGGAGCCCGCGAAAACAACCTGAAAGACGTCGATGTGCGCATTCCGCTGAATACGTTGACGGTGGTAACGGGAGTTTCCGGTTCCGGTAAGAGTACGCTCATTCGGAAAGTGCTGTACCCGGCTCTGGTACGTCAGAAAGGCGATGCCGCCGAAGAAGCCGGTAAATACACCGAACTAACCGGTTCGCTCGACCGCATCCAGGCCGTCGAAATGATCGACCAGAACCCGATTGGCAAGTCGTCGCGCTCCAATCCGGTAACGTACATCAAAGCCTACGATTATCTCCGGCAAGTCATGGCCGATCAGCCCGTTGCCAAAGCGCGGGCGTATAAGCCCAGCCATTTCTCGTTCAACGTAGATGGCGGTCGCTGCGAAGTGTGCCAGGGCGAAGGCGAAGTGAAGATCGAGATGCAGTTCATGGCTGACATCTACCTGAAATGCGAAGGCTGTGGCGGCAAACGCTTCAAGCAGGAAGTGCTGGAGGTTACCTTGCAGGATAAAAACGTTTCGGATATCCTCGACATGACCGTCGACGAAGCCGTTGACTTTTTCCGCAAAGCCGACCCTAAAATGGCCGATAAACTTATCCCCCTACAGGATGTCGGTTTGGGCTATATCGGTTTAGGGCAGTCGGCCAATACGTTATCAGGTGGAGAAGCGCAACGGGTTAAACTCGCTTCGTTCCTGAGCAAGGGTAATCCAAACAAAGGCAGTACGTTGTTTATCTTCGACGAACCGACTACGGGATTGCACTTCCACGACATTCGTAAGCTGTTATCAGCTATTAACGCCTTAGTCGACCAGGGCGACTCCGTCCTGATTATTGAGCATAATATGGAAGTAATCAAGAGCGCTGACCACATCATTGACCTTGGTCCCGAAGGTGGCGACACCGGCGGCTACGTAACGTTTACGGGTACTCCGGAAGAGATGGTGAAGCTGCCTCAGGGCGAAAATTTCACGGCGGATTATCTGCGGGGAAAAGTGTAAATTACTCAGTATAGTTTGAATGAGAAGGTGGGTGGCAACATCCGCCTTTTTTGTTGATCGTCTTGCCCGGCTCAAGCTGGGCGAAGATGGCAAAAGTCAGCGACTCCGGGCCGATCCGCACCAGTAGATTACTTTATTCAGAATTAGGTCTACGTCGGAGACAAACTTTATCTCTATTTTTGCGGTAGAATTTTCCCACCCTTAGATGGTTCCTCGTTTTCTGGGGCTGCTACTGCTTGTCAGCCTGCCGTTTTTTGCGTTCGCTCAACTAGAAGTATCTTATCCCATGCCGCGCCTGGTTGTACAGCGCGGAGCCGATGGAAACGGGCGAATCTATATCTCGGGTCGACTAACCGGTGCCGTTGATCGGGTCGAAGCTCAGTTGACGCCGGTAGCTGCCGGTCAGGGAACCAATACGGGCTGGCAAACCATACAGACAAACCCCGCCAACAACCTGTTTCTTGGTTTTATAACCGCATCCGGCGGCTGGTACACCCTGACGGTACGCTCGGTAGTTGGCAACACGACAGTAGCTCAGACCGTAGTAGATCCCGTCGGTATTGGGGAAGTATTCGTAACAGCCGGTCAATCAAATTCGCGGGGATTGGGGATCGGCGACAATGATTTAGGAACGGCTACCGGCCGCGTTACGTCTATTGATTCTATTAACCATTCGTATCCACCGGGTGCGCAGGCGCTGGTGTCGGTGGGTGATCCATTTCCTGTACCCGTGTTTAAACCCCTGACAGCCGGTCACCGCATCTTTCCGATGGCTGAAAGTTCATGGGGATGGGGTGAGTTGGGCGACTACATTGTTAACCGGTATAACGTTCCGGTCGCCTACTACGTAACAGGCTGGGACGGCTCTACTATTGACAACTGGTTAAAATCGGCCAACGGCACGCCAACCTGTAACGCCTATTACTGCGTTGAGAACTGGCCATACTTACAACCTTATACAAACCTTAAAAACGTTCTTCAGTACTACGCGTCGATGGCGGGTGTACGGGCCATCCTATGGCACCAGGGCGAAGCCGAAGGAGACGTAGCACGTAACGAAATACCCCAATACGCTGATCGGCTGCGGGCGCTGATTCAAAAAACACGCCAGGACTTTGGCAACCGCAGCATGCCGTGGGTGATCGCCAGAGCCTCGTTCAACGGACAGGTGACCACGCCGGCTGTGGTTGCCCAGCAGGAAGCCGTAATCGCTACGCCTAATTTCAACGTATTTCAGGGGCCTTTTAACGACACCATTCAAAACCGAAATGCCAACACTGTTGATGTTCACTTCCGGAATAGTGTTCGTCCTTCGCCCCACCCGCGCTATTACCTTAACCCGGCTTCCATTCCGGCCGATATGGGTTTGTCGCGCTTCGCCCGCAACTGGAACAACAGCCTGAACGACGCTTTTTTCCAGAATGCCCAACCCATTACCCCTTCGCAGTTCGCCGTGACGGGCAATGTAGCCGGATCGATAGCACCCGGTTCAACCATAGACGTTCCGTTCTCGACGTTGGGCACCTTTGCGGGAGATAATCAGTGGCAGGTACAACTACTGGACATATCAGGGCAGTTTAAAGCCGTTTTGGGCAGTGGCTCAACGAGCCCGGTCCGGGTAACCCTACCCGCTGCCTATCAGAGTGGTCAATTCCGGATACGGGTGGTCGCTACGTCGCCTGCCTTACCGGCCGTGCCATCGAACCCGTTTCGCATAACCAACCAGCCGCCAGCCTCTGCGGATCTTAGTCTGGCCATGACGGTAAGTGAGCGCTCACTTTCTGTAAACAAACAGGTAACAATAACCCTTCTTGTACGTAATGAGGGCAGCACAACTGTCAATAACGTTGTCGTCCGTAATCGGCTACCCAATAATCTGGCGGTAATATCTACTTCCGGACTGTCCCTGAACAATGGTGTTTTAACCGGTACAGTTGACAACGTAACGCCTGGTGCCATAGTACCACTGAGTTTTGTGGCCCAACCAACGGTGGCCGGGGTATACCGGAATGCGGCCGAGATTGTTCAGGCTTCAGCAGCGGATGTAGATAGCCAGCCCGGTTCGGGTACCGGCGATGGACAGGACGATGCCGCCGAAGTCGACTTCCGCACACTCGAATTGAGCGGGGCCGTATTTGCATCCCCAAATCCCGATCAGGTGCCTTTACCTCCTGTGAGCAGCAACCAGCCCGCACCTGACCCAAACAAAGCTGATGTAAGCGTTCGGCTGTCGGTTGATAACCGAACTCCGGCCGTAAACGAGGTAATCACGTATTCCATAACGATCACCAACCTGGGTGGTTTACCGGCTCCCGGCCTCAGTGTAACGGCTTACTTGCCGGCTGGACAAACCTTTGTTCCGGGCGATGATTTAGCCTTATCGGGAGGCAACCTGGTCGGCGGAGTTAGCAGCCTGGACGTGGGCGGTTCTGTTACGTTACGGTTCAAAGCCGTTGCTGTAGCGAGCGGACGGGGTATTGGGGCCGTTCAGATTTCAGGAGCCGGTCGGCCTGACCCGGATTCTACCCCGAACAATGGCCTCGACAACGGGGAAGACGATACGGCGCAGGTTGATGTTCGCGTAAAGTAAGTGTCTGCGCCTGAGCAAGTGCGTTAGCCGCAGCCCGAATTCCGTCAAACTAGTAAGCTTCTCAGATTCATACAGTACAAAATCAACCTGACTGACTTTTACGCTCAGTGTAGGATGTCTTTGTACTGGCTTATGAAAACGCAATGGCTTGTTTGGGGTGCTGCCGGAGTCGCGATCGCGTTAACGCTTTCGTCGTTCCTGGGCATTTTTGAGCAGCGAGTTTCCTATAATACGCAGGTCAAACCCCTGCTGAACAAACAGTGCATTGCCTGCCACGGTGGGGTAAAAAAGGCATCGGGATTTTCGCTGCTGTTCAGACACGAAGCGCTGGCTCCGGCAAAGTCCGGCAAACCAGCCATTATTCCGGGCGATGCCGAGGGCAGCGAGATGATTCGGCGGCTGACACTGGACGATCCCGACGAGCGCATGCCGCTTGACCATCCTGCGTTAAATCCCGAAGAAATTGATCTGCTCCGCAAATGGATTAACCAGGGCGCTAAATGGGGTGATCACTGGGCGTATCTATCCGTCGAAAAGCCAGAACTGCCCAAGATCGGTACGTTCTGGAGCCGGTTAGGCATCACCTTTCCGGGTTTGGCTGGCAACGACGAAGTCAATTGGGTCAAAAACGAAATTGATTACTTTATAGTCGATAAACTGAGTCAGGAATCGTTAACGCCTTCGCCGGAAGCAGACCGGGCTACGCTCATCCGACGGGTTTCGCTTGATCTGACCGGGCTACCACCCACCGAAAAAGAAGTAGCTGATTTTCTGAACGATGAAGAGGCAAATGCCTATGAGAAAGTGGTCGATCGGCTGCTAAATGCTCCGGCCTACGGTGAGCGCTGGACAGGTATGTGGCTTGACTTGGCCCGTTACGCCGATACAAAAGGCTACGAACGCGACCCCGGCCGGAAAATCTGGCGTTACCGGGACTGGTTAATCAAGGCCTTTAACGACGATAAGCCGTTCGATCAGTTCACGGTTGAGCAGTTGGCCGGAGATTTACTGACCGGACCCGGTGGTGGCTTGCCAACCGACGATCAGTTGGTAGCTACGGGCTTCCACCGCAATACGATGAACAACGATGAAGGCGGCACGCAGGATGAGGAATTCCGCGTTGCGGCCCTACTCGACCGGGTCAACACCACCTGGGATGTCTGGCAGGGCACTACCTTCTCCTGCGTCCAGTGCCACAGTCACCCCTACGATCCTTTCGTTCACGAAGAGTATTACAAATTCGCTGCTTTTTTTAACAATGCGCGCGATGAGGACGTAACCAGCGACACCCCTACCCTACGGTTTTATAAACCCGCCGACTCGCTGAAACTCGTTGAACTCAGGCAGTACATCACCTCAACGACCCAGCCTAGGCAGGCTCAAAGTGAAGTAAGCCGCTGGGTGCAACTGGCCCGAACAATTGAACCGAAAATCAATTCGCACGATTTCGATCAGCTCGTAAACGCATCCCTGCTGGACGCTAAATACTTCGGTTTTCAGGATAAAGGCTCGGTACGTATCAAACAGGTAACGTTAACCAACAAGCGACGGCTGCTGATTGCCTGGGGCACAAAAGCACAGAACGCAACCGTTACGCTCCGGCAGGATAAACCAGACGGCCCTGTCTTAGCTGTTATGCCGGTACCCAAAACCGGTAGCCAATGGAACGACACCATTCAATTGATTCCGTTGCCCCAGGTGCAGGGCCGTCATGATCTTTATCTGTCGTTGAACAGCCCAAAATCTCCGCAAGATTGGGTGATGATCAAATGGGTATCGTTTCAGCCGAGTATGCCGGGTCAGCCCGCTGACGTAGCTGGCCCTAAAGAACAACTGCTGGTCGACCTGTTAAACGCCGATGTCGAACAGACACCCATCATGCTCGACGGCACGGGTGATCTGGCGCGCCCAACGTATGTGTTTGAGCGGGGGAACTGGATAGTGAAAGGAAAACGCGTTACCCCCGACGTGCCAAAGTCATTCCCGGCAATGAACCCGGACCTTCCAAAAAACCGGCTTGGGCTGGCCCGTTGGATGATTAGCCGGGAAAACCCACTGACGGCTCGGGTGGCCGTCAATCGATTCTGGGAACAGTTATTCGGCACCGGCATCGTTGAGACCGTCGAAGATATGGGCACGCAGGGGATTCCACCGACGCACCGAGAACTGCTGGACTATCTGGCCGTTGAGTTTATGGAAACCGATCACTGGCAGGTGAAAAAGCTTCTGAAACGGATGGTAATGTCGGCAACGTACCGGCAGCGTTCACAGGCATCTCCCGAGTTACTGGCCAAAGATCCATTCAACAAGCTGCTGGCGCGTGGCCCGCGCGTTCGCCTGTCGGCCGAAGCGGTGCACGATCAGGCCCTGGCCGTTAGCGGACTGCTCAGCCCGAAACAATTTGGGCCAAGTGTAATGCCTGTACAGCCAGAAGGTATCTGGCAGTCGCCCTACGACGGCGAAACCTGGAAGCAAAGCACGGGCGAAGACATGCACCGGCGCGCGTTGTACACGTACTGGAAACGCACCGCCCCCTACCCGTCGATGGTTACGTTCGATAGCCCAAGCCGTGAGTTCTGTCAGTTACGTCGTCTGCGAACAAATACCCCGCTGCAGGCGCTGGTTACGCTGAACGACCCGGTTTACGTAGAGGCTGCCCAGAAGCTGGCGGATTACATGCTCCAGCACGGACGTTCTCCCGAAGCGCAGATTCAGGCGGGTTTTCAACGGGTGATGGTGCGGCCGCTGGCTCCTCAAAAGTTAGCTATATTGGCCAAACTCTACCGAACAACCGAAGCGCAGTATCGTCAGCATCCCGACGAAGCCCGGAAGTTGTTAGATTGTATGAGCGTATCGCCCGGGCGAGCCGCGTTGACTGTTACGGCAAATACCCTGTTAAATTTAGACGAAGTCATCACGAAAGAATAACGTGATGCGGGTGAAAACCCGTAATTTCTAAACTTTTCGCGGGCTTCGCCCGCATTACGTCATGAACAAGCTCCTGCAAGAACTTCAACAGGCCGCGGCCGAACGAGCCACCCGACGCCACTTTTTACATACATGTTCTACGGGATTGGGGGCTATGGCGTTAGGATCGACGCTGACTGGCTGCGGTCTTTTTAATAAAGAAAACGCCCAGACAAATCCGGTTGGCGGAACTTTACAGTCTGACGAGCCTACTGTTCCGCAGCCCGCGCAGTACGTTCCCAAGGCGAAGCGGGTCATCTATATTCACATGGCAGGCTCGCCCAGTCAACTGGAGCTGTTCGATTACAAACCCGAACTGGCGAAGTATAACGGAAAAGACTGCCCACAGGCCTTACTCGAAGGAAAGAAATTTGCCTTCATCCGGGGTGTTCCTAAAATGCTGGGGCCGCAGGGAAAGTTTGCGCAGCATGGGCAATCGGGAGCCTGGATATCCGATTATTTACCTCACCTCCAAGGCGTTGCCGACGACATTACGTTCCTGAAGGCGATGCACACCGACCAGTTCAACCATGCGCCTGCGCAATTGCTCATGCATACAGGAAGCGCCCGCTTAGGACGACCGAGTCTAGGCTCCTGGGTGACGTACGGGCTCGGCACCGAAAACGACAACTTACCGGCTTATATCGTCCTGGCTTCGGGCGGTAAGCAGCCCGACGCGGGAAAGTCGGTCTGGGGAAGTGGCTTTTTGCCGACCGTTTACCAGGGAGTACAGTGCCGTACCGACGGCGATCCGGTGCTCTACGCGTCTGACCCGGGGGGCATCAGCCGCGATGTTCGGAAACAGACCATCGACGCCATTAGTCAGATCAATCAGCAGCAGTACGAAGACGTTAAAGACCCGGAGATTTTAACCCGTATCGCCCAGTACGAACTGGCGTTCAAAATGCAGATGTCGGTGCCCGACGCTATGGATATTAAGGCCGAACCCCAATTCATACTTGACAGCTACGGCGTTGACCCCAACAAAGGGTCGTTTGCCCGAAATTGTTTACTGGCTCGCCGATTAGCCGAGCGGGGGGTGCGGTTTATTCAACTTTTCGACTGGGGCTGGGATACCCACGGTACAAGCGCTGATGGCTCCATTGATACGGGTTTGAAAACAAAGTGTAAAGAATCAGACCAGGCAGTAGCCGCTTTACTGGCCGACCTGAAGCAGCGTGGTCTGCTCGACGATACGCTGGTGGTTTGGGGCGGTGAGTTTGGCCGAACGCCCATGCAGGAAAACCGGGATGGACAGGTGCTGCCGTTTATGGGGCGCGACCATCACCTCGATGCATTCACCCTCTGGATGGCCGGTGGGGGCGTGAAACGAGGCTTTACGTACGGCGAAACCGATGACATCGGATATTATGGCGTTAAAGACAAAGTACACGTTCACGACCTACAGGCGACCATTCTACACCTCCTAGGCTTTGACCATACCAAGTTTACTTATCAGTTTCAGGGTCGGCCGTTCCGGCTCACCGACGTAGCCGGTAAAATTGTTAAACCCGTTCTGGCGTAACAAAATCGCTTATTTGCTCTTTATTGGGCGCGGGTAAGCGAACAAACAGCCCACAATGACAACCACCCGATTGCGAATTTTTCTGATCCACGGCTATCTCGAAGATCCGACTATTTTCGATACGCTGGAGCCACTGCTTCCGGCGGCCGATTATGTTCGCCTGAATCTGGCAGATGAGTTTACCCGCTGGCAGCCAACGGTTCCCGTTACGGTGCAATTGCTGGCGCAGTACCTCATCGGTCAGTACGCGATTACGGCCGATAATGTAGTGATTGGGCACTCGATGGGCGGCTGGACGGCTATGCACATTAAACAGCTAACCGGAGCCGCGGCCGTACAGGTGAGTTCCTGGACCGACCAGAAGAAGATTTTATTCCCGGTTCATAATTTGAACGTACTGAAACTTCTATCGCGAACGGGCCTTACGCAAAGTACGTGGATGACGAAGCAGCTGGTAAAGCAGTACCCCCTTCCGGAATCCGCTGCGTTATACGCAAAGCTGGCCAACAACGCGACGCACATGAGCAAACTATACGTCTGGCAACAGATTCAGACTTTATTCGCCAAAGTAGCCGCCTTAACGGTTCAGCCCGATCTGCGAATTCACGCCCGGCCTGATAACATTATCGCCCCGCCCGACGAGCGATTTATAGAAGTGCCCGGCGATCATTTCAGTCTGGTTTTCCACGCGGAGCTGGTTGCCGAACCGATTCGAACGCTGCTGGCTAATCGGCCGACCACGGCTGTCTGGTGATACGTCTGTTCTTATTCCAGAACCTTCGGGACTTCAAAGAACCGATCGTCGTGCTGGGGTGCATTGGCCAGCGCCTGTTCGCGGGGCAGGTGATTTGCCACTACGTCGTCACGTAATACGTTTGTCTCCCCCGAGATGTGGGTTAAGGGCTCAACTCCGGTGGTATCAACCTCATTCAGTTGCTCCATCCAGGTCAGTACGCCGTTCAGGCTGTTGAGCAGGTCGGCCTCTTCTTCCGGCTTAATTTCTAAACGGGCCAGGTGCGCAATTTTATGCAGGGTGTCGTGATCTACTTTCATTCGGAGTGGTTACTCGGTTTTGCAAAGATACTACGCGGATACGGTAGCATGCGTGCGCAGTTCATGGTCAATTATCCGAAACGTTTCTTCTTTCAGTCGCCCGATGTCATCCGGCGTCATACCCGTGGTCTCGATCGGTGCATGGATAACCGCCCGCAGGGGATGCCAGCGGACCCGTACCGGATGGGTATCGGGTAAAATTTTATGGTTATCCAGCAGGGTTATGGGCACAATCGGCACCTGTTGGTCAATAGCCATGATAAATGCACCATCCTTAAACGGAACCATCTGCGGAGGCTCCGTCGTCTTGATGCCTCCTTCGGGAAAAATCATGATACTCCGTCCCGCAGCCAGGGTCCGGATTGATTTGGCCAGCGAGTAAGCCCGGCTGTTGGGGTGCGAACGATCGACCTGCACGTGCAGCTTAGCGAACATATACCCCAGTAAGGGAATGTGCTTCACGTCGCTCTTGCCAACAAACGCAAAGTAATTGTTGACGATGACGCCCATAACCGCAATATCGATGTATGAGAAGTGATTCGCGCAGAAGACATACACCTGCCTGGGGTCCGGACGGAATCGATACTCTACACGAACGGGTATGCCGACGACGATAAAAAACAGCTTACCCCAGATGCCGTTGATCCGGTGCGCCAAAGGCTTCCACGCGTCGCGTTGCAAACACACGAACTGAATCGGAAACAGCAACAGGTACAATACCACCAGCCAAACGGCGCACCAGATCGTGTAGAGCAGTTTCATCAGTGCTTAAAGTGCCGTACGCCAGTCGTTACCATTGCCAGACCGTGCTGATTGCAGTAGTCAATCGAATCTTTATCCCGGATTGAGCCGCCCGGCTGCACAACCGCCGTAATACCCGCCAGGCTGGCAATTTCGACGCAGTCGGGGAAGGGGAAAAAAGCATCGGAAGCCATTACCGACCCGTTCAGGTCGAAGCCGAATGAATGTGCTTTCTCAATGGCCTGACGTAACGCATCCACCCGCGAGGTCTGGCCGACGCCACTGGCCAGCAACTGACCTTCTTTTGCCAGCACGATGGTGTTTGATTTCGTGTGTTTACACACCTTGAGGGCAAACTCCAGCGCCCGTACTTCACTGTCCGTCGGTGCTTTTTCGGTCACCGTCGTGAACTGATCGGCCGTTTCGGTCTGGTTGTCTTTATCCTGTTCCAGTACGCCGTTCAGGATCGTCTTGAACATGACCGATGGCAACGTAGTGGGCTTCCGCTTCAGCAGGATCCGGTTCTTTTTCGATTTAAGTAGATTGAGAGCCTCTGGCGCGTAATCCGGCGCAATCAGAATTTCCATGAACAACTTGTTCAGTTCTTCTGCCGTCTCAAGATCGACTGGTGAACTGGTAATGACCACGCCCCCAAACGCCGAGACCGGGTCACAGGCTAACGCGTCCATATACGCGGCTTTAGGAGTAGGAGCCGTTGCGATACCACAGGCGTTGGTATGTTTGATGATAGCGAACGTACTATCCGTTGTTCCCGTAAACTCGTCGATCAGGCCTACGCAGGCATCCACGTCAACCAGGTTATTATACGACAGTTCTTTGCCGTGCAGCTTGTCGAACATCGCGTCCAGATCGCCGTAGAACGTAGCCTGCTGGTGTGGGTTTTCGCCGTAACGCAGGTGGCTGGCGGGCAACGACCGGAAATCCGTCAGATCCGCAGCCGGGGCAGCTGAAGCAGTTGCAGAAGTATTATTCTGACTAAAATAAGCCTGGATGGCGGTATCGTACTGCGAGGTTACGCCAAACGCTTCTTTAGCGTACTGCCGCCGATCGTCGATATCGGTAGCGCCATTTTTCTCCGTCAGCAGGTTAACTACATTGCCGTATTGACTTCGTGACGAGACGATAAGAACGTCTTTATGGTTTTTGGCCGCAGCCCGGATGAGCGATATACCGCCAATGTCAATCTTTTCAATTACGTCCTCGTCGCCCGCGCCCGACGCAACCGTTTCTTCAAACGGGTACAGATCAACCACAACCAGATCAATCGGTGGAATGCGGTGCCGCTCGGCCTGGGCCAGATCTTCGGGCATCTCGCGCCGGTACAGAATCCCTCCCATTACGGCTGGATGCAGCGTTTTAACCCGGCCACCAAAGATGGATGGATAACCGGTCAGGTCTTCAACGGCAGTAACGGGAATACCCAATTGTTCGATAAACGTCTGGGTGCCACCGGTAGAGTAAAGCTTTACCTGCTGATCGTGCAGCAGCCGGACTAAAGGTTCGAGGCCGTCTTTGTAGAAAACGGAAATCAGCGCAGATGAGATTTTCAGGGACATGCTGTTGGCTAAAGCAGAGAGAAACACTGCTATAGGGTTGGTGATCAGGTTAACCGAAATCGCAAAGGGCGCTTTCGACTTGAGCCGCAAAGATAACCAAAGGTCGTAACTTTGTTGGCCCGATCACGCAGCCGGGTGTTTCCTTTTCAGATGAGTACCTTTAAGAAATTAGCGGGTGATACCGCGCTTTACGGCATCAGCACCATTCTGGGACGGTTGCTCAATTACGTGCTGGTGCCGCTTCAGACCTACGTATTCAAACAACCGGCGCAGTTGTCGTCGAATGTCGAACTATACAGTTACGTAGCGGTGCTGATGACCTTTTATACGTTAGGCTTAGAAACGGCGTTCTTCCGGTTTGCGGCCCGGAATAAAGACAGGAAAGCCGACGTGTTCAACGAAACCTTAAGCATCGTCCTAGCCGTCAGCCTGCTGTTTTCGGCCTTACTGATTGGGTTTTCACATCAGATCGCGCTCTTGCTGGAATACCCCGGACAGGAACGGTTTATTCGCTGGGTAGCCCTTCTGGTGGCTATCGACGCCATTATGGCCATTCCATTTGCGCGGCTGCGCGTCGAAAACAAAGCCAGGCAGTTCGTAGCGGCTAAGATGATCAACATCACGCTCGTCGTCGCCCTGAATGTCTTCTTCTTGATTTTCTGCCGGGACGTGTATAATGGTGAGTACCTACCCGCCTTACGACCCATTATCAACGTCATTTACGATCCCAGCATCGGCCCCGGCTATATTTTTCTGGCCAATCTGATCGGCAATGCGTGCTATTTTATTCTATTGCGGAAAGCGTTTATTGGCTTCCGGCCAACGCTCCAGTGGGCCCAGGTCCGAACCTTGCTGATTTACTCGTTCCCCATCATGCTAACGAGTCTGGCGGGTTTGGTAACCAACGTAACCGACCGACTTTTTCTGCGGCAGTTGCTGCCCGATGGGTTTTACGCCGGACTTACATCCGAAGATGCCCTTGGCATTTACGGAAATTGCTACAAGCTATCGGTATTCATGGCCTTAGCGATTCAGTCGTTTAAATTTGCGGCCGACCCGTTTTTCTTTTCGCAGGCTGAAGATAAGAACGCGCCCGGTCTGCTGGCCGACGTAACGAAATGGTTTGTCATTGTCTGCGTGCTGATCTGGGTAGGCGTCAGCCTTAACCTCGACGTGTTTGGTTTCTTTTTATCCGCCCGGTACCGCAGTGGTTTAGATGTAGTACCCGTTCTCCTCTTAGCCAACTTATTTTTGGGTGTCTACTACAACATTTCGTTCTGGTTTAAACTCAGCGACAAAACCGTGTACGGTACCGTAATTACGATAGTGGGTGCGGTAGTAGTAATTGGATTGAATCTATGGCTTATTCCGCAGATTGGCTACATGGGCTGCGCCCTCGCCTTTCTGGTATCGAGCTTCACCATGATGACGCTTTGCTACGTGCTGGGCGAACGGCATTACCCGGTTCCCTACCATATCGGCTCGGCTGTAGGCTACGTAGCGGGTGCCGGTTTACTAATTTATGGGGCCCGGCTGGTGCCCATTCAAAATCTCTGGCTCGCCGGAGCGTTTCATTTGGTACTGGTCGGCCTCTTTGTGCTGGTGATTCTGATTGTGGAGCGTGCTACGTTTCAACCCTTGTTTGGGCGGCTGCGCAGCCGGGTCAGTTCATAAAATTGAAATGCCTTGTGAATAAGGTATTTTTTATAGGTAAATTTGAAGATTATCTGTCAACCATTACCACCGTACAGGGTCGGTTTTAACTCATGAAAGTTAACCAACAGAATGGTTCGTGGCTGCTGGTCACGTGCCTGGTTTTAACGCTTACGTCCTGCCGGGAAAAGCCCTTGTTCGAGCGGCTCGACTCGTCGGATACGGGCATTACGTTTGCCAATACCATTACCGACAGCGATACGCTGAATATTCTGAATTACCAGTATATCTACAACGGCGGGGGCGTCGGCGTCGGCGATTTCAACGGCGACCAGAAACCCGATGTGTTTTTCGCTGGCAATCAGGTGTCGAGCCGGCTATACCTCAACGAAGGCGATATGCAGTTCAAAGACGTAACGCAATCAGCGGGCGTCGATGGCGGAGGGCGCTGGTGCTCGGGGGTATCGGTTGTAGATATCAATGCCGACGGTAAACTAGACCTCTACGTATCCAACACCCTCCACAAGAAAGCGGCCCAGCGGGCTAACCTGTTGTACGTCAATCAGGGTAATGACGAGACCGGAGCGCCCCGTTTTCGGGAAATGGCCGCCGACTATGGCATTGCCGACACAACCTATAGTACCCACTCGGCCTTCTTCGACTACGACAACGATGGCGATTTAGACCTGTTCGTGCTGGTCGATCAGATCTTCGACAGCAAAACGCCCGGTAACCTGAACGTTCGCATTGACGACGGCACCTCGCCCAATACCGACCGACTCTACCGCAATGACTTTGATGCGAAACGGGGGCACGCCTTTTTTACCGATGTAACCAAAGAGGCCGGTGTCATAGCCGAAGGCTTTGGGCTGGGGATGAACATTTGCGACATTAACCGCGATGGCTGGAAAGACATCTACGTAACGAACGACTTCGCGACGAACGATGTGCTGTACATCAACAACCGGAACGGAACGTTCACCAACCACGCTAAAGAAGCCTTTAAACATACCAGTTACTCGGCAATGGGTAACGACGTGGCCGATATCAACGGGGATGGCCTGGCCGACATTGTAGCCATGGATATGCTGCCGGAAGACAACCTTCGCAAAAAGAGTTTAATGGGTGGAAGCAACTATTTCTCGTATCAGGAATGGGACCGGCTGGGCTACGAGCATCAGTACGCCCGCAATACATTGCAGATCAACCAGGGTCCGCGTCCGTACGGAGACAGCTCGAAGGCGAAGGTGCCGCTTTTCAGCGAAACCAGTATGCTGGCCGGCGTTGCCGAAACCGAATGGAGCTGGTCGCCCCTGCTGGCTGACTTCGACCACGACGGGCACCGGGACCTGCTGGTCACCAACGGCTTTCCGCGCGATGTGACAGACCGCGATTTTACCAACTATTACAGTTCCGTAAACAACTTACTGGGCGACGACCTTCGGAAAGAGCTAACGGAGAAAATGCCGCAGGTGAAAGTAAGCAACTATGCGTTCAAGAACCGGGGCGACGCGACGTTCCAGAATGTAACCGATGCCTGGGGTATGACCGAGCCGAGCTTCTCTAACGGGGCCGCTTATGCCGACTTCGACGGGGATGGCGATCTGGATTACGTGATCAACAACATCGACGACGAAGCGTTTGTCTACCGCAACACGCTAGCCGATAAGAAGCCGAAGAAATCGCACTACCTGCGCATTCGTTTTCAGGGAAGTGGAGCCAATTCAATGGGATTAGGTGCCACAGTCGAATACGATCTGCCGGGCGGCCGTAAAGAATTTTATGAGCACACGCCTTACCGGGGCTTCCTGTCCAGTGTTGAGCCCATCGCTCACTTAGGTCTGGGCCCGGTTGATGTTATTCAGAATCTGAAAGTGACGTGGCCGGATGGACGGGTGCAACTGATTTCAGGAGTAAAGGCTGACCAGATTATTACTCTGAAAGCCGCGGATGCTCGGCAGGTTTCCCCTACCGTTATCCCAGAGCCTCAGCGGTTAATACGCGACGTAACGGATTCGATCGGGCTTACGTATCGGCACGAAGAAAACGACTTTATCGACTTCAACCAGCAAAAAACGCTGTTGCACAAACTGTCTGAATATGGACCAGCCCTGGCCGTAGGCGATGTTAACGGCGATGGCCTGAGTGATATGGTCGTTGGTGGCAGTTCTAAATATGCCACCGAAGTGCTGCTCCAGCAGCCTAACGGACGGTTCACGCTGAAGTCCTTACCGGCAAAACTGTCGGAAGATGCCGGGCTCCTGCTTTTCGACGCCGATTCGGATGGAGACCTGGATTTGTATGCCGCCAGTGGCAGCACCGAGTTTGCACCCGACCAACTGGCCGAAGCCCTGACGCATCGGCTGTACACCAATGATGGCAAGGGCAATTTCACCCTGGCCTCGAACGCCCTTCCTAATTTTAAGGTCAGTGGGTCCTGCGTAAAGGCGGCTGATTTCGATCGGGACGGCGATCTGGACGTGTTTGTCGGTGGGCGTGTCGAGCCCAACAAATACCCGATGGGCGTACCCAGTTACCTGCTACGTAACGACAGCAAAAATGGCCAGCCCAAGTTTACGGACGTAACGGCCCAGGTAGCGCCAGCACTGGCCAAAGGCGGGTTAACCTGCGATGCTCTATGGACCGATTATGACAAAGATGGCTACGTCGATCTGATGCTCGTCAGTGAGTGGGCACCCGTAACGATATTACGTAACGAAAAAGGTCGCTTACAACCACTCGAAAACACGGGTCTCGCCGGTAAAACCGGTTTTTGGAACTCGCTCACGTCCGGCGACTTCGACAATGACGGCGATGTCGATTACCTGGTCGGCAACCTGGGTCAGAACAACCTGTTACGGGCTACGCCAGAACGGCCGGTGCGGATGTATGCCGGTGACTTCGATAACAACGGGTTCTATGATGCCTTCACGTCGGTTTATTTCAAAAACGCCAAAGGTCAGTACGAAGAGTATCCGTATTTTGGCTGGGATGATATGGTTCGCCAAATGATCGGCATCAAAAAACGCTACGTGAAGTATGCCGTACTCGGTCAGGCGACTATGAGCCAGATTCTAACCGAAGAGGAACGGAGCCAGGCTTTAAAGCATTCGGCGACGTATCTGATGAGCAGCTATATCGAAAACAAGGGGAACGGTACGTTTGAAATTCGTCCACTGCCCACGCTGGCGCAGGTGGCTCCGGTGTTCGGCATGCTGGCTCAGGATGTAGACGGCGACGGAAATCTGGACGCGGTGCTGGTCGGGAATGATCACGGTAGCGATCTGGTTGCTGGACGAATGGATGCGTTCAATGGCCTGGTGCTGAAAGGTGATGGGAAAGGAGGCTTTACGCCCGTGTCGACCTATCAGAGCGGCTTCATTGTTCCCGGAAACGCTAAAGCCCTGGTCAGCTGGCCCGACGCCCAAGGGCACTTCCGCATGGCGGTAACGCAGAACCGGGGTGCTATGCGCGTGTTTGCGCTTCAGCAGCCGCAGGCGTTTACACCTGTGGATAACAAGACAATGGCGGTTGACATCCGGTTGAAAACCGGGCGCGTTCGGCGGGAAGAAGTTCCGTTCGGAACCTCCTTTTATTCACAGTCAGCGCGGGGAGTATGGCTGCTGCCCGGCCAGACAATCGTTAAACGATACGCGTTTTAATCACTTTTGATCAGCCTTTTGAAGTAATTGTAAATCGCTCCTAAACTGGTTAAGCTAATGACCAATTCAGGAGCGATTTATTGACGCGTAGTCCTGCGACGGGGTTCTGTTTTAAAGAGCACTGCGTATATGGCTCTGCACGCTAACAACTTAAAGCAGAATTGGCCTAATTGTTGTTTTAGTTTTTACATTCCGTTATGTGACACTGATTATGAAACTACTTCGACTGGCACTGGGCTTATTAGCAGCCGTCTTAAAAATTACGTTCACTGTCCTGCTCGCTACCGGCTTCGTACTACTCGTAGTACCGGGTATCCTGGTCAATCAGTTGATAGGAGGCCTTTTCTCAAAGCCAACACAGTCTGTTTACCCCTAGAGGTAGCTGGCGGATCGATTTACTGTCGAATGTTTTCGTTCTGAACGATTGCCGTACGCCGACGAACAGCTGAGGCCACAAAAAATCCGGCGGCTTTACGTCCGTTGGGATTCGCGTTGACAATGTTCGTTGGCACATTAGCGGGTGGGGTAGCAAACAAGCCGCCATTGGTGATCTGCTGCCTGAACTGCTGCCAGAACTCAAACGCTTCGGCCGTTAACGACTCAATTTCAATATTCACGACGTCATTCAGCCTGAATAAACTATCCGGATTCGCCGACTGACGGATGGGTCGGATAAAGATCAGGCCGTCGGTATCAGCACTACCCGGAAACGAAGCATCTTCAACCGTCGTAATATCACGGGGCTTGTTCTGAAGTTCACCATTCCGAAAATAACGGATGCGGTAATAGTCTCGTGCGCCCGCGAAGTCCCGCGCAAAAAATTCAGCCCGGTAGCCTTCTGTTGACGAAAACGGATTCAGTTTTTCTTTCCGGAACACAATCGAATCGACGGTGGGCACCCGGTTCATCCGGGACGATGCCCGGTAGGTTTCACCCTGAAACGTAATGCTCAGGTTATACGTCCGCCCGATACGTCCCAACGTGTCTTTACCGATTGGCTGCCAGACGTAATACCCGTCGTTATCGGGATCAGTAAAATCAAACACCTTGCCCAGATTATCGGTAACCGTCACGGTTGCACCAGTGGCAACCGGCGGAGTTCCGTTGTTGAAATACGCAGCCGTTTGCGTTAACCGAATCGTTTGCGGGCCGGGCTGGTCGGTCAGCGTACCATCTACCGACAACTGCGCGGGTCCTTCGTCAAGTTTTGCATCGATAACCGTTTCGCAGCTCGTAAGTGTAAATAAAGCAACGGCGGTTAGTAGCCATAAAAGTCGAGAAGTTAATCTATACATAAGTGACATGATGCCAGAACGTCTTAGAATTTGAAATTGTAGGTTATCGACGGAATTACCGTCGCGAAAATCGAGTACCGGATGGCTTCCGTGACGCGTGGGCTGTCTGTGTTGGGTTGGAAAAACACCGAGAACGGGTTCTTGCGAGCGTACACGTTATAGACCGAAAATACCCAGTTATCGTCTTTTCGCTTGCCGGGCCGACGCCGTCCCTGTAGCGTAGCCGCCAGGTCAAGCCGGTGATAGGCCGGAATTCGGTAGTTGTTACGTCCATTGATCACCTGGCCCACAAACCCGCCGTATTCAAATCGATTCGTCGGGAACGTAGCGGGCGTGCCGCTGGCCAGCGTGAACGTAGCTGAGAAATTCCAGCGCTTGGCCTGCGGTGGATCGAACAGCAGGACCGACGTTAACGTATGGCGTTTGTCGAAGCGGGTTGGAAACCAGTCTCCGTTGTTGATAGCCGTTACCTGCCGTTCCGTTTTGGCCAGCGTGTAACTGATCCAGCCGTTCACAACGCCCGTGTTACGTTTTACGTAAAATTCAGCGCCGTAGGCACGTCCTTTTCCACTTAGCAGATCGCCTTCCAGAAACTGGTTCAGGATCAGCCGGGCTCCGTCGATGTAGTCGATCTGATTTTGCAGCCATTTATAATAGACCTCTACGGAAGCCTCAAACTCGCTGCCGGACCCGTTAACCGAGCCGCCAAAATTTTTAAAGAAGCCTGCCGCCACCTGGTCGCCGATCTGTGGTTTAATGTTGTTCGTCGACGGTGTCCAGATGTCGAGGGGCGTAGATGCGCTTGTGTTTGAAACCAAATGAATGTACTGCGCCAGCCGGTTGTAGCTCAGTTTTAACGAGCTGTTGCCACTCAGTTCATATTTAGCTGAAAAGCGGGGTTCCCAATTGCCGTAGGTCTCAATAACGTCGCCTTGCTCATAGGACCGGATAGAGGTGAGCGGACGTCTCAGTCCGGCGGGGCTAGCCGTTGAAAACGTATAGGCCTGGCCGGGACCGATGTAGCTGAAAAGCGAATACCGCAATCCGTACTGAAGTTGCAGTTTCGGCGATACCTGCTGTTCATTGCCAATGTACAGGGCGTTTTCTAAGCCGTATTTATTCGATAAACCAAACGTTCGCACATCGCCGGAACTGGCGGCCGTGGCTGTACCCGGCTGAAAATCGTGCAGAATACTTTGTCCTCCGAACGTAATGGTGCTTTTACCCAGAAACAGCGAAAAGTCAGGTTTGATGCTGTAGTCGACTATGCGGGAATTCGTCCGGAAATAATCGTTGGCGTTCTCGGGTTTCCGCTTCAAATCGCTGTCAAGCGAATAGTCGTAGTTGCTGTAATACGCGGTTGTATTCAAAAAGAGCTTATCGCTGAATACGTGATTCCAACGAGCCGAGAGTGTGGTGTTGCCCCAGTTAAACCCAAAATCAGCCCCAAACACATCGCGACCGAGATAACCCGACAGAAACACCGTGTTTTTATCGTTGATGCGGTAATTACCCTTGGCCGTGAGGTCGTAAAAATAGAACTTGGAACCTCTCAGATCTTTGTTCAGAAAGGGCTGAGCCAGAACATCGGCATACGACCGACGGGCGGCCACGATAAACGAGCCCCTTCCTTTGAATAACGGCCGTTCGTAGGACAAGCGACTAAAAATCAAGCCAATCCCCCCGTTGAGTTCCGGTTTCTTGGCATTACCTTCCTTCAGTCTCACATCTAAAATCGACGCAATCCGGCCGCCGTAATTGGCGGGGATACCACCTTTGATGAGCTTGACATCCTTTACGGCATCCGGATTAAACACCGAAAAGAAACCGAACAGGTGAGACGAGTTATAAACCGGCGCTTCATCGAGCAGCACCAGATTCTGGTCGATGCTACCGCCCCGAACGTTGAAGCCGGTCGCTCCCTCCCCTACTGTCGATACGCCGGGCAGCAGCTGAATACTACGTACCACGTCCACTTCGCCTAGTAGAGCCGGAATGCGCTGCAAGGTTTTTACATCGATTTTGTTAACGCTCATCTCGATGTTTTTGACGTTGTCGTCTTCGCGCTTGGTCGATACGACAACCTCCTGAAGCTGCTTGCCTTCTTCCTTTAATTCCAGATCGAGCCGAAGGTTACGGTCGGTCAGAGTTACGGTTTTTGTTTGCTTTTCGTAGCCGACATACGTAATAACCAGGTTATAAGCGCCCGGCGGGACCGTAACGGCATAAAACCCATAGCTATTGGTGACAGCTCCCGTTGCCGTTTCTTTCACGTACACTGATACGCCGATCAGCCCCTCGCCATTCGCGGCATCTTTGATGTAGCCGCTGACGGTAAGTTTCTCCTGCGCCGTGGCGCGATTAGCTAGATTCTGATCGTTTTGCGCCCGCACGACGGATATGGAGGACAGCGTATAAAATAGAGTGATCGCCCAAAGTAGTATGTTGTGTTTCATGAAGTTAATGGATGCGCTACTAACTTATTAGTGAGTAGTTTGCCTGTTCCTGTAGTAACAACGCAAAGTTACAGGCAAAAGATGGCGACTTGTCCAAAATTTAGATGAAACCGCCAAAGCAAAGGCTGAACGGTCCTGCACGTTGTACAGAATCAATAAATGGCCATTTGTCCGGATCAATTGGAAGCGATTAATAGTAACGGCGTTCCGGCGTATGCAAAGGAGAAGGCATTAAGGTGCCGTTATGTCGGTAGGTCCGGCTGTTACCCATAATCCGCACAGGCTTCAGCAACATACGCCCCTGCTGATAAAGGGCGGGTAGACTCTGCGCAGAAGCCAGCAACGGCTCCGCACTTTCGTTATAATTGATGTAGGCGAAATCAATTGGCAACACGTACTGTCGGGCGTACCGGGGCTGAAGCGGAGGCAGGGCCGTAAGTCCTTTCCGTACTGTTTCGGTAAAGCCATACTTCGAATCGCCACTACCCAGCACCTGCACCTGTTCTACATGCCCCCGCTCATTGATGGTAAAGCAGGCGTAAACGCGCCCATATACGCCTGTCTGCTCCGCCAAAACCGGATACCGCATCTGGCGCCCTAAAACAGCCTTGAATACAGAATCTTCGGTTAACGAAACCGATTGAGCAACGACACTACGTATCCCAATGAATATAACCAGAAGTGTCAGCTTTAAAGTATCCATTGTCAGCGCTGTTCAGGCTAAAGTTTGCTGCTCTAAAGTAAGCAAAAGCAATTACTTATCATCCTGTTTTTCAATCTGTTTAATCAGGGAATCAACTTTCGCTTTCTCGGTCTTCGGAAACCCGGTTGGCAAAGCTTCCAGAATATCTGTAAGGATGTGGGCGATGATCAGTTGTTGGTTCGGCCGGTCGTCGCTGGGGATTACGTACCAGGGGTTTTGTCTTGTTGCGGTAGCATTTAGGGTGTCTTCATACGCCTGCATGTACTCAGGCCAGAATTGCCGCTCCTCCAGATCGTTCTCGCTGAACTTCCACTGCTTTTCGGGATCTTTCAGACGCGCAATGAGCCGCTTACCCTGCTCTTCTCTGGACACGTGCAGATAAAACTTGACAATGGGAAAGCCATTGCGGAACAGATAGTCTTCGAAATGCACAATGTCGCCGAAGCGTTGCTGCCAGAGCGTTTTGTCGTTGGCAGGCAGCAGGTTTTCCGGAATCGACTGGTCACGCAGCCGATCAGGATGAACACGTAACGCGAGTACCTCTTCGTAATACGAGCGGTTGAATACGCCGATATTACCCCGCTCGGGCAACTCCTGCCAGAACCGCCACAAAAAGTCATGCTTCAAGTCTTCGTCACCGGGTTTTTTGAACGGCACCATCTTAAACCGCGACGGGTTGACGCCCCGAAATACGTGCCGGATGCTGCTGTCTTTGCCCGCGGCATCCATCGCCTGAAAAACCACCAGCAACCCATATTTTTCGTGAGCGTGCATTCGGTTCTGGGCCTGATCCATGCGGGCGGCCAGGCTGTCGAGCTGTCGACGGTGGTCGGCTTCGTCGGCGTACAGCGGCTCGATCAGGGTTGGCGTTTCAGCAGTCAGAAATTTTCGTTTTCCTACGTAACGAAATGACGAGATTGGCGGCTTTTTCATAATGAGTTGGTGTTTCTCGTCAGTTTTCGGGGTTTTGTTAGCTTACTTGCTATTGAGCCTGAATGACAGGAATGAGTTTTTGTAGTTCGTTAAAGCGCTCCTGATCGGGTTCTGGTTCCTTGATGGGCAGCTTTTCCAGCTCCTCGATCAGGATTCGGCCAACCAGCAGGCGCATATTCTTTTTATCGTCGGCAGGAATCACGTACCAGGGCGCTTTACCGGTGGCGGTTTCATTGATAGCGTCCTCATAGGCTTTCTGATAATCGTCCCAGAACGCCCGTTCTTTCACGTCGCCTTCGTCAAATTTCCAGTTTTTACCTGGGTCCTGGATACGAGCGATAAGCCGATCGGCCTGTTCTTCTTTGGATACGTGCAGGAAAAATTTAATAGTCGGAAAACCGTTCTGGTGCAGAAACTTTTCCATGTGCCGAATCGCCTTATACCGACGCTTAAAGAGCTTATCCAGGTCTTCCGTCGCTTTGTCGGGCAACCGCTGGCTCTCGGTTAAAATCTCCGGATGGACTTTCGTTACCAGGACTTCCTCGTAATACGAGCGGTTAAAAATTCCAATCGTGCCGCGTTCGGGCAGTTCCCGCCAGCTTCGCCATAGAAAGTCGTGGTCAAGCTCCTGTTCGGTCGGCCGCTTAAACGAATAGACGCGCACCCCCGTCGGGTTCGTGCCGGTAAATACATTCTGAATGGTTCCGTCTTTACCGGCGGCATCCAACGCCTGAAAAATGGCTAGTACGCCGAACCGGTTGTGGGCATACAGGCGGTTCTGCCACTTGTCGATCTGGGCCGCCTGCTGACGTAACAGCTCTTCGTAATGATCGTCGTCCTTGTAGAGGTCATCTACTTTAGTGGGCGCTTTTTTAATTTTAATGGGTTCGGAGCCGTCGTAGCGGAAGCGGTTGGTGTCGAAGTCTTTCACGGAGGCAGGGCGCAAACTTTACGCTGAAGAGTTACGTTGTTTATGTATTGTACAACTACAAACCAACTTAATGGTTGCAACTGTGCTTCGTAAACAAGTAACGGTGTTGGCCACCGCTTTTTTGTCGGCCCTGGGGCTGGCGGTTCAGGCGCAACCGGTCAATTAACAGAAATCAACAACTATGACAACGAATCAACCGGCTACACTGGAGAAAGCTACCTTCGGAACAGGCTGTTTCTGGTGTACAGAAGCTTTGTATGAATCGCTGGATGGCGTACTGGATGCGGTGTCTGGCTACGAGGGCGGTCAGAAGCTTAATCCGACCTATAAAGAAGTGTGCACGGGCACAACCGGCCATGCCGAATGCGTTGAAGTGACGTATGACCCCAGCAAGATAACGTATCAGGAACTGCTGGAAGCGTTCTTCCGCAGCCATGACCCAACGACCCTAAACCGCCAGGGAGCCGATGTCGGTACACAGTATCGTTCGGTGATTTTCTACCACACCGATGAGCAGAAGCAACTGGCCGAAACGGCGAAAGCAGAACTGAACAAAGCTGGTGCCTACGCGAATCCGATTGTCACGGAAATCAGCCCGGCCACTACCTTTTACGAAGCGGAAGCGTATCATCAGAGTTACTTTGCCAACAACCCCGAGCAGGGCTATTGCGCCTTCGTGATTGCGCCCAAGCTCGATAAGTTTAAAAAGGTATTCAAGGAGAAATTGAAACCCGCAGAACAGGCAACCGCCAAATTTTAGAGACACTTACTAAGCCCCAATTTCGGGGCTTTTTTATTGTTCGATGAATCTGTAAAAATTATGGCCAGTACTAACGTTAACACACAACAAAGGCTGTTCCTTACTGAGGTTAGTTACCTGAATCCGATCCACTATTCAGCCTCGGTTTCATTAGTTTGTTATGCGCATTTCAATACCTCGTTCGCGGAGATAGCCTTTTAGGGCAGGAATTTCGATTTCTTTGAAGTGAAAAATGCTGGCAGCTAATCCCGCATCGGCTTTACCTGTTGTAAACACATCGACAAAGTGGTCCATGGTACCAGCCCCGCCCGACGCAATGACCGGGATGTTGGCGCTCCCCGAAATCTCAGCTGTCAGGTCGATTGCGAAACCGGCTTTCGTGCCATCGGTGTCCATCGACGTCAGCAGAATTTCCCCCGCTCCCCGATTTTCAACTTCCTTCGCCCAGGCAATCGTGCGTAACTCCGTCGGTTTTCGTCCGCCGTGGGTGTGAACAATGTGTTCGTTGTCTACGTACCGCGTGTCAATGGCCACGACTACACACTGACTGCCAAATTCAAGCGCCAGCTCGTTGACCAGATCAGGGTTACGTACGGCCGATGAGTTGATCGAAATTTTATCAGCCCCGGCATTCAGCAGCGCTGATACATCAGCCACGGACGAGATGCCGCCCCCGACGGTGAACGGGATATTAATGGTATGTGCTACGTTGCGCACCAAGTCAATCAGTGTTTTTCGCTCATCGACAGTGGCCGTGATGTCGAGAAAAACCAATTCGTCGGCCCCCTGTTCGGCATAGGCAGCAGCCAGGGCAACCGGATCACCGGCATCGCGCAGGTTAACAAAATTCGTTCCTTTTACCGTACGGCCGTCTTTAATGTCGAGGCAGGGAATAATACGTTTCGTGAGCATCAGTACGCTGTAAATGCTTTAATGAACATTGTGTTTTCTGGACTATCGATGGCTTCAAAACCAAACTGCCGGTACAGTCCGTGTGCATCGCGGGTAACCAGCATCATCCGGCGCAACCCCTGTAAAGCAGGATAAGCCATGATAAATACCATAAGTTGCTTCGATAAGCCTTTACCGCGATGCTCGGGCAAAATAAACACATCGGCCAGGTAGCCAAAGGTGGCTAGGTCGGTCACCACGCGCGCAAACCCTACCTGCTGCTCCCCGTCATATACCCCAAAACAAACCGAGTTGTCGATCGAGCGCTGAACGATATCTAGTGGAATATTTAAGCACCAGTAGGCTTCCTGACTCAGGAACCGATGAATGAGCGGTATGTCCAGTTTAGCTTTATCGGCGCTGATTACGTACGCAGACATGAATGAGTGGTGGTTTTGTCCAGTCCGCAAATATCGCACTTTAGCCTTTACCTTCTGACGATCAGATTACTGTACTAATCCCATATAATTTGTAGAAAAATTACCCAATTCATCCGAAATCTGGAAACGTATTACCGGTAAAAATGCGTTACCAACATAACTCCATCCTACTCTTCCTTGATTATCTGCTACCAACTGGATCGACTGTCGGGCTTGTCTTTTGTCTTGAGTTCTCGGCAATGTCATGTCTTTCCACGATATACAGTCAATTGTATACCTACATGCGAAAGCTTAAATTGATAATTGTTGATTTTGGGCTGATCAATAAATACAGTCTTGACACATGGGAAATACAGGATACCTAGGGTTAACCCTAAATTTTATAAAATGGGGTTTTCACTATTCCTGAACGTAATGTTTAGTCCTAATTTTGCTGAGTAAAGTTCAATAATAGGCACTATTTCTTCCCTAAATTTGATAAATACGGTTTAAAATTCTTAGTAACTGGCTGAACAGGCGGTCGTTTGAATACGGATAATTTCATCAAAAATTCAACTGCGATAATTCTAGGATAATCTGCCTGCTGTTGACAAGAACTATTTTAACTAAATGATACGAGTACTGATTGCGGATGACCATAACGTATTTGTAGAAGGTATAGAGTCACTGGTATCGGGCTCATCCGAAATTGAAGTGGTGCAACGGTGTTACAACGTCTCTTCGGTGATTGAGTCGTTAAAACAAATACCGATTGATGTCGTATTGCTGGATGTTTCCTTTCCGCAGATTGACGATGGACTCGGTCTTTGCGAACTGATTACCCGGTCGCATCCAACGATTAAAGTGATTGCACTAACCATGCACGACGACGCCAGTTTGATTAAACGAGTCGTCAAAAAAGGAGCGAAAGGATACCTGTTGAAGAATACAACCAAGATCGAATTGCTTCAGGCCATACGTACCGTGCATCAGGAGAAGCAGTACTTCAACGAGACGATCATGCACATTCTCCTCCACGACGAGGGAAAAACCAGAAAGTCGCTGGTGGGCAGCAGTTCAAGACCGAACCTTACCCCGCGCGAATCGGAGGTGTTGAATCTGATTGCGCAGGGATTGACGACTCAGCAGATGGCGACGCAATTGTTTGTCAGCACCAAAGCCGTTGAGTTTCACCGCAGCAGTTTGCTCATGAAGTTTGGCGTTCCGAACACGGCCCTGCTGATTAAAACCGCCATGCAGATGCAGTGCATCGAATAACAGGCGCCTGATTCAGCTAAATCTAACTCGTTCACAATATTCAGTAAAGCAGCTACATGCTCTGGAGAGCACTTGAAACCCGCTCACTAGTGCCTGATTTAATGAAAACGTTCCTGGGAGCCTTCCTGCTTATCGTATTCAGCCTATTCGCGCAGAGTAAGGCAGCAGGTGATGCATTGCCCATGGAGCAAGTAAAAAAGCAGATAAAACAGTTGCTCGCTGACCGAAATTATAAGCAGGCGGCTACGGCGTACGACCGCTTAGGCGGACTGTACCATCAGCAATACGGCTATAATAAGTACACGGTGGACGCTTATTTCAATGCGCTTAAATACTACAGCTTAGTGGGTGACTCGCTGGGCTACTACACCGAGCACATTGCCATCGGCGATTATTACTCGCATGACGACTTCATGCAGTCGTCGGCGGAAAAGTATTTTAAAAAGGCGCTTCAATATTTTGAGCGCACGCATCGGGTGCCCAAAATCATTGAATGTCGGCTGGGGCTGGCAAACATCGATCAGAAGAAAGAACCCATGGACGCGAATCTGCTTACGCGACTGCGTGAAACTGAACAAATGAGCGCTCGCCACAAGCAGCGCTATTTCCAGGCGTTTGCGCAAAATCTGCTGGCAAATACGTATTCACGGACCAAGCAGCCCGACTCGGCTCAGTACTTCGCCAACCAGAGTTTGGTACTGGCGAAACAGCTGAATGTAAACTGGCTGATTGCCTTAAATCACTTTTACCTGGGTATTGTCGAGCAGTTCCGGAACCACCCCAAAGCTGCGCTGGAGGCTTATCAGAAAAGCTACAGTCTGGCTAAAGCTGAGAACAACGTAGCGATGCTGCGGGAACTGGCTAAACATTCGGCCTACAGTTACGCCAGCATGGGCGATTACAAAAAGGCCTACACCATTTCGTTGCAGGCGATGGCTTTTGCCGATAAGTTTTATACGTCCGAACAGACTAAAAGCATTCGCCTGCAGGAATTAGACAGTCAGATCAAAACCCTGGCCGTTGAGAAACAACTCATTGAACAACAAAGCAATCACCAACGTATGTTGAATTCGGCCCTGATCGCTGTCCTGATTATAAGTGTGCTGGGTGTGGCTGCCCTGGTGTTTTTGCGTCGCCAGCAGAAACTAATCACGCACCAGCAGTCTGTGATTGCGCAGCAGCAAATCCGGCAGCTGGAGCTGAAATCGCTGCAGGCAATGATCGAAGGTCAGGAAAGCGAACGTAGCCGGATTGCCCGCGATCTGCACGATGGGCTGGGCATTCAACTGTCCCGGATCAAGCTGTTCGTCGAAGCGCATCAGGAGCAGCTTCCGGTGTCGGTAAAAGATCCCCTGAACCAGTTTCTGGACGAAGCCTGCACCGAAACGCGGTTGATCTCGAACGATCTGCGCCCTTATGCCCTATCAACGTTTGGGCTTGTACCCGCCCTCGAAGATCTGGTTCAGAAACTGAATCTGGTAAACGAGACGAAGCTGTTTCTGGAGCATTACGGAGAGACCCTGGCGCTGGGCGACGAAGCGTCGGTCATGATTTACCGGGTTGTGCAGGAGTTGCTGAACAACGCTCTGAAGCATGCCCACGCAACGACAATTACCGTACAAATCATGGCTAATGATGAAACCCTGCTCGTCAGTGTCGATGACGATGGACAGGGAGGTGACTTTTCGGAAGAGTCCTCGAAAGGCAACGGTATCGCCAACATCAAATCCCGGATCGACTACCTGGGCGGCCAGGTCATGTGGCAGAGTGAAGCCCGGCGGGGCACCTCGGTCATGATCTCATTACCTATGCAAAAACTAATTAAACCGACTCCTATACTGGCATAACACATTCAGGCGATTTGATGGCTCGTCTGGCGGAACGTATCCGATTTTGTCTACCATCCCTAGTAACATACTTATATTAATTTGTACCTCATATGATTAAACATGTGCTTTCAGGCGTCGTCCTGCTGAGCAGCTGGCTAACGGTCAGCGCCCAGGAACGAACGATGATAAGACCAGCCTCCGATCGAAACGGGGCTGCATTAGCGACCACAAAGGGCGCTAAGACGAGTATCATCACCGCCCCGTCGGACACTAAAGCCCTCATCAAAGGGACCGTATCCGACGAGAAAGGCAACACGCTTCCCGGCGCTACAGTCTCCGTAAAAGGCACCCAGATCGGTACCACAACGGACATCAACGGCGCATTTTCGCTGAACATGCCCGCGGGTGCCAAGACCATCGTTATTTCCTTCATCGGGATGAAAACCCAGGAGGTTGAGGTTGGCACGCGCACCACGCTGAACATTACGTTGCTAACCGCCGACCAGTCGCTCGACGAAGTAGTCGTAATCGGGTACGGTACGGCGAAGCGGGCCGACGTTACGTCGTCGATCACGACCATCAAGGCCACCGAGTTAAAAGATATTCCGGCCGCCGGTGTTGACCAGCTTTTGCAAGGGAAAGCCGCGGGTGTGACCGTCACCAGCAACGGTGGTCAGCCGGGTGGTGGAGTATCCGTGAAAGTACGCGGTGTGACATCCATCAATAGCAACGATCCACTTTTCGTAATCGATGGTGTTCCGTTTGTTGGCGGTAATACGTCGTCCAGCTCGGGTTATGCTGGCTTGGGTGGTGGCGATGGGCAAACCGGAAACAGCGTCATGGCCATGCTCAACCCGAACGACATCGAGTCGATCGACGTATTGAAAGATGCATCGGCCCAGGCGATCTACGGTTCGCAGGCGGCCAACGGCGTTATCCTGGTTACGACCAAGAAAGGCAAATCGGGCGAAGGCAAGATCAATTACGAAATGTATACAGGCGTTTCGGAAGTGGCTCGTCGGCTGGACCTGATGAACCTGCGCGATTTCGCTCGTTATCAGAACGAAGTGTTGCCAATCATCGGCAACCCCGTTGCCGACGAGTTCAAGAATCCGGATCTGCTCGGTACCGGTACCGACTGGCAGGAAGCGATGTTCCAGCGCGGCACCATCAACAACCAGCAACTGAGCTTTTCGGGCGGTAAAGACAAAACAACCTATTACCTGTCGCTGAACTACTTCCAGAACAAGGGTATCCTGCTGGGTTCGGATTTCAAACGGTATTCGTCACGGTTCAGCCTCGACAATCAATTGAAAAGCTGGGCGAAAGTAGGGCTGAGCGCTAACGTATCGCGCAGCATCCAGAACGTATCGCTGGCGGATGCCGCCGAAGGTACCATCTGGTATGGTGCGTCAACAAGTCCGCTTATTCCGGTAAAAAACCTGGATGGTTCGTGGGGCGGTGGCCAAACGGTTGGAGGTGTACAATACAACAACTCGAACCTGGTTGGAAACAGCCAGTACCGCGGCAACACCAAAACGACGAACAACATCTTTGGTAGCTTATACGCCGAACTTCAGTTCACGAAAGACCTGTCGTTACGGAACGAATTATCGTACTCGCTGGGTCAGGACAACAACGTAGCGTTCCAGAAGGCCGGCAACGTGGGTGGTACGTCGTTCCGGAGCAAGCTGATCGACTCCCGTTCGGACAGCTACTACTGGTCGTTGACCAACTACCTGACGTACAACAAGTACGTTAAAAAGCATGGTATTCAGGCAACCGTTGGCCACCAGGCGCAGAACTCGTATTACCAGGCGATTTCGGGGACTAAGGTTGATTTGCAGGCAAACATCTTTGACCTCAACACGGGTAGCGCGGATCAAACGACCTGGGGACTCGGTGGTGGTAAAGGACAGTGGGCGATGGAATCGTGGTTTGCCCGCGCCAATTACACCTACGACGATCGGTTCTCGCTGTCGGCCAGCTTCCGGGCGGATGGTTCGTCGAACTTCGGACCGAACAACCGGTGGGGTTACTTCCCCGGCGTATCGGCAGGCTGGACGATCTCGAACGAAAAGTTCATGAAAGGTGCCATCGCCAACACGTTGAGCTATGCTAAACTGCGCCTGGGATACGGGGTTGTGGGTAACCAGAATTTCCCCGGTGGCGCACCGAACCCAGCATACGTCGGTGCCGTGCAGTTCTTCTCGGGTCCGGTCGGTTTCGGTTCGTCGAATATGATTAACGGGATTCCAAACCCGAACCTGAAATGGGAATCGGTGAAAACGGCCAACGCGGGTGTTGACCTGGGCTTTTTCAACGGCCGCATCGACGCAACGATCGATGTGTATAAGAAAGTAACGTCGGACATGATCATCTTCCTGACCGGTCCGAACCTGATTGGAGTTGGCGATCAGTGGGACGACCTGAAAGCACCGCTGGGCAACGCGGGTCAGATGACCAATACCGGGGTTGACATCGGTCTGACAACGACGAACATCAAACGGGGTGATTTCAGCTGGAAGACGAACGTTGTCTTCACGCAGTTCACGAACAAGTACGACAAGGCCGCCAGTGCCGCGTCGGCTCTTGATGGTAAGGTATATTACAACAACTACCTGGTTACGCACACTACACCTGGTCGTCCGGTTGGTTCGTTCTGGGGTCTGGTTACCGATGGTCTGTTCCGTACGCAGGCTGATCTGGACAATAGTCTTCCCCAGTTTGGCTACAAAGTCAACCAGACGGAAACCTGGCTGGGTGACGTTCGCTTCAAGGACATCAACGGTGATGGCAAGATCGACGCTCAGGATTACACCTACATCGGCAGTCCGCTACCGAAGTTTACCTGGGGCCTGACCAACTCGCTGAACTACAAAGACTTCGACTTCTCGTTGTTCTTACAGGGAAGCCAGGGCGCTCAGGCGTTCAACTTCCTGCGCTGGCAGTTGGAAGGCCTGAACAACGCCTATACCAACCAGATGAATACCGTAACGGATCGTTACACGGCCGACAATACGGATGGTGCCTTGCCCCGGTTCACGAACACGAACAAGAACAACACGGCAATGTCGGACCGCTACGTAGAAGATGCTTCGTACGCTCGGATTCAGAACATCACGCTGGGTTACCGCCTGCCGAAGAATCTGCTGGGCAAAGCGAAAATAGCTAACCTGCGGGTTTACGGGTCGATTCAGAACCTGAAGACGTTCACGAAGTACTCAGGCTACGATCCTGAAATTGGTGCCTTCAACAACAGCATCAAGCTGATGAACGTCGACACAGGTCACTATCCGAACCCGCGTACATTCACCGTAGGCGCGAATCTGCAATTCTAGAATTCAACGAGCGAACGAGTGAACGAGCGGATTGCCACTACAAGTCGCTTTTCACCCTACTTCCGAGGAAACCCACTCTTTCATTCTTTCGCTCTTTCACTCTTTAGTCAATCGACATGAAACGTAATTTCATATATGCAGCGCTGCTGGCTCCGGTTTTCCTGCTAAGTGCCTGCAAAGAAAATTTCATCGAGCGCCCTTCGTTGTCGGGTACGACAACCGGTAACTATTACAACAATGCCGACGAGGTACGGGCGGCTACCAGCACCCTGTACAGCGGTCTGCCCTGGCGGAACTACGAAAGCCGGGCACAGGATGCTATCGGCGACGTAATGGCGGGTAACATGTTTACCTATACTGACGTCGAATACCTGAACTTCACCGTTTCGTCGGCTTCCGAGCGGATCGGGGCGGCCTGGGGTGCGTTCTACAAGATCATCGGGTACTCGAACGTAATGATCAAGACCTTCGAAGAGAAGAAAGCAGCCGGTGGTGGCGCAGCTTATCTGGACCCAGCTATTGCCGAAGCACACTTCATCCGGGGGCTGATGTATTTCTACATCGCTCGTACGTGGGGAGCAGCACCGATCATCACCGATCCAGGTGAAACAGCGCTGTCGGGTAACTTCAACATTCCCCGTTACCAGCAAAAAGACGTACTGCGCTTTGCGTTAGAAGAACTGCAGCAGGCGGAAGCCGGTCTGCCCGAGTCAGACGTTCCTGGCCGGGTAACGAAATATGCCGCTAAAGCGCTGATGGCAAAGCTGTATCTGTATAACAAAGACTACGCAAACGCTAAGACGAAAGCGCAGGAAGTTATTCAGTCGGGCAAGTACTCGCTGGTGAACGATTACAGCGGCATGTTCACGAAGATGAGCATGAACAACAACAACGAAGCGATCTTCTCCATTCAGCACCAGCTGGCTCAGGACCCCTGGGGTACGGGTAACATCAAAAACCCAGACCGGGGTGCGGGCGCGTTACGTACCGCTGAAGCGGATGCCTGGGAAATGTACGTTCCGTCGCTGGACATGCTAAAAGAATACGAATTTGGTGATCTGCGCCGGAAATGGTCGGTGATGGAACACGGCTGGACCAACCCGAACTGGAAACCACAACGTGCGAATGCGCCTAAGTACAACGCATTCATGGCGGGCGGATTCAAATATGACACCCTTCAGCCAACGGAAGACGGGGGAAGCTTAAGCCCAACGCGTGCGAACCTCGTCAAGTACTTTGCCGGACCCGGTAAGGGTTTTGGGGGTGAAACGGTGCTGGGTCAAAATTCAGGTAACAACGTTGTGCTGCTTCGCTACGCCGATATTCTGCTGATTTATGCTGAAGCGGTGCTGGCGGGTGGAGCCTCCACAAGTGATGCCAGTGCACTCGATGCCTTCAACAAAGTACGAACTCGGGCTGGTTTGGTGGCGAAGACATCGATTACCAACGATGATATTCTGCACGAACGCCGGGTTGAGTTTGCTTTCGAAGGTGACTATTGGTACGACATTCAGCGCCAGGGCTATGCTAAAGCGAAAGCCATCATTGAGAAGCAGAATCGTGGAACGGTAACGGCACCGACCTACATCACCAATTTCACCGAGGACAAAATGTTTCTGCCGATTCCGGCTGGTGAAATTGTTCAGGATCCCGAGCTGGGTAAAGAGCCTGTTCCGTATTACAAGTAAGCAGTTGTCATTGGTGATTACTCATCTGTTCTTACTGAGTAATCACCAATGCTAAATGACCTTAAATCTAAGAGATCCATGAATTTCCAGAAATATATACCACTAGCCGGGCTGACTTTGCTGACCGGTCTGGCTCTCAGCTCCTGCGAGAAAGATACCGACGGGCGTCCTCAGGTTGCCCCCGGCAACCCAGTTGCCACGAAGATCATGCCTGATTCCGCTGCCAGCGGCTCGGTAGTGACCCTGACCGGTACTGGTCTTGGCGATATACGTACCATTGTTTTCGAGAAGCAGAACGTACCGGCGGGTTTCCAGCCTACGCTGAACACCGAAAGTGCCTTGATTTTCCGTGTACCCAGCGAAGCCTCGGGCGGTATGCAGAACGTTACGTTCACGAACAGCGAAGGCAAATCAGTGTCTGTACAATTCAAAGTACTGGCTTACCCGACGGTCAACGACGTAACGAACTATAACTTCACCAATGGTACCGAGATTACAATCACGGGTAACAACCTGGATGATGTGAAGTCTGTAGCCATAGCCGACTCGGTGAAGGGCATCTCGGATGAAGCTACAATCATCTCGAAAGAGAAAAAGAAGTTGGTCGTTAAAATGCCAGCTACTACGTTAAACCGGGGTACGTTGGCTATTACGAACGGTACTGGCCGCATTCGGACGAAGCAGGAGTTTATTAACACGGATAAAGCGTACGCAATCTTCACGGACGCCTACGGAGCTGGCTTCCAGGATAATTCGTGGGGAGACGCGGGCGCTGTATCGACTAAAGAGTTCAAAACCGGCACCGCTTCGGTAGGCAAGACGTATCAGAAAGGCAACTGGCACTTAATTGGCCTGGCTAACTGGTCAGCGACCGCTCTTGAGTATTCGGCAGATTACACTTACGTAACGGGCTGGATCAAAGGGGGCTCGGCCGATTACTCGCTTTACCTGACAACCGATGCGGGCAAAGCAGGTTTCGGCGACTTCGTTGACAAAAACAAAATCGACGTAAAAGCAGGTGTCTGGAATTACTTTAAACTCAAATTGTCTGACATCGATTTCTGGGTACCTGGCAAAACGTTGAAGCAGGTAGGCTTCCGGATCCAGGGGCCTGACAAGCAGGATGAAACGTTCTATTTCGACGACATCATGCTGGTTAAATAAGCACAGTTTCACTACGACAAGAGGCAAGTTAACTTGCCTCTTGTCGTATCAGGCCATTCTGAGTGAGGTACGCTTTCTTTTCTCCCCAACCTTTCAGAAGGACGTCAATAAACTCGATCAGCGAATATAGTTTCCTGCCTGGAGCTTGAATGAGGAGAAAGTAAAAGCATTCGTCGGTTCACTTTAACTACCAGGTAATTATAAAGTACCGAACCCAATCAAAATCATGAGCATAAGTTTAAAATTTACGGCACTAGCGGGATTAGCCAGCCTATCGCTACTTCTCAGTAATCCTGCATTGGCACAAAACCAATCCGTTGGCATTTTCGATGGTCACGGTGATGTTGGGTCTGTTTTGAAACCGGGTTCCGCTTCCTATAACCCCAAAACTCGTCAGTATGAGCTGTCAGGTGCGGGCTATAATGTCTGGTTCGATCACGATGAGTTTCACTTCCTGTGGAAGCGCATGAAGGGCGATTTTATCCTTTACACCCGAGCCAGTTTTATTGGCCAGGGCGTCGATCCGCACCGTAAAGTGGGCTGGATGGTACGTAGCAGCCTGGACGGTAAATCGCCACACATCAACGCGGTTGAGCACGGCGACGGCCTGACGTCCCTGCAATTCCGACGAACAGCGGGCGCTAATACGGAAGAGATCCGTTCCAAGCTGACAGGTGCCGACATAATCCAGCTCGAACGCAAAGGCAACACGTATACGATGCGGGTGGCCAAGTTTGGGCAACCGTTCGTAACCGAGCAGGTAACGGATCTACCACTGGGCGATGAGGTATACGTTGGCTTATTTGTCGGCTCACACAACAAGGACGTAGTAGAGCGGGGTATCTTCAAAGACGTCCGCATCAGCGTTCCGGCTCCTGAAACCTTAGTGCCGTATCGGGAGTATCTGGCCAGCAGCTTAGAGATACTGGATGTACCAACGGGCGACCGGCAGATTATCCATACATCACCGAAATCAATTCAGGCTCCCAACTGGACACCTAACGGCAAAACACTGCTTTACAATGGTGATGGGCTGATGTACACCTTCGACCTGAAGAGCCGTCAGGCCAAAGTGCTGAACACCGGCGAGGTGAAGAACAATAACAACGACCACGTCCTGTCTTTCGACGGAAAAATGTTGGGGCTAAGTAGTGGCGTAAAAGACCTGGGTGGCTCTATTATTTACACCGTTCCGATCGGTGGCGGCAATCCGCAACAAATCACCCCGAAAGGTCCATCGTACCTGCACGGCTGGTCGCCCGATCGAAAAACGTTGGTGTTTACCGGAGCACGTAACAACGAATACGATATTTACACGGTTCCCTCGGCGGGTGGGCCGGAGGTTCGCCTAACCGAGGCCAAGGGCCTGGATGATGGCCCGGAGTACACCCCGGATGGCAAGTACATTTATTTTAATTCGGCCCGTACCGGCACCATGCAACTCTGGCGGATGAAAGCCGATGGCAGTGAGCAGGAAGCAGTGACTAACGGTGAGTTTCACGACTGGTTCCCCCACATCTCGCCCGATGGCAAATGGATTGTGTTTCTGTCTTTTTTGAAAGAGGAAGTGAAGGCCGATGAGCATCCATTCTATAAGCATGTGTACTTACGGTTAATGCCCGTATCGGGTGATCAGCCTCCTAAAGTAATTGCTTATATCTACGGTGGTCAGGGTACGATTAACACTCCGTCCTGGTCGCCTGATAGCAAGCGGCTTGCGTTTATCAGTAACTCGGTCGTATTGACCGAAACCCCAGCTGTGGGCAAATAGTACCTTATACTGACTCTCCTACCCCCTTTTAACAGTATCAATAGTTTACTTAGTCCGACTATTTTCTTTCATGAAGCGGTTTCTCCTTTTTGCGTTCTTTCTTATCAGTTCAGCAGCCGTTGGTCAGGTTCGATTTGCCCGTATTTTCTCGGATCATGTTGTCTTGCAGCGTCAGCAGCCAATTCCCGTGTGGGGGTGGGCTAAACCGAAAGAATCCGTTCAAGTGTCATTGGCTGGGCAAATGCAACAGGCGAAAGCCGATGCCGACGGCAAATGGATGGTTCGGTTTTCGCCCCTCGAAGCGGGTGGCCCTCATCAACTAACCGTTCGGGCCAAATCGGGAGGAACGGCTATCAATGACGTGTTGATTGGTGAAGTGTGGCTTTGCTCGGGTCAGTCGAACATGGAGTGGCCCGTTAAGCAAGCTGACAATTTCCAGGCAGAAAAGAAGAACGCCAATTTTCCACAGATTCGGCATATCCGGGTTGAACACGAACTGGCGCTTACGCCACAAGCAGACCTGAAAACCGCCGACTGGAACGTATGCTCGCCCGAAACCGTCGGCGACTTTACGGCTATCGGCTTTTTCTTCGCCCGTGAACTGACTCAGAAGCTGAATATTCCGATTGGGCTTGTTCATTCATCCTGGGGCGGTTCGCAGGCAGAAGGCTGGATCAGCAAAGAAGGCATGTTGAGCAACGATGAACTTAGGACTTATGCACAACATCTTCCAACTACTTGGCAGCAGGCCGATAGTCTTGTTGATGCCAATCTTCGCAAAGAGTTACTAGGCACGACTACCCTGAATCCTACGCCCGCTGACGAGCGGAAATACCTGGACGCCAATTACGATTTCTCCACTTGGAAAAAAGCCGATCCGTTTGGTCAGTGGGACTGGAAAGACATGCACGGGTTTCGGGGACAAGGTTATATAACCAGGCGCGTTGAGATTCCGGGGGATATGGTTGCCGGTCAGACAACATTAAGCTTAGCCGAGAATGATAGCCCTAATCAAGTTTACATCAACGGAAAGTTAGTGTTCGAAGGCACGATGAAAGGCGTACGAAAGATCGACGTACCAGCGAATACCTGGAAAGCAGGGCAGAATCGACTCATCGTCAAAATGGGCAATATGATCAATCCATCCTGGTATGGTTTAGGTCTGATGGGTTTCGCTAACGATCTGTACGTAGCTGACAAATCGCAACGTATCAGTTTGGCGGATAATTGGCAGATGATGCCAGCTTTCGCAGAGAAGCATGAGTACACGCGCTTCATGAACAATGTGGGCGTCAGCATCTACAACGCTATGATTGCCCCACTCGTGCCGTTTGCGATGCGTGGCGTTCTTTGGTATCAGGGCGAAACTAACGCGGGCCGCTCCTACCAATATCGGCAAACATTTCCCTTGCTGATAAACGACTGGCGTCAAAAGTGGAATCGTGAATTTCCATTCTACTTCGTGCAGCTGTCCAGCTTCGGCGCTAACCAGAGCAGCAACCAGGGCAGCGGTTGGGCTGAGTTACGGGAAGCCCAAACGATGACCCTGAGTTTGCCTGAAACAGCGATGGCCGTAACGATTGATGTTGGCAATCCCAAGGACATTCACCCGACAAACAAGCAGGATGTTGGTCACCGACTGGCGGTTAATGCCCTGAAATTAAATTACGGGCAGAACATAAATTACAGTTCACCGCTGTATGAATCGGTTCAGTTTGACGGAGGACGCGCCATTGTTACGTTTAAACACGTTGCCAACGGGTTGACTGTAAAGGATAAATACGGCTATCTGAAGGGATTTGAAATTGCGGGCGAGGACAAAGTCTTTCATTACGCTCAGGCCACCATTCAAGGCAACCGCGTCGTGGTATCCCACCCCGATGTACCGAAACCAGTAACTGTACGCTACGCCTGGGCAGACGCCCCCGAAGATGCCAACCTGGTCAACTCAGAGGGCTTTCCCGCCAGCCCGTTCCGGACAGATTCATGGCCAGCGGTCACCCGAAATGCGAAGTTTTAATAGCCTCAAGTTAACTTATCTGTAATGAATACCAGTTTTTCGGCTCTCATGTCGATGAGCCTATTACTATGCCTGTCTGCTACAGAAATAGGCCAGGCAGCGCCAAAGCCAAAGTTAATTGACGCCAACGCCACCAAAGAAACAAAGGCGCTTTTCCAAAATCTAAACAAACTAGCTCGCAAACACATCCTTTTTGGGCATCAGCATGCTACTGAGTACGGCCACGGCTGGAGTGGCGAAGCGGACCGCTCTGACGTAAAATCGGTAAGCGGATCGCATCCGGCTGTGATAGGGGTAGATTTTAGCGACTTATCAGGTCGACCACCCGAAGCTATTGAGCGTACGAAAGAGTCATTACGTAAACAGATTGCCAATACGTACGATCGGGGTGGCGTAACGACTGTAGCCTGGCACTTTTCAAATCCGGTAACGCCACAAACCGGTTTTTACTGGAAAGATTCGGTGTCTGCTCCGGCCGTATCGAATCTTATTCCGGGCGGTTCGCATCATCAGCAATACAAGGCGATTCTGCAAACGCTGGCAAGTCTGGCTACGTCCGTAAAAGGCAAAGATGGTAAGTTAGTACCAATGGTGTTTCGACCGTATCATGAGTTCGACGGCGGCTGGTTCTGGTGGGGCAAACCGCATTGCAGCCGCGATGAATTCGTTTCACTCTGGCGGTTCACCGTTTCTTACTTACGGGATAGCTTGCAGGTACACAACTTTATTTACGCCTTCTCGCCCGACTGCCTGTTCAAAAGCGAAGCTGATTATCTGGACCGTTATCCGGGCGATGAATGGGTAGACATGGTCGGCGTCGACAATTACGCTGATTTTGGCCGTAATGGCCGCTATGATCTGACAGCGGGTGTCGCTAAGCTCAAGATCGTTTCGGACTATGCACGGAAAGCCCGAAAACTGGCGGCCTTCACCGAAACGGGCCTTGAATCAATTCCAGATACGACCTGGTGGACAAATACGTTGCTAAAAGCCCTGAAAACCGAAAAGGTACAACTCGCATACGTACTGGTCTGGCGAAATGATGTACGTAGCCCGACGCACTATTACGCACCCTATCCAGGACAGGCCAGCGTACCGGATTTCTTGCAATTTTATCAGGACCCATACACCTTATTTGAAAGCGACTTGCCGAACCTGTATCGACGTAAGAAATTGCTTCTTTTTTAGTTAACCTTCATGAAAAACGTAGCCGGGCCCGATTTGCGGTAAATCGGGCCCGGCTACGTTTTTAAGCTATCTCAATCACTTTATCTTGTAAAAAGTTGGGCTATGTCATTCAGAATAGCGACAACCTTGCTTAACTCCACAATTTCAGGTCTGTATTTGATATAGATGTATGGATTGCCGTATTCATAATCATGGTATCTATTTTGTCCAAACACCTGAAAATAATACCCCTCGCCGTCCCCTATAATTACTTGTTTACTCCTTCGGATTTTTGCCTTTACGCTAACCGTACCGTCCGCTTCAATCACATTCCAGGCGGAATCTGGTTGAGGGCTTGGAAACAGCTGATCGTGCAGTGCTGCCATATCTGGCAACGTCAACATATCGTGCTCTACGAGTTTTTGCCAAAGTTCCATTGTAGCGGGTCTTACGGACTTACGCTCCGTCGCCTGTTTGAACTCGTATTTATTCCACCAGATACTATACTTAGAAACGGTTAATTTCTCCCGTCGTTTGACCAGCCGGTAAAGCGTCTGCGCGTCTCCGTACGCCAATGACTGTTTGTTCCAGATACGCACTTCATAATCGTTCTCTTTTAACCTTAGCTTTTTGATTCGCATCTCATCCGACAGTTTTTGAAAACGGCGCTGCTGGGTTGAATCAGCCGAAGCGCCCAGACAGCAGGTCGATACCAATAAAGCCAGGAATAGAACGAAAAGGCGACTCATAACAAGTTCAGTTATTGAGTAGAAAAAAGACTTAGCTCTTTCAGGGTTACCCGCCCCTCATAAATCGCTTTACCGACGATAACGCCAAACACATCCATGTCGGCCAGCGTCTCAATATCCTGCATACCACTGACTCCTCCGCTGGCAATAATATTTAAGTTAGGAAACTGATCCTGAAGATTCCGGTACAGATCGAACGATGGCCCCTGTAGCAAACCATCTTTAGCTACGTCGGTGCTGATTACGTATTTAATGCCTTTTTCAATCCACTTCTCAACAAAGTCATACACCCATACATCTGTCCCTTCTTCCCAACCACTAACCGCAATCTTTTCGTTTTTGGCGTCGGCTCCTAAAATGATGGCTTCTGAGCCATGCCGGGACAGCCACCGCTCCAGTACGTCAGGCTGCTTGACGGCAATGCTACCGCCTGTCACTTGCTTTGCGCCACATTCAAACACTACCCGTAGGTCATCGTCAGATTGAACCCCTCCGCCAAAATCGATGTGCAAGCTCGTTTTTGACGCGATCAGCTCTAGCACCTTCCAGTTAATAACACGCTTCTCTTTAGCGCCGTCAAGGTCTACCAGGTGCAAACGCGTCAGGCCAGCGTCTTCAAACTGCTGAGCTACCTCAAGCGGACGAGCATTGTATTCTTTCTTCTGGCGATAGTCGCCCTGGGTCAGGCGAACAGCTTTACCGTCAATTAAGTCAATTGCGGGAATGATATGCATTAGTTGGAAGGAGAGAAGACGTTAGACAAAATAGTGGGTTATGAAACGCGGTGGAAATAAAAAGTTGCGTTATAACTTTAAAAAATTCTCAAGTATCCGCTGCCCGATATTACCGCTGATTTCGGCGTGAAATTGAGCCGCATAGAAGTTATCGCGGTGTAGCATGGCACTGAACGGCCGAACGTAATCACACACGGCCATTGTTTCCGGGCACACATCAGCCGCGTAGCTGTGCACAAAATACACATACGCGTTCTCCAGCAAACCTTCCGTCAGTGGCCCTTGTAGCGAGTGAATACTATTCCAGCCGGTGTGCGGTACCTTATAATCGGACTGGGCCGGGAAACGCCGAACATCAATGTCGAAGATGCCCATGCAGGATGTGTCGTTCTCTTCCGAATGGCGGCACATCAGCTGCATACCGACGCAGGTGCCTAATACCGGCTGCTTCAGCGATGGAATAAGCTTATCTAAACCGCGCTGTCGCAAATAGGCCATGGCGGTACTGGCTTCCCCTACACCCGGAAAGATAACCTTATCAGCGGATCGAATCTCAGCCTCGTCGTCGGTGAGCAGATAACTGGCCCCTACCCGATCCAGGGCGTACATGACCGACTGAACGTTACCCGCGTTGTATTTAACGATTACAGTTTTCATAAAGCGAAAGCCCGGCTCATTAGCAGAACCGGGCTTTGTATAATGTGATGAGGAAAATCTCTCTTAACTCACAAAAACGAGCATACTGTTCTGCCGCGCTACCGCTCAGAATGATGATGCCAAAACGTTGTGATCTGATTAATCATAGAACAAAAATAAGCGCTTCTGGCTGGATATCAAAACAAACTACCCTGCACGACTTTGGGCTGTAAAACCGGTTCGCGCAGGTTTAAACCGCAGTGCTTATTCAATTCCTTCACCCAATACAAGATCAACTCGGGTGCCGTATCATTCTCGGCTCCACCGTGGATAAACAAATACGCTGTTTGTAATCCTTTCTCAAACCAGGTTTTCAGACGCTGAATCCAGGCATCGGTACGACTGTAATCTGTCGGATGGCCATCGTTCGCAATGAACCGTAACGTCAGAACCGGACTGCTTAAGCCCATGTGCAATACGTCCCGTCGGCCCGCTACGTCTGTAATTACTACGTGCCGGTGCAACGTATTGAGCCGTTCGAGCGTCTGCTGCCAGACAGGTCCGCCGTCGCGAGTAGTTTTACTAAACCAGTCAGGATGACGAAACTCAACCGCTACGTCCAGCTCATCGGGCAGCATCTTGAGGTAGGCTTCCAGCACAGGCCACTTTTCGGGACTGAAAGACGGAGGCAATTGCAGAAACGACATACCCAGGTGTTCCTCCAGGCTCAAGATGGCATTTACAAATTCCTCCGTTAAGCTTTCAGTGGCTACGAGCTGCCGTTCGTGGCTGATTACCTGCGGAAACTTCGGACAATACGTAAAGCCCGGTGTAGCTTCTGTTTTCCACTTCTCAATCATGCCGAGCGTCGGAATTTGATAGTGGGTGGTATTTAGCTCGATCGTGTTAAACTGACGGGTATAGTAGTGTAAAAAATCACGCTCTCTCGCGTTAGACGGATACACTTTACCAACGTAGTCTTTATTCGCCCAGATCGGGCCACCAATGAAAACACCAGGCCGGGTCGTTGGCTCTACATTCGCCCATATCCGGGCGTTGAACGCGTGACCGGGCGGCAGGTTCAAATTTATAGCGTCGAGATTATGTATTTTTCCGAATTCCATAAACGTCTCAATGAAGTGTAGCGGTAAAACGGCTAAAGACCGGCTTTCGTTTTTTCGGCCTACTCAATTTAGCTAATTTTGCGTTTCCTTCTGTAATACAGGCTCTTTTTGCCAGCTCAATTTAAAATCTGACTTATAGGAAGCCTGATTCCAACTGCTTTATGATTTCAAAAACATACAACCCGAAAGACATTGAAGAAAAGTGGTATCAATATTGGCTTGATAACCAACTTTTTAAATCGACACCCGATGAGCGTGAGCCATACACCATCGTTATTCCTCCGCCGAACGTAACGGGGGTATTGCACATGGGGCACATGCTCAACAATACCATCCAGGACGTGCTCATTCGCAAAGCCCGGATGGAAGGCAAAAACGCGTGCTGGGTGCCCGGCACGGACCATGCCAGCATCGCGACTGAAGCTAAAGTAGTGGCCATGTTGAAAGAACGCGGCATCAATAAGCATGACCTGACGCGGGAGCAGTTTTTGGAATACGCCTGGGAATGGACGCATAAGTACGGGGGCATTATTCTCTCGCAGCTTCGCAAGCTGGGCGCTTCCTGCGATTGGGACCGGACCCGCTTCACCATGGAGCCAGCGCTTTATGACTCGGTGATCGACGTATTCGTTGACCTGTATGAGAAAGGGAAAATCTACCGGGGAGTCCGGATGGTTAACTGGGACCCGCAAGGTCTCACGGCCGTATCGGATGAGGAGGTAATTACGAAAGAAGTTCAGCAGAAACTGGTCTATATCCAATACGCGATTGCGGGACAGGCCGGTGAATACATTACCATCGCTACGGTACGTCCAGAAACCATTATGGCCGATGCTGCCATTGCCGTTAATCCGAACGATGAGCGATATAAGCACTTACACGGCAAAAAAGCGATTATTCCGCTGATTAACCGCGAGATTCCCATTATTACTGACGAATACGTAACGATGGACTTCGGTACGGGCGGGTTAAAGGTTACACCCGCGCACGATCCAAATGACTATGCGCTGGGGATTAACCACAACCTACCTGTTCTGGACATTCTGAACGACGATGGTACGCTTAATGAGAAAGCGCAGATTCTGGTCAGCCAGGATCGTTTCGCGGCCCGGAAAGCGATTATCAAACTACTGGAAGAATCAGGTAACCTGGTTAAGACCGAAGAGTATAAATCGAACGTCGGTACCTCCGAACGGACGGGAGCGGTTATTGAGCCAAAGCTATCGTTGCAGTGGTTCCTGAAAATGGACGAACTATCGAAGCCTGCGTTCGAGAACGTAATGAACGATACGGTTCAACTGCATCCGGCCAAGTTCAAGAATATGTACCGGTCCTGGATGGAGAATCCGCACGATTGGTGCATTAGCCGCCAACTCTGGTGGGGCCAGCGCATTCCGGCTTTCTATCTTCAGGATGGTACATACGTAGTAGCGCGTAACAAGCACGAAGCACTGGAGAAAGTACAGCATGAGCGGCTGCTTTTTGCCATGACGGAAGCCGACTTAATCCAGGATGAAGACGTACTGGATACGTGGTTCTCGTCGTGGCTCTGGCCAATGTCGGTCTTCAAGCCTTCTGGCGATCCCAACGACCCAAAGGCTGGACCAAATGATGTTGATTATTATTATCCAACCAACACGCTCGTAACGGGATTCGACATTATTTTCTTCTGGGTAGCCCGCATGATTATTGCCGGCTACGAGTACAAAGGCGAGCGCCCGTTCAAAGACGTGTACTTCACGGGTATGGTTCGTGATAAGCTGGGTCGTAAGATGTCGAAGCAGTTGGGTAACTCACCCGATCCGCTTGATCTAATCGACCAGTACGGTGCCGATGGTGTCCGGACGGGTATGTTGTTCAGCTCAGCGGCCGGTAACGACCTACTATTCGATGAAAAGCTGGTTGAGCAGGGTCGTAACTTCAGCAATAAGATCTGGAACGCGTTCCGGTTAGTGAAAGGCTGGACAGTTAGCGATAAAGTAACCGTAGACCGAGTATATGACCGGTTAACAAATGGTTATCCAGATAGTAACTCATTAGCCATAAGCTGGTTTGAATCGAAGCTCAGCACAACGCTGGTTGAGATAGAAGACCTCTTCAGTAAGTTTCGCATTTCAGAGGCTTTGCAGGCAATTTACAAGCTTATCTGGGATGACTTCTGCTCACAGTATCTTGAATTGATTAAGCCTGCCTATGACGCGGAAAAGGCGGCTTCCCAGCCTATCGACCGCGAAACGTATGAAGCTACTATAAATCTCTTTGAACGGTTGATGTGTTTGACGCATCCGTTCATGCCGTTCATTACCGAAGAGATTTGGCAGGAAATCCGCGAACGGCAAGACGGATCAAGTATCTGCGTTGCTCCGTTCCCACAGCCTGATGCTGTCGATACTCAAAGGCTAACCGACTTTGACGTGCTGTTTGATATTGTCACGAATGTGCGAAACATACGTAACGCGAAGCAGATTTCGCCCAAGATTTCGTTGCCATTGGCAATAAAGACGACCTCGCCCGAACGCTTTCAGACCCTGGAGCAGCTGATTTGCAAAATGGCTAACGTATCTGCCATCAGCTACGTCGATGAAAAAGCGGAGGGCATATCCTTTCTGATTAAAGGTGATGAGTTGTTTGTTAACATACTCGGTGAAATTGATATTGAACAGGAAATCATCAATACTCGTAAGGAATTGGATTATAATAGTGGGTTTCGGGATTCGACGTTGAAAAAATTGTCGAACGAAAAGTTTGTTGCTAATGCCAAGCCTGACGTGGTTGACCGTGAACGCCAGAAGCTAGCGGATGCAGAAGCTAAGATTCAGGCCCTGGAGCAGCGATTACGAGATTTGACAGCTTGATCATACATGGGAACAAAAAAAGCCTTTTCAGGAAGCTTTTTTGTTCCCATTCTGTAAATTTAACATACATTTATAACGTAAAACTTCAAATAAATAATAGAATAAGCGTATTATTGCCGTGTTATCAGCCATACCTCCATCAATGAATAAATGCATTTTTCTGGACCGAGATGGTGTCTTAAATGAAGATAGGACAGATTATGTCTACCGGATTGAAGACTTTATTATTCCAGAGGGAGTTCCGGAGGCATTACGTTTATTAAAAGAAGCAGGCTTTTTATTGATCGTAGTCACGAATCAAGCCGGAATAGCGAAGGGTTTGTACACGCGCGATGACGTAATGGCCTGTTATAACTACTTGCAGGAACAATGCGGGCATATTATTGACGACATCTATTACAGCCCTCATCACCCAAACTACGATAGTGAATCTCTGACCCGCAAGCCTGGTTCGCTCCTGTTGGAAAAAGCGATGGCTAAATATAAGATCATACCCAATAAGTCCTGGATGATCGGCGATGCGTTACGTGACATGCAGGCCGGTCGACGGGTGGGGGTTCGAACCGTTCGCATAACCGATGAAGATGCACTCGGCCCTGAATGTGATGGCTGTGCGCCCAACCTACTTGAAGCATCACGGTTTGTGCTTGAATCTGTATAAAACAAATCACCCGAAACAAACGTACCATTGCTTCGGGTGATTTATAAAATGTCTTTCCCTACACGCGTACCTGCGTCGGCGCAGGTTTTTGTACGCTCCCGTAGGCCGGACAATTTGCTCTTCGGGCGCATGATCCCAGCGATAACGTCGCCAGCACAGTACCAATAATCAGTAACTTTTTCATGAATCTATTCTTCTGTTTGCGTTCGTGATCGCGTCAGACTACTAAGTAAACGAGTATAGTAGTTAGTTCTTATACCCATTTAATAAAACAGTGTGAGCGTGCTTAGTTGCTTCGTCGTAAACACGCTCATCACCGAAAACATAGTATTTTAATTCTCTTCTTTCAGCAACTCGGCTTCCTCCTCACGCTCTTCAGCCGCTTCGGTTGCCTCTAACTCCGTCATGCCGGGCTCGGCACCGCCATAGCCAAGAATCTTGAGCATTACCTCACTATTTTGCTCAGGTGCAAATAATCGGGTGCGCAGGTTGCCTTCATCATCTTTATCTACAATTACGTGCTGCGGAGCAGGAATCAAACAATGCTGGATTCCTCCGTAACCGCCCAGCGATTCCTGATACGCACCCGTGTGGAATAAACCGATATACTGATCTTCTGCATCCTGATCGAAAATTGGCAGGTATAAATCCGCACTGTGCGCTTCGGTATTATAGAAATCATGCGAGTCGCAGGTCAACCCACCCAGGTTTACTTTCTGATAAGGGTTATCCCAGTTGTTGACCGACAACATGATGTATTTCTGACCCATCCCCCACGAATCCGGAATCTGGGTAATAAACGAGCCATCGATCATGTACCAAAGCTCTTTGTCGTTTTGCAGCTTCTGGTCAATCACTTTATAAATAACCGCACCACTTTCACCAACCGTGTACGAGCCAAACTCGGTAAAGATATGTGGCACAGGTACGTTATTCTTGTTACAGATCCACTGTATACTCTCCACAATCTGGTCGACCATGGCCTGGTAATCGTACGTGAACTGGAACGACGTCTGAATCGGTAATCCACCGCCAATGTCGATAGAATCCAGATCTGGGCACATCTTCCGGAGTTCACAGTATTTGTACATGAACCGGCTTAATTCACTCCAATAGTACGCGCTGTCTTTGATCCCGGTATTAATAAAGAAGTGCAGCATTTTCAGTTTGAACTTCTCATTGCTCGCAATCTTACTCCGGTATAGCTCATTGACATCACTATAGCGAATGCCCAAACGCGACGTATAGAACGCGAAGTTTGGCTCTTCATCCGTTGCAATTCGAATGCCAAAATTTACGGTATCCGCCGTAATTGAATTCTCATACGCTTCGATCTCCTTTAGGTTATCGAGCACAGGAATACAATTTGTGTATCCGTCATTAATCAGCTCACTGATATACTGAGTATACAGCGGACGCTTATAGCCATTGCAGATGATATATGTACTCTTCGAAATCTTACCGAGTTTATAAAGCTCCCGCAAAATGGGAATGTCGTAGGCTGAAGACGTTTCGAGGTGAATATTGTTCTTAAGCGCTTCTTCGAGCACAAACCGGAAATGAGATGACTTCGTGCAGTAACAGTACGTATAGTTGCCCTTGTAATTATAGCGCTTCATGGCATTCTTGAACAGCAACTTAGCATGTTCAATATGCTCCGTGATTTTGGGTAAGTACGTAAGCTTTAAGGGTGTACCGTATTGTTTGACAATGTCCATCAGCGGGACATTATTGAACATCAATTCGTTGTTCTCTACGTTGAACTCCCGCGTTGGAAACTCAAACGTCTGGTCAATGAGGTCATAATATGTCTTCATCCCTAGGTTTTATGCATAAAATAAGCGGTCCGCTCCGGTCTACTTTACCGGCCATTGCGGTTAGTGGTTTTAAAAACAGGCGCGAATTTGACGTTAAAATCTGGTCTTTCCAAGTCTAGTTTATCTGCAAAATAGTTAACGAAAAAGGGGGGAGTTTGATTCGGTTGTTTTACAAATTTAACACGGTCAATCTATGGAATGAGACCATGAAATCAGGTTCGTCCGCCAAACCGAAAAGAAGCTGTACTTTTACTATCCGAATAAATGTAAATGTAACGAATGCCCCAGTCCATCCACTTCATTTCCATCGGCGGTAGTGTTATGCACGACTTAGCCCTGGTGCTTCAACGTCAAGGATATACGATTACTGGTTCTGATGACAAAATATACGAGCCCTCGCGAACCCGTTTAAACGAGCAAGGTCTGTTGCCTAACAGCATGGGCTGGTTTCCTGAAAAAATTCACTCGGGCTTAAACGGAGTTATCGTAGGCATGCATGCCCGAAAAGACAATCCAGAGCTTGTTCGGGCGCAGGAGTTAGGGTTACCAATTTTTTCATATCCAGAATACATCTATCAACAAAGCCAGCAGAAGCAACGTGTCGTTATTGCGGGAAGTCATGGAAAAACAACCATTACATCCATGATTTTGCACGTATTAAAATACCACAACCGTCAATTCGATTACCTTGTCGGCGAACAGTTAAGTGGCTTTGATACGATGGTACAGTTGACCAGCGATGCTCCAATAATTATTATAGAAGGTGATGAATACGCATCATCTCCGATTGATAATCGTCCTAAATTTCTGCATTATTATCCTCATATTGCCCTCATAAGTGGCATCGCTTGGGATCACGTCAATATTTATCCAACCTGGGATGAATACGTCGATCAGTTTGAATCCCTGGCAGAAGCAATGCCCAAAGCAGGAATCCTTACTTTCGATGAGACCGACAATATGTTGGATGTTATTGGCCAAAAAGAACGTACTGATATAACTAAAATACCTTATGAGGCCCATGCGAGTCAGATCATTGACGAACAAACGTATTTAGTAACCAAGCAAGGCAAGAAAATACCAGTATCAGTCTTCGGTGAGCATAACATGAAAAATGTGGCGGGAGCAATGACCGTGTGTGACCGCATTGGCATTACCGAAGATCAATTTTACCTAGCTATACCAAGTTTTGCCGGAGTGCCCCGGCGATTAGAAAAAATTGCTGAAAATGGAAATCGTATCCTGTTCTGGGATTTTGCTCACGCCCCTTCAAAGGTCGAAGCAACTACGGAAGCTGTAAAGCACCAATTTCCAAATCGCAAACTGTTAGCGGCTGTAGAACTTCAAGGATATAGCCATCTAACTAAATCTTTCTTAGAGCAATATAAAGGATGTTTAGATACAGCCGATATTAGGGTTGTTTATTTCAACTCCCATACAGCCTTAACTCAAAATTCTAAGCATAGTATTGTGTATGAGATCCGGAGTGCTTTTGACAACCCGCAATTGAACGTTTTTACGGAAACCAACGAGCTACAATCCTATCTCAATCAGCAACGTAGTGCCGCAGAGATTTTTCTACTCATGGGTTCAGGCACATTCGGCGACCTAGACATAAATACTCTTGCCAACCAACTCATTTATTAATTAAATATTAGTTACTAGTGGCTACTCAAAGCATCGTTGTTTACTGCGCATCTAGCTCAGGAAATAACCCAATATATAAAAGCATCGCCTTCGAATTAGGTCAAAAAATGGCTTGCCGAAACATTCGATTAATTTATGGAGGTGGTGGTTTCGGCCTGATGGGCGTCGTTGCTAATGCTGTATTACAGTATGGCGGTGAAGTAACGGGCGTAATCCCGAATTTCTTAGCTGATCTGGAAGTTGCTCATAACACCCTCACTGAACTACATTTCGTAGAGACTATGCACGAACGGAAGTTCAAAATGGTTCAATTAGCTAAGGGGGTTATTGCCTTACCTGGTGGATATGGTACGTTAGATGAGTTATTTGAGATATTGGCTTGGCGCCAACTCAAATTATATAATGGACCAATAGCCATTATTAATCCAAATGGCTTTTACGATCTTATCTTACAACAATTAGACCGCATGGTCGTAGATGGCTTTCTAAAAGCTGAGAACAGAGCATTGCTTTTAGTCGCAAATTCAATCGATGAAGCTTTAACGCAAATAGAAGATTATTGGGCTACGCTGCACGAATAACCTAAACTCTATACACAGCGCTTAACGACTTCAGTCTTCTTCATAAAACCCTATAAACGGCGATAGCCCACCCCTTCCGGGATGGGCTATCGCCTTTACAATGACACCAGGTGGCACCTTCCTACTCTCCCGCTTGTGACAGCAGTACC